>JANOJR010000254.1:0-4224 GCA_031418855.1 Rubrivivax sp.
GCCGAGCAGCGCTTTCACCCGCCCCTGGACATCGTCGACGGCGCGGCCCGTACCCTCGACCCCATCATCCATGGCTTCAATACCGGTGAACACGTATGGGGACAGTTCCTGAAAGACTATCGAGCGACGCCTTGGTAGCCACGCACACGCTTGGATGTCCGTGTACTTCGCAAGCTAGCACTTCGCACGCCCGCACGGCGGCGTTGAGCCACCGTCGTACCGTCGCATCCGCATGCGCTACCCGTTCACCGGCCACGCTCAAACCTCCCTGATCCTGCGGTTGGCCGCACCGGGGATAGTGGCCAGGCTGCGCCCGACGCTTGACTTCAGCTCGTTGTCGAACACCGAGCCGACGAAGACCCAGTCGGCGCGCGCCTGCGCCGGGGTCAGCGTGACGATCAGATAGCCGCGGTCGCTGGTCTCGGCGTAGCGCAGCTCGGGCACCATCTTGACGAAGGCGTCGGCCAGGAACTGGCGTGTGATGCGCGGGTATTCGAGCTCGAGCCCGGCCGAGGTGACCGAGGTGGTCGCGAACTCGACGCCGACCGCAGCGCCGGCGGCGTCTTTGAGGTCGCTGGCCCAGGCGTTGTGCGAATCGCCGGCGAGCACGACCAGGTTTTTGTCGAGCCGGCGCGCGCTGGCGAACACGGCCTCGCGCGCCGCCGGGTAGCCGTCCCAGGTGTCGGACTTGAACGGCGCGCGCGGCTGCGCGACCAAGGCACGTTGCGCGTCGCTGCGCAGGGCCTGCGGGGTCGACTGCGCCGCCAGAAAGTCCGCGATCGCGCCTTCGTTGAAGTTGTCGAGCACGCTCAGGGGCAGGTGCATGCGCGCCATCCAGACCTGCGAGCCAAGCAGCTGCCAGGTCGCGGTCGAAGCCTGCAAGCCCGCATCCAGCCAGGCCATCTGCTCAGCGCCGAGCATCTGCCGCGTCGGGCTTGCGGTGGCGCCGGACAGATGATCCGCGCGCGAGGCCTGCTGATCGCGGCCGAGCGCACGCGCATCGAGCATGTGCAGCGTGGCCAGGTTGCCGAAATCGAAGCGGCGATAGATCTTGGCCGGCGCCGCCGGGTCGGGCACGCGGATCGGCAACCACTCCTGGAAGGCCTGCATCGCCGCCGCGCGGCGTGCACTGAAGCTGCCTTTGCTCGGGTCGTGCGCACTCGCGCCGTCGCGCCAGATGCCGTTGATGAGGTCGTGGTCGTCCCAGACGGCGATCACCGGCATCGCGGCGTGCATCGCCTTGAGATCGAAGTCACCGCGATAGAAGTTGTGCCGATCACGATAGTCCTGCAGCGTGATCAGTTCGCGGTCGGGCTCCCAGTTGCGACCCAGCAGGCGCGACGCGAGTTCGAGCCCGCGGCTCAAGTCGGACTCGTAGATGTAGTCGCCCAGCAGCACGGCAGCGTCGATGTCGCCGCGCCGCGCCGCGTCGGCGTAGGCGTGGAACTGGCCGACGGGGTAGGCCGCGCAGCTCATCACCGCAAGCCGCACCTGGCCGGCCCCGCCGCCCGCACCCACCGCGCCGACGGGCAGGGTCTTGGTGCGCCCCACCGGCGACAGCTCGCCACCGAGGCGGAAGCGATAGTGGTAGTGGGTGGCTGGCTGCAAGCCGCTAACGTCGACCTTGACGGTGAAGTCGCGCGCCGCGCTGGTGCTGGTGATGCCCGAGGCCACCACGCTGGCGAAGAGCGCGTCGCGGGCAAGCTCCCAGCCGACGTCGATAGCCCCGGCGGCGCTTTGCGTGACGCGGGTCCAGAGCATGACGCGGTCGGCCAGGGGGTCGCCGCTGGCCACGCCGTGGCCGAAGGTGCCCTCGGGCGTGGAGCCGCCGCCGCAAGCGGACAGCCCGACGCCGAGAGTGCCCAGCGCGGCCCCGACCAGCGCGCCGTCGCGCACGAAGCGACGGCGTGTGACCGGCGCGGCGCTGAGGGACGCTTCGAGCGCTTCGTTCGCTTCGATCGGCCGTACAGGCTCGGGCAGTTCAGGTTGGCGCATGTTTGAGTCCTCTCGAAATCGCATGCGTAAAGTCGGCGCACGCCGACTGCATCATCGGCGTTTGCGGCGACGGCGCGTGTAGGCCAGCATGCCGACGCGCGCGCGATGCTGCCGGGTGGCCATACTCGCTAGCGTCTGACGTACGCGGTGTGTGCCGCGCTTCAGGGCGGGCGGGGGAACCGGCTCAAGTGTTCGTGCTTGATGCGAAAGCGGCCGCCTTCCATCAACAACACGCGTGTGCCGCGGCCCTGAATCTTGAACTCGCGGCCGCCTTGCGCGCCTTCCCAGTGGTAGGTGTAGGTTGCCGTGGCGCTGACGGTATCAACGCTCAGCACCACGATGTCGGACAGGTAAAAGCGCGCCCGCTTGACCGTGGGGTCGCCGCGCCAGGTTTTCTCGAACACGGCTTGAATCGCCTCGCGCCCGATGAAGTCGCCGTCGTTGTAGCGAAAGATGGCGCGCTCGTCGATCATGTCGCGGATCAGGCTGAAGTCTTCCTTCTCGGCCAGCGCCTCGAAGCGATGCAAGAAAGCGACGACCGATTCAGCGCTGAGGGTGGTGCTCATACGGGTTGGCTCCTGATGTCGTGTGGTGCAGGCCGGTAGACTGAGGCCAAAACTAACGGCCAACACGACGGTGGCCAGCCAATGCTTAGGGCTTGGCAGGGCTGCCATAGCGGCGCTGAATCTCAGTGAACGACCCGGCGATGAGTTTCTCCAAGACCTTGAGGTCAATGTCGCTCAGGCTGCGCAGATACAGGCAGGCCTTGCCCATCTTGTGCTTACCCAGTTTGGCCAAAAGCTCGTCCTGGTCTGGGCTGGCGGCCACCAGGTAGACGCTGATGTCACCCTTGCGCGAGGAGAAGCCCACTGAGCACGACTCGCCGCTGTGCCCGCTGGCGTAGGGGTAGCGGTAGGCGCCAAAGCCCACGATGGCGCTGCCCCACATCTTGGGTTCTTGCTTGGTGAGCTTGCGCATGAGCTTGCTGATGGCCTCGCAGTCGGCGCGGCGCGCGGGGTCGTCGATCGCAGCCAGGTACGCCGCCACGCTGGCTTGGGTCGGCTTGGTTTTTACGTCGGCCATGGCTGAAGCTTTTCAAGTTGATACGGCGCCGGGCAAACCGCGCCCGATGCGAATGGCCAGCCAGGCCATCGGCATGTAGGCACCAAGTAGATCGACGGCGATGAACCACGCCGGCGCGGGAATCATGAAGCTGGCGGCGATGCCGCCACACAAGAAGACGACGCCCACGGCATAGGCCAGGGGCAGCTTGGCACTGGCGGCGATGACGTAGGCCACCAGCGCTCCCACCAGCGTGCCCAGCGCATGCGCCAGGAAAGGCATCACGAAGTGTTGCGGCTGGAAGAGGTGCATCGCGGCACGCAGGCCTTCGGCAGTCCTCATATCCGCGCCCGCCGGCGGCGCGATCAGGATGGGGCCGAAAGTGATGAGCGCCATGTTGACGGCGCTGCCGATGACGATGCCCAGGATGAGGGCAAGACCGTTGCGCAGCAGCTTGGGCATGGCGTCTCCTGGCGGCGTTTTGGGCCGTGATCTTCGCAGTCTATCGCTGGCGCCACGCCGCTCTCAGCGCCCGTGCAACACGCGCCACACGCGCTCGGATGTCAGTGGCATTTGCAAGTTAGCGACGCGCGCGCCGACGCCGCCCGAGGCCAGCGCATCCACGACGGCATTCACCACCGCCGGCGTGGCGCCGATGGTGCCGAGCTCGCCCACGCCTTTGACACCCAGCGCGTTGTTCAGGCACGGCACGCTGGTGTCGAACTCGGTCTTGAAGCCGATGAAGCCGTCGGCGCGCGGCAGCGCGTAGTCCATGTAGCTGGCCGATAGCAGCTGGCCGCTTTCGTCGTAGACGATGCGCTCGCACAAGGCCTGGCCGATGCCTTGCACTGCGCCGCCGTCGACCTGCCCGCGCACGATGCCGGGGCTGACCACCGTGCCGATGTCGTTGACGCTGGCGTAGGCGACGACAGCGACCTCACCGGTGTCGGGGTCGATCTCGACCTCGCACACATGGCAGGCGTTGGGCCAGCTCGGGCCAGCGACGGAGCTGGTGCTAACCACGGCGATACGCGCATCGCTTTGCCGTGCGGCAAGCTGCGCGAGATCGATGCCGACATCGGTGCCGGCGACCGTGTAGCGCCCACCGGCGTAGACAAGATCGGCGGCCGGCGCTTCCAGTGCTTCGGCGGCGAGATCACGTGCCTT
>JANOJR010000255.1:0-7060 GCA_031418855.1 Rubrivivax sp.
CCGGGCAGCATCACCGGCGCCCAACGCTCGCCCTGGCTCGTGGTCAGCCCACGCGGCGCAAAGCGTGCGTCGAAGAACGAGGCGTTGACGCTGAGCAAGGCACCACGCCCGCTGGCCATGGCGTCGAGCGTCTGCCCACGCTCGGACATCGGCGAGAGCTCCACGCGCACGCCGCGCGCTTGCAGGTCGACACGCAGCACATGCACGCGGCCGTCGGGCAAGGGCTCGAACTCAAGCGTGGCGACGGCCGGGTGCAGGGCTTGCCAAGGTAGTTGCGCGCCAGGCTCGGGCGTAGGCGCGGCGCATGCCGTGAGCAGCGCCACCAGTGCGGGTGCGATGCGAAGGAGCAGGTGACGGGCTGAACGCATGGCATAACGCTCGAAGTGTGGCCACATCGTGGTGCCCGGGACGGGATTCGAACCCGTATGCCCTATGACAGGCCGCGGATTTTAAGTCCGCTGCGTCTACCGATTTCGCCACCCGGGCGCGGATGGGCTGGCCATTATCGGGGCCACATCCACCACACGAGCGCGGCGGCCGCGAGCCATAGCACCACTACCAAAACCGCGCCGCGCCAGCTGCGTGGGCGTGCGGCGCCGGCGGCCAACCAGGCCTGGGCTTGGGCGCGACAAGCCACGCGCACGGCTTCGGGCAGGCCGCGCAGCGCGAGCCAGATCAGCCCAGGTAGCAGCAGCAAATCGTCAAGCAGGCCGAGCACGGGTATGAAGTCGGGGATGAGGTCGATCGGGCTCAGCGCGTAGGCCACAACAAAGGCCGCGAGCCACTTCACGTGGCGGGGTGTATCGGGGTGGCGCAGCGCGAACCACAGCGTGAGCCCGTCGCGTTTGAGTGCGCGCGCCCAGGCGCCGAGGCGTGCGCGCAGGCTGTGGGTTCGGTTCACGGTGGCGGGGATTCGATCAGGGTGGACAGCACTCGGGCTGCGCGCCGGACGTGCCGGGACCATCGAGAAGTGCTAACGCTCATAGATAGCGCAGTATAGACGGCACCCTTGCGGCCACAATCCGCACCCGGGGCCCGCACAAGCTGGGCCCCGAATACGACGCGACAGAGGGACAGCGATGACAGCAATCACCTTCAACGGCCGCGTGGCCGTGGTCACCGGCGCGGGCGGCGGCCTGGGCCGCGCGCACGCGCTCCTGCTGGCGAGCCGGGGCGCGGCGGTGGTTGTCAACGACCTCGGCGGCAGCGTTGACGGCAGTGGCGGTGACAACGCCGCTGCGGCCAAGGTGGTGCAGGATATCCAGGCCGAAGGCGGCCGCGCCATCGCCAACTTTGACGACATCGCCAGCGTGGACGGCGCGCAGCGCCTGCTCGACGCCGCCGTGCAGGCCTATGGCCGCGTCGACGTGCTCATCAACAACGCCGGCATCCTGCGTGACAAGACCTTGGTCAAGCAAGACCCTGCCGACTTTGAAGCCGTTGTGCGCGTGCACCTTCTGGGCTCGGCCTGGTGTTCGCGCGCAGCCTTGGCGGTGATGCAGCGCCAGCAGTACGGGCGCATCGTCATGACAACCTCGGCCGCCGGTCTGTACGGCAACTTCGGCCAGTGCAACTACGCGGCAGCCAAGTTGGGCATCGTGGGTCTGATGAACTCGCTCAAGCATGAGGCCTTGAAGTTCGGCGTGCTCATCAACACGGTGGCACCGGTGGCGCTGACGCGCATGACGCAAGGCCTTCCCCTGGAGCGCTTGATCGGCGACGCGCGGCCCGAGCTGGTGTCGGCGGCGGTGGCTTTCCTGGCCTCAGAAGCTAACCTTGAGAGTGGGCGCATTGTGGCGGCGGGTGCAGGCTACTTTTCTGCCGTGCGTGTGGTCGAAGGCGTGGGCGTGCACGCACCTTCTGGCGAGTGCACGCCCGAGTTCGTGGCGGCGCAGTGGGGACACATCCACAGCCGCGAAGGCGAGCGCCCTTTCGACTCAGCCACCGACGCGCTGATCGGCGCGTTTACCAAGCTCGCCAAGACCTGAGCCATCGTTCGCCGATCGCACGTGGGCAGGCTCACCCTGGCGCGAACCCACTCCCCGCTACGCGTCGAAGCAAGCGGTAAGAATGCTGACCATGTTCAATCTGGCCGCCTATCTGTTTCGACACCGCGCCGCATCGCTCGTGCGCGGTACGTGGCGGCGCTTGGCGTGGACCCTATGGCTGCTGGCCACGGTGTTGCTTTGCGCGCCGGCGCGCGATGCCCTGGCCCAAGCGCCCGCCGGCAAGGTCTACCGCATCGGTCTTCTCAGCCAGGGCCAGCCGCCCAAGGAATTTCTCGACGCCTTGCAACAAGGCTTGCGCGAGCGCGGCTACGTCGAGGGGGCGAACTTGAAATGGGAATTCCGCGTCACCGACGGCAGCCTGGAGCAGCTGCCGCAACTCGCCCAGGACCTTGTGCGCTTGAACGTCGATGTCATCCTCGCCCGCGCTTCGTCAGGTGCACTGGCCGCCAAGGCGGCAACGATGTCCATACCGATTGTTTTCTTTGCCGTGTACGCCCCGGTGGAAGTCGGCCTGGTGTCGAACCTGGCGCGCCCAGGGGGAAACATCACCGGCGTTGCCGTCAACGCCTCAGACATGGCCGCCAAGCGCGTGCAATTGCTCAAGGACCTGGTGCCCACCCTCAAGCGAGCGGCCATCCTGTCGCATGCCGCGCACCCGACCAACGCTGTGCAGTTGCAGGGGGCGCAGTCTGCAGCGCGCGCTTTGGCGATACAGGTCAAAGCTGTGGCCGTCGCCAGCGCTGACGACTTTGCGCCGGCGGTCGCTGCACTGCGTGACGTCCAGGCGGTGATGCACACCGATACCCCGCTGTTTGTGACGCACCGCGTCCGGCTCGTTGACGCGGTGGCCGGTGGCCGCTTGCCGGCGATCTATCCGGCACGCGTCTTCGTCGATGCTGGCGGGCTGATGTCCTACGGCCCGAACCTACCTGATGTGTGGCGGCGCGCCGCAACCTACGTCGACAAAATTCTGAAGGGCGCGAAGCCTGGTGACTTGGCCGTCGAGCAACCGACGACCTTTGAGCTGGTAATCAATAAGCGTACGGCCAGGGCCCTGGGGCTGACGATCCCACCGTCGCTCGCGCTACGTGCCGACCAGATCATCGAATGATCGACTGTGCGCGGCGCGCCAGAGGCTCCTGGCATGCGAACTGCCAGACCGAGCCGATGCCTTGAGTCGGCATGCCCCAACCATGCGCATCCTGCTGGCCCCGATGGAGGGCCTACTCGACTACAGCCTGCGCGACGTCATCACGCGCGTGGGCGGCATCGAGCACTGTGTCTCGGAGTTCATCCGCGTCACCGACCAGCTGCTGCCCGACCGCGTGTTCACACGCATCGTGCCCGAGCTTCTGAACAAGGGCCGCACGCCGGCCGGTGTGCCGGTGCGTGCACAGCTGTTGGGCTCCGACCCGGCGTGCCTGGCCGACAACGCCGCAGCGCTGGCCGCACTGGGCCCGGCGGGCATCGACCTCAACTTCGGCTGCCCGGCCAAGACCGTGAACCGCCATCGCGGCGGCGCGGTGCTGCTTGACGAGCCCGAGCTCGTCCACCGCATCGTCGCTGCCGTGCGCCGCGCGGTACCGCTCGCGATGCCTGTTAGCGCCAAGATGCGTCTGGGCAACCAGGACGACGCGCGCATGCTCGATTGCGCCCACGCCATCGCAAGCGCGGGTGCGGCCGAGCTGGTGGTGCATGCGCGCACCAAGGCGCATGGCTATCGGCCGCCGGCGTATTGGGAACACATCGCCACGATCCGTCAGGCGCTGACCATCCCCGTGGTGGCCAATGGCGAGATCTGGACCGTGGCCGACGCGCAGCGCTGCCTGGACGTGACGGGATGCAGCGCGCTGATGCTCGGCCGCGGCATCGTTGCCGACCCTGGCCTGGCGCTGGCCATCACCTGCCCGGCCGACGCGGCACCCGATTGGCCCACCGTGGGCCCCTTGCTGCTCATCTACTGGCAACGCATTGCCTCGCACGTTGCGCCGCGCCATCGCGCTGGCCGCCTCAAGCAGTGGCTCAACCTTTTGCGCCGGCGCTTCGTGCCCGCGCAAGCGGCGTACGAGCACTTGCGCACGCTGAACGACCCGGTAGTCGTCAACAGCTATTTGCGGCAAGCCTTCGATGGCGGGCAGGTCGTGACTCAGCGTTGATCGCCCAACGATTTGCCCATTCGCCTATCGATGTGTACGATACACACATGACCAGCACGGAGCTGATTCGGCAGATGAAGCAAGCGGGCTGGGTGCTCGACCGTGTGAACGATTCACATCATGTGTTCACGCACGCCGCGCGCCCTGGCATCGTTGTGGTGCCGCATCCCAAGAAGGACTTGGGGCTTGGGCTGGTCAAGGCCATTCGGCGACAAGCCGGCATCTGAGATGTCAGAAGTGGTGAACCCATGCGCTACCCCATCGCCATCGAACCCGCAACCGACACGACTGCCTGGGGCGTGGTGGTGCCCGACTTGCCCGGGTGCTTCTCGGCGGGCGACACGATGGAAGAAGCCGTGATTCAGGCCGAGGATGCCGTGACCGTCTGGTTAGAAGTTGCGCTGGATGCTGGGCAGGCCATTCCCATCCCGTCCAGCATCGACGAGCTGCGCGCAGGCCATGCCGAACTGGCGGGGTGGCTCTGGGCATTGGTGAAGGTGGACCCCGCTATGCTCGACGACACCTTGGAACGCGTGAACATCAGCCTGCCGCGGCGGGTGTTGCACAGGCTGGACGCCCGCGCTCGCACGGCCGGTGAAACGCGTTCGGGGTTTATCGCCCGCATGGCCATTGAAGGGCGTGACCCCGCCGAGCAGGCGTGACAAACGGCGGTGCACGCCTTCGCCATACAGCCGGCAATCACGCCAGCTTGAACACCGCCACCGCTTGCATCAGCCCGCGCGCCTGGCCTCTCAGGCTTTCGGCGGCGGCAGCACTTTGCTCCACCAGCGCAGCATTCTGTTGCGTCGCCTCGTCCATCTGGCTGACGGCCTTACCGACCTGGCTGACGCCATGGCTCTGCTCGATGCTCGCGGCGCTGATCTCGCCCATGATGTCGGTGACACGGCCAATGCTGGTGACGACTTCGGCCATCGTCACCCCCGCCTGGTCGACCAGCGCGCTGCCCTCTTCGACACGTTCGACGCTGGCGGTGATGAGGCTCTTGATTTCCTTGGCGGCGTCGGCGCTGCGCCCAGCCAGGCTGCGCACTTCGCTGGCCACCACGGCAAAACCACGGCCTTGTTCGCCCGCACGTGCGGCCTTTACCGCCGCGTTCAAGGCCAGGATATTGGTCTGGAAAGCGATGCTGTCGATGACGCTGATGATGTCGGCGATCTTCTTGCTGCTGTCGTTGATGCCCTTCATGGTCTCGACCACCTGGCTCACCACCTCGCCTTCCCTAACGGCCACGGTACTGGCACTCATGGCGAGCTGATTCACCTGCTTGGCGTTGTCGGCGTTTTGCGTGACCGTGGAGCCCAGCGCGTCCATCGAGGCCGCCGTTTGCTGCAAGGCGCTGGCCTGCGCTTCGGTGCGCTGGCTGAGGTCGCTGTTGCCCTGGGCGATTTGCTGCGAGGCCATGGCCACGCTGTCGGCGTTCTGGCGCACGTCACCGACCACGCGGCCGAGATTGCTTTGCATCGTGACCAAGGCGCGCAAGAGCGCCGCGGTCTCGTCCTGGCCCCGCACCACGACCTTGCTCGACAGGTCGCCCTGGACCACCGCATCGGCCAGCGCCAATGCCTGGCCAATAGGTCGCACGATGGCACGGCTGAAGGCAATGTCACCGCCCAAACCCACGGCCGTCACGATCAGCATCAACACCACGCTCACCAGCGTCGCTTGCTTGGCGCGGACGGCGGCGCCGGTGGCCAAGGCCGTGCCGTTGGCCTTTAGCCGTTTGCTGGCCTTGTCGAGCATCTTGGCCGGTTCGCGGTCCATGCCCGCCACGGCGGCGTCGCCCACGGCGGCATCGAAACCGCTGGACTTGAAGGCCTCGAACCCCTTGCGATAGCTCACCCCCATGCCGGCATGCGCGACAGCGAACTTGTCGATCGTGGCCCTGGACGCGTCGTCAGCCAGTGCGCCTCGCAGCGCCTTGGTCTGCTCCGCAATTTCGCGGTCAAGCTTCTGGAAGGCCGACCAGTGTTTGTCCAGCGCCTTGGCATCCTTGCCACGCAGCAGGGTGTTCTTCCACTCTTGAACCTGCGTCTTGAAGTTGACCAACAGATCGCTCGCTGCCGAGGCGTTGGACTGACTCGTTCTCACCGCCGCGGCATAGGTGGCGATGGATTGGTTCAGGCTGAAGATGCCATACATCGTGGCACCCAGCAGCAGCATCGCTGCGGTGATTAGACGCGCACAGGGTGCGAACGCATCACATTGGCGGAACCCACACCAAGCGTCAGGAGCTTGGGTGAATGGTGTTCTGAAGAAGCAAAGAACAACAGCCCCAAAGAAGGGGCTGTTCGTGATGGGTTGGGGTGGCTGATGGGGCTCGAACCCACGACAACAGGAATCACAATCCTGAGTTTATTGTATTTGCCATCGTTGATTGAAGCCTATAGAATCAATACAAATCAACATCTTATGACGCTTTAACTGGACGCGCATACAGCCTCAAGTGTTGATTGATATGTGGCTAAATTGCCGAAATCGTCTTACATCCGCCGTTACATCGACTGCCGATGTAAGACTTTCAGGAGCGCGACATGGCAAAAGTTGCTTTCACCGCTGGCCGCGTCAACGGGTTCAAGTGCCCGGCCGACAAAGCCCAAGCGTTTCTTTGGGACTCAATGGCGCAGGGGCTGGGCTTGCGCGTGACGCCTGCCGGCAACCCGTCCTACGTGTTCCAAAGCGAGTACCAAGGCCGCACGCTGCGCCTGACCATCGGCGGGCTCGACGCATGTATCTGCAACGGTTTCCCGGGAACGATCGCGTCGTTCCGCCAACAGATCGGGCGCGCCGGCCGACGGACCGAGGAAAGTCTTGCGATGCTCGTCGTCGGCAACGACGCGCTCGACCAGTGGTACGCCGACCATCCGCGCGAACTCG
>JANOJR010000256.1:0-2495 GCA_031418855.1 Rubrivivax sp.
TGCCGCCGTGATGTTGCGCAGCATGTTCTTGAACTCGGCGGCCGAGATATGCGAGAACGATCCGCCGAACACGTCGATGCCGCCACAGCCGGCCTTGGCGCTGGGGAACTGGATGGCCGCGAGCTGGTAGACCTTGTTCGGCGCGCGCATGAACAGGCTGCCACCGGTGTAAGTGTTGAAGGTCTGCCCGCGGAACGCGCCGGGCGCGGTGTAGTTGCCGATCGTGCCGAGGCTGTTGAACATGTTGTTCACTTCGGCATTCAGGTCGCCAGCATGCAGCGTGACCGGCGACACGACGAGAACACCGGCCATGGCCGTTGCGACTGCGCGATGGATGAAGCGGGGCTGGTTCAATGTGCTCACGGGCGCTCCTGATCGGGTTACTGAAGAGCCGCCTGTCGGCTGGCGTGCGGCGGCACGGCCTCGGAAGGCTGAGCCGACACGATCGCGATCCGTTCCAGCAACTGGGCTTCAGACAGCACGCCGAAACCGATGGGTGTGATCTTTCCGGTGAAGGGCTGCGCCAGATAGACGGCGGGCACCTGGCTGACCTTCAGCGTGGTGGCGATGCCGTTGTCGCGCCGGGCGTCCGGGAAGCCGGGCATCGTGCCGCCGTCGATGCTGATCGCCACCACCTTGATGCCGTAGCGAGCCTCGAAGGCCCCCAATGTCGGCGCGAAGGCGTGGCAGTACGGGCAGTCGCCTCGAAAGAAGAAGAACAGCACATGGTCGCGCCCCAGCGTTCCGATGTTCTCCGTGCGCTGCGACATCTGCTGCTGCTCGAACACCTCCAGCGCCTTGGCGTTGACCGGGCGGCCCTGCAAGGTCGGGTCGAGCTCGGGTGTCGCCCAGGCCACCCGCTGCGCCACATCGGCGAAGGTCGAGGCCCGCGCGACCACCCTGGATTCCAGCTCCATGTAGCGGCGCACGTTGGCTTCGGTCGGCCGCATGATGGCGATGTTGCGGGTCTCTTCGAGCGTCGTTTGCAGCCGCTCGAACTCGGCGAGTTCGGGCGGCCGCGCTGCCTTGGGCTTGGCGGTCGGGGAGACGACTTTCGGCGAAGGGGCAGGGCGTTCCTGCGAGTCCGGTTCCGGGTCTTCGTAAAAATGCCAGCCGCGCCATGTATCGGACCAGTAGGGCGAGGCAGCGGTCTGCGCACGGGCCGCTATCGGACACAAGACCGCCAACACCAGCGCACAGATCAGCAAGGTGTGTTTCATGACGGGCACCTCATGACAGCGACTTCGGCGGCTGGCCGTCGCGGCAGTAGTTGACGCCGAAGTCGATGGTCTGGCGGCGTGGCGCGGGAACACCCGGCAACTGCACACCGTCTTGCCAGAAGCGCACGTTGAGACGGCGGCATCCCGGCTGGGCATAGCGGCGCTCCGTCGTCACGTCGATGTAGATCGGCGACGTGCCCTTGAATCGCTGCGTGACGGCGTCGGCAATCTCGCCCACCAGAATGCCGTGGGCATCCCCGTTGGGCGCATCAATCGCCGCGACCAGAAGCGGCCTCGCGTCCTGCACCGGAGTGCGATCCTGTGCCGACGCGTCGAGCGCGATGCAGGGCACCGCCACCAGCCATCCGAATACTGAGTACCTCATTGGCACCTCCCTTGGCCGTAGTAGCAGGTCGGGATTCGGCTTGCGCCGTTGCCTTGCAGCGTCGCCAGGTTCGGCAGTGTCGGAACCAGCGAGGCGTAAAACTCCGTCAGGTCCATCGCTGCGAAGTTGAGGGTCTGCAATTGCGCGACCGTGAAGCCCGAGCAGTCGGGACTCTGAGCGCCGCCCCACGTCTTGCCGATCTGGGTGCGACCCTGTTCGTTGACGATGCGTGCGAGCATCGAGTTGAAGCAGCACTTGGACGTCGTGCGTTCGATGCAGGACACGCAAGAACCGAGGATGCGGATGCACGACGAGCACCAGGTGCCGATCGTGTGGCACAGCCTCGCGCCCTCCTTCATCGCCAGTTTTCCTTCGTCCTCGTTGCAGGACATCATCGACAGAATGATGTAGATGACGATCGCGATGACGAGCGACCACGGGTCGAAGGCAACCACGAGGCTGTCACCTGCATAGAGAACGGAGGAGCCGGCCGGCAGGGCAGTGCCGTTGACTGCCACGGTCACGCCGTAGCTGGTGAAGCTGCCGCTGAAACCCGCACCGGTCAGCAGGGCCGACATGCCCTGGTAAAGGAACTGTCGGTTCTCGGCGTTCATCAGCACGTCGTAGACCAGCCTGGAGCCCGTGCCGAACAGGCTCTGGTTGGTCATTCCTGCGCCCGCTCCATCGGTGTAGCAGCAGTTTTTCAGCAGGCGGTCGCGGCAGCGGTTGTCTTCGCCCTTGAACACCTGCATGCGGTCTGCGTCGAGGTAGACACCGGCTTCGCGGCCCGCTTCCAGCAGCGACATGCTGCGTGCAAAGTCGGTGTCATTGGGGGCGCTGATGTTGAAGCAACTGCCTTCGAGGCAGAACACGTTCGACGGGCAGTTGCT
>JANOJR010000257.1:0-11905 GCA_031418855.1 Rubrivivax sp.
CGCCGAATGGGCGGTGCGCTTCGCGGCCGAGGGCACGCCCTCCCCCGGCAGCTTTGTCATCGTCGCCGTGCATGGCAACGAATTGCGTGTCGCGCCCGCCGGCGCCGCGCGCTGAATCCCATCCCGCAAGCCCCGAAAGCAGCCCATGGAAATCGCCCTCGTCCTCGTCGTCATCGCTGTCATCTTCATCATGCGCACGCTGAAGATCGTGCCGCAGCAAAACGCCTGGGTGGTGGAGCGGCTGGGCAAGTACGACCGCACGCTCACGCCGGGCCTGAGCTTCGTCATCCCCTTCATCGACCGCGTGGCCTACAAACATTCGCTCAAAGAAGTGCCGCTGGATGTGCCGAGCCAGGTTTGCATCACCAAAGACAACACGCAGCTGCAAGTCGACGGCATCCTCTACTTCCAGGTCACCGACCCGATGCGCGCGAGCTACGGCTCGTCGAACTACATCGTGGCCATCACGCAGCTGGCGCAGACCACACTGCGCAGCGTCATCGGCAAGATGGAGCTGGACAAGACCTTCGAGGAACGCAACGCCATCAATGGCTCGGTGGTGAATTCGCTCGACGAAGCGGCACTGAACTGGGGCGTGAAGGTGCTGCGCTATGAGATCAAGGACCTGACGCCACCGGCCGAAATCTTGCGCAGCATGCAAGCGCAGATCACCGCCGAGCGCGAGAAGCGCGCGCTTATCGCCGCGTCGGAAGGCCGCCGCCAGGAGCAGATCAACATCGCCACGGGCCAGCGCGAAGCCTCGATCGCGCGCAGCGAAGGCGAGAAACAGGCCGAGATCAACAAGGCGCAAGGCGAAGCCACGGCCATCATCACCGTGGCCGACGCCACGGCCGATGCCATCCGCAAAGTCGCCGCAGCGATCCGCGAACCCGGTGGTGAACAGGCGGTGCAGTTGAAGGTGGCCGAGAGGGCGATCGAGGCTTACGCCCATCTGGCCAAGACCAACAACACCATGATCGTGCCCGGCCACATGGGCGAAGTGGCGGGGCTGATCGGCACCGCGATGACGTTGCTGAACAAAGGCGGCATACCTGGGGCCACCGCCAAGTGAGCACCGCAGCACTCAACGTGCTGGGCGCGCCGCTGCAGGCCTGCTCGTTCGACCCGCTCACCGGCTGGTACCGCGACGGCTGCTGCCACACCGACGCACACGACCAAGGCAGCCACGTCATCTGCGCGAAGATGACGGTGGGGTTTCTTAACTTCCAAATGGAGCGTGGTAACGACCTCATCACGCCGCGCCCCGAGCAGCGTTTTCGTGGTCTCCAGCCGGGCGACCGCTGGTGCGTTTGCGCCCTGCGTTGGCGTGAAGCGTATGAAGCCGGCTGCGCCCCGCCGGTGGTGCTGGAATGCACCCACGCCAAGGCGCTGGAATACGTGCTGCTCGAGTGGCTGCGCGCCAAGTCCGTGCAGTCCGTGCATTAGCCTGAACTAGAATCGCGCCCGCGCTGGCTGCCAGGCCGCGCCCGCTGGAGAGATGGATGAGCGGTTTAAGTCGCACGCCTGGAAAGCGTGTGGGGGTTAACAGCCC
This sequence comes from Rubrivivax sp., assembly GCA_031418855.1. Lineage (GTDB taxonomy): Bacteria > Pseudomonadota > Gammaproteobacteria > Burkholderiales > Burkholderiaceae_C > Rubrivivax. The sequence continues at coordinate 1,553 of JANOJR010000257.1, forward strand.
CCCGCGGGTTCGAATCCCGCTCTCTCCGCCATCGCTACCTACGTGGCGATGCATGATTGATGGTTCTACCCATCATCCAACCCATCATTTTGAAAACGTACCCTCGCGCGCTTGGGCACGCCAACACTTGCCCAGCACTTTGCTGTTCATGCCGCGTTGCGCCCCGCGCGCGTGAGTGCGCCCACGTAGTCGTCAAGTAGCGATGGCGCCCCAGCGTAGCAACGGGAGGTTGGTGCGGATGACGTGCCGGAGAACTGCAAGGCGAACTCATCGGCCGAAATTTGGACGGCCTATTTCGGTGGCGCCTTATCCCCAACGATGCCAATTGGCAATCCGCACAGAGAGGGCCGACGGCACGGGTTGACGCGCGCCGCATAGGCCGGGTGCTAGTCTTGTGGTCGCCCTATGTACATCACGTTAGGCATCGCAGTCCCCGCGCGAACACACCCCTCAAGGAGCCCGAGTATGCTGTTCTGGCATCACAGCGGAAAGTATGCGGTCAAGGTAGCCGGCGCGTCGCACTACCGTGACGCCTTGAAAGACGTAGCTCAGAATCCGAAGGGCGTTCCTTCTCTCCTCTTCTGTGACGCGAGGCTTGAGTTGGACAATGCCAATCCTTACGACACAAATGCCATCTCCGTATGGATACAGGATCGCAAGGCGGGGCACATACCTAGAGACTTGGCCCCCGAGCTGCGCGCCGCGATCGCGTCCATTGGCGCAAGTAGCACTACGTCTTATGCCGCCGCCTCTGTATCAGGTGGGCTGGAAACCGCAGATCGGCACTACGAGTACGTTGTCGAACTTGACATCGCTTTGCCGTGCTCCCTCGATACAGCATCGCCTCGATCGCCAAGTGAAGTGAAAAGGATCAACTCCTACCCGACCCTCGAACTACAACCGGATGGAAGCTACACGGCAACTGTCTGGCTGCCAGTTGCATCGCACGATAAACTGCACAGGAAGCGCAAGGTGATGACTTGGACCACGGACGATTGGCCTGTGGTGTGCATCTATGCGGTCAATAGTCAGCAGCTTGGCTTGGGCTACAAGCTTACGGAGATTGATAAGGCGACCTTCGCCCGGATTTTTGGCGACAAGGACGTCGAGGGCGCATTGATCGAACTCAATGGTCGGTTCGCACGCTTGTCCATCAAGACGCTCCCGCAATCCAGCGATGCCTGACTGGTCGTTCAACCGGCGCGCCAACGGCCTGGCACCTGGCCCGGGTAGCGCTGCATGCACAGCATGCGCCGCCCGGGCCAAGCGCCATACCAAAACAGCGGCCTAACGATTAAGGATAGATCGCGCGAAGCCGCGATCTGATCACGCTCGGCGTCGGCGGTGGCGATGTCGATGTCGATACTGTCCTTGTGAACGTCCAATCCGACGTACAGCGTGCTAGATTTGTCCATGGCCCTTCTCCTTGCAAATTTGCAACGACATGACCGCCTATCGGTCCGGTGCATTGGTGTAGCTCGGCACGCCTTGGCGCGCAACCTGCGGTGTTGCTCGGGACGGGCCGCCTGAAATCACGAAGCCATCTTGTCTAGGCCACAGAATCGAGACCGCAACTGTCAGGGAGAAAAAGCATGAAACAGCGCACCACCATCGCACTCGTTGCGGTGGCAGTCACAATCATAGTCATCTACACGCAACTAACAATATTTGTTGTTCCCCCGATCGGAGCGTTGCCAGAGGGACGAACTGTCATCATCACGAAACTGAACAAGACAGAGTTCATTGATAGTCCGGATGCGATGTGCGAGAGAATTCAAGGTGGGGTTAGCCTGCTATGCCGAGGTATGGTCATGGGTACGGTCCTAGCGAACTCGACGATCTTGGTCAGGCTGCCTTATAGCTCGTGGCTCTACAGCGTCTCCACGGGCGGAAAACAATACGACCGCTGAAATGCCAGGGAGTGTAAGTTGGAACTTCTAATAATTGCCGTTCTCATTGGACTAATACCGGCTGTAATCGCGAAGGGAAAGGGAAGGTCTTTCGGCCTTTGGTGGCTCTACGGTGCTGCGCTCTTCATCATTGCGTTGCCGCACGCCCTAATCATGAAAGCGAACAATGAAGCCATTGAGCGCCAACAACTGTCAGAGGGCATGAAGAAGTGTCCACACTGTGCCGAACTCATCAAGCCGGATGCAAAGGTCTGTCGCTATTGCGGCAAAGATATCGTCGCTGTGGCCTAACGATTAAGAGATAGATCGCGCGAAGCCGCGATCTGATCCGTTTGTTGGACAAGCCCGGGGCAAGAGGCTGGGCGCCAGGCGCGGCCCACCTGATTCAACACTACAACGTCGCGCCAGGCGCGAATTCAACCTGCGCCACTACCAAGCGCCAGAAGAAGGACATCTAGCCATGGCTCTGATCAAGTGCAAGGAATGCGGCGGCGAGGTCAGCACCAAGGCGAAGGCATGTCCGAAGTGCGGGGCCAAGGTGCCGCGCACGAAATGGTGGTTGTGGGTGCCGCTGGGCGGGTTCGCTGTTTTCGTGCTGGGCGGAATGATGCTCAGCGCCAACGATCCAGCGTCTGGCGCAAAGAGCACGGCGCGATCGGTGATTCAGCTGTGCTGGGAGGATCAGCGCACGAAGTCAAACACGCCGTCACTGGCGCGCGCGGTTGCGTCAATGTGCGAAGGCATGGAGCGAGACTTCAAGGCCAAGTACAACACGAGTCCCTAGTGCTGAAGCGAGCGAAGAAGGACATCTAGCCGCCGCCAAGTGGCGTTTGAATTCGGCCGTTTGATTTCCACCGCTTTCAATGGCGCAATCATTCAACCAGGCTGAAATTTTGCCCGCGTGAGGGGACGGGTGGTCAAGGAAACCAAGACCTGGGAAGAATGACCCCGCCCCATGCCCCCTTGTCAGCGCGCCGCATCAGTCTGCCGCACCGGGCTTGTCGTGCTGGCGCTGCTCACCACGCACTCGCGCGCCACGGCAGCCCAAGCCTGCACCGTGGTGTCGGCCGTCCAATGGATGCCGTGCCAGTAGTCGGCACGCTGGCCCACCAGCAGCACCGCCAGCGGCCACACGGCACGCCAGGCGCCACGGTCGGCGCGGTACAGCAGCACCGGCAGATGCTCGGGGCCAGCTTGGCAGGCCTGGGCCACGGCCTGCCCCCACCAGCGGGCAACTTCGCCGGCACTGGCGGTGCGTTGCATGGCGCTCATGACTTGAAGCCGCCGCAGTGTTGAAACATCACCGCCAACTCAGGGCCGACGATGTTTGTCGCCAGCCCCGCCGCAGCATGGTTGCCGCAGCGGCCACGCCGGTAGTGCTGACACTCAACGCAAAGATGCCGATAGTCGGCGTGCAAGTCGCGTTCGTGTAGCTGCGCGGCAAGGTGCCCGGCTTCGTGCGCCGTGAAACCCAAACGCCGGCAGTGCGCCGCGCGAGTCTGAAAACGCGCCATAGCGGCTTCATCCATGGGGCCGGCCTGTGCGACATCAGGCGGCAGTTGCGCGTGCTGGTAGGGTTGCCTTGGACTGAGCGTTGCCGCTGAGGCGGCGGGCTCGACGCGCGCCTCAGTCAAGGCGTCGATCAGCGCATCACGATGCTGGCGAATCGATAGCCGGGCCTCGTCGGTCAGCGCGCTGGCCGGCGTCACCACAAGCTTGCCGGCCTCGGCGCGAAGCGCAAACCCGGCGCCTTGAAGGTGGGCGAGTAGATCGACGGCACCCATCAGAATGCCTCTTCGTCCGCAGCCTCGGACCCGTCAACAGTGCCAAGGTGGCCAAGGTGGCCATGGTTTTCTGACGTGGAATCCTTGGCCACCTTGGCATCCTTGGCCTTCTCGACGGGTAGCACCCACCCCCAGGCTGAACCCGTCTTGAGCGATTTAGCGCCGAGCTTGGCCTTGGCGCGCCTGAGAGTTCGCTCGCTATGGCCGGCGTGTCTGGCTTCGCCGAGAAGGTACTCGGACGACTTGGGGCCGGCCCTGAGCTCGCTGGCCAGGAAGGCGCAGGCGTCATCCAGCGCGCTTACCTCTTCGGCATCGTGGCCTTCGTCGGCTTCAGCCTCCGCCAGCAACTCGCGTGCAGTGCCTGCGATAGCACCGCCCCAGGTCACTAGGCTTGCGTGAATGCCGGGGTGCGCGTCGAGCTCGATTTGGTTGATGGCGTAGTCGAATCCACCATCGTCGGGGCCGATGTTGGACTTGCTGCGCGCAAGAATGCGCTTGTCCTCGCCGTCTTCGCTCTTCACCTTGGCGGCCACCATCACCACGCGCGCCACGGCAGAGAACGCTACGGACCCGACAACCCGCTCGGTAGGGTCACGGCCGGCCCCGCCTTTTGAAAAGTGCGAGATGCCGACCACGGCGCAGTCAATGGCCGATGCCAAATCGACAAGCGGTTGAAGAGCACGGCGCACCTCGGTGTTCTTGTGCGAATCACCGGCCACCGCGCTGACCACAGGGTCAACCATCAAGAGCCTGACGCCACCGATGCGCGTGGCTTCGGCCGAAAGCTGCACCATGTCGCGCGCAGGATCGAACGCCACAGACTCACCCCCTAGCCGCGTACCGGTGACGAAATAGATGCGGCTTGCATTGGCACCCATAGCCAACAGTCGCGGTAGCAGGGTGTCCGTAGGGTCGTCTTCGCCGCTCCAAATCAAGACGTTGCCGGCCTCACAGCGTGAGCCATCAGGCCAGCGGCCACCACTGCTAGTGGTTGATGCGAACGCAAGCACGATGGTTGTCTTGCCTTGGCCGGGCGCGCCGGCCAGGATGTGCAACTTGCCCAGCGCGAGCCAGTGCAGCCATAGCCACCGGATAGGCACGGGCTTGAGCGTGGCCGCATTCACAAGGGTCACGGAGTGCGCCGCCTCGGATTGACGCTCGACAACTTGATCCGCGAGCGCGGCAAGCTCCACGTATGCAGCGGCCTTCACGCGCGCGCCTCATCGATGGTCGCTTGAATGCGCTGGCCGGCGATAGCCAGGCGCTCCAAATCGTCAGCAGTCAGTGCGTGGCCGTTGGCGAGGTTGAATGCCGCCGTCCAAACCAGCACGCACTCAAACTCGATCAATTCCACCGCCTGCCGCAACGACATCATCTTGCGCGGCTTGAGTGACGAACTACCGCCGCCAGGCGTATCGACGCGCGGGAAGAGATCGCTCAATTGCAGGCCAATGGAGCCGACAACTTCGGCCACGGCGCAGCCCTTGAAGCACGTTATCAACACCGCGTCGTTCTGGCCTACGCCGATTGAGAGCGCCGACGAATTCGAGCCGCCACAGTGCGGGCACAGCGCGCGCCAGCGGTCTTGGCCATTCGGTTTCGGACTGGCCAGCCGTGAGAGCACAAGGTCTATCGGGTTCATTCGCGGCCTCCACGCATGCGCTGCACCAGCTGACGCACGTCGTTGGTAGCGGCCTCAAAGCCGCCCACGGCTGCAACCAGCGAGCCAAGGCCATGTACCACGCCAATGTCGGCGCCGCGCGCGTGGCGCAGCACCCAGGTGTCAACGTCGATCAGGTGGCACTCAATACCAAGACACGCCGCTTTGGCGATTGCCGTCGCCACCGCCTTGGTGTCAGAATTGCCGCCGCTGACTTTGCTGTGTTGCCCGATGACGCACCCCTGCCAGGGTGCGTTGTCACTTTTGGGTGTGACTGACCCCGGCGCTGCGGCGCCGACGTGTAGATTCGCGGCCATGGGTCAAGCTCCCGCCATTGAGCGGCGCAGATCGCGGACCGACCAGGCGGTCGTGTTTGGCCCCAGTTTTTGGGGTTTCACTAGCCTGCCAGTTTTGACCCACCGCCAGACGGTTGCAGGGCCTACGCCGTGGAGTGCCGCCACCACTGGCAAGCGCACAAAGGCTGCATCGGGCAGGCTGTCAAATTGCGCGAGTGCGACAGGGATGCTGGCGGTCCGCGCGGCGGGGATTGATAGCGCCGCCGCGTTGGCGGTCGGCTTGAGCTTCAAGGTCATGGTGTCGCTTCCTGACATTCGGGAAACGGCCCGCTACCGGCTGCCGCGCGGTAATGCGCGGCGCGATAGGAATCTAGGAAATGGGTCTCACGGGTGCGGTAACCCGTGAAAAAGGCGGCTTACAGCTTGGACCGCTCCTCGCTGACGATGTTCGCGAACCGATCGAACCCAGTGTCCTTCTGGCCCGGGGTCTCGATGTACCACCCGGCGATGGTGGGGGACTCCCGAACGGTGCAACCTTTCGGTTTGCGAGTCTTGATCGCCTCCCACACGTCAGCGGTGCTGGCATCTGCGTGCGTTCTTAGGTGCGCGCGAACGAATGCGCGCACGGGAGTCGGAGCTCGTGCCTTCTTCTCGTTGTTGAGGAAGATCTCACCGTGCTCCGCCTTCGGCAACAGGACGCCGTACTGAAGTTGCATGTGGCACAAGCGCGCCAGATCGATTGCGTGGTCGCTAGGCTGACCTTCGCGATTCCAGAGCTCTAAGAGCCGCGCCCTCTCCGCGAGCATGTAGGCGCGCGCGCGCGTGTGATCCTCCATGTGCGCCGCGTGAGTCATGTCAATCAGGTCATCCCATGCCGATAGGTCGAACCCCGTGAACATGGCAAGCTGGACCGCGGCCTTAGCCTCGGCCGGGTCTTCGTAGGTCCAATTCGCACCGACCCGTCTGCGGCGAATGAGCACACCGATCGAGGGCGCGAAGTGGGTCGGGGCCTTCTTGGCGACCGCGCGCTTGGTCGCGGCCTTGGGCTTGCTCGACGATGCCACTGTGCGCGAGGTTTGATGACCCACGGGTCAGGCCCGCTTGCTCTTCATCGGCAGCACCGTCGCCTTGGTGCTCGGCGTCGCCAGAAACTGCGCCCACTCGGTCATCATTGCGCGCCGCTTCTCGATCATGTTGCCACGCCGATATGCCGCTTCGGCCGCATTGCCGATGGTGTGCGCCAGCGCCAGCTCGCACATTTCATTCGGCCAGGAGGTGCGCTCACCGGCCCAGTCACGGAATGTTGATCTGAAGCCGTGTGGCACAGCAGCTATGCCCATGCGACGAAGCACAGCGCTCAGTGTCATGTCCGACAACTGCCCGCCGCGTGGCGCGGTGAAGATGGTGTCATTGCCGGCCAGCGTGGGCATGGCGAGCACGGCGTCGAGCACGGCCAGCGCTTCGGCTGACAGTGGCACGCGATGCTCTTTGCCGGCCTTCATGCGGTTTGCAGGCACCGTCCAGACTTTCTCGGCGCGGTCTATCTCTGCCCACGTTGCGCCGCGTACTTCGCCTGATCTGGCAGCGGTCAATATGGCGAACTCCAAAGCACGAGCACCCATGCCCTCGGCCGCGCGCAGCTTGAGCATGAAGCCAGCGATATCGCCAACGGCCACGGCAGGGTGATGCTCTACCTTGGCCACCTTGCTTGGCGCCGGTAGCAGCTTGTCCAAATGGCCGCGCCAGCGTGCGGGGTTCAGTCCGTCGCGGTAGTTGCGTGCGGTGGCCCAGTCGAGCACCAGCTCCATGCGGCTGCGCAAGCGTGACGCGGTTTCTGTCTTCGTGCGCCAGATGGGCTCGAGCACGGCCAGCACATGCGCCAGGGCGATGTCGCGCACCATCAACGAGCCCATCGTCGGGTACACATGCTGCGCCAGCGTGTTGCGCCACTGTTGCCCGTGCTTGGCATTTTTCCAGCCGGACTCGTGCGCGGCCATGTACTTCACGGCGCACTGTTCGAACGTGAGTGATGCGGCCACCGACGCGCGCAGCGCGCTCTGCGCCAGTTGCTGCCGCTCGATAGGGTCAATGCCTTGTTTGATCAGCTCGCGCGCCTCACGAGCGCTCTTGTGCGCCTGCGCCAGCGTCACAGCCGGATATCCACCCAGCCCCATGTCGCGCCTCTTGCCCGCGACAACGACGCGCAGCGTCCAACTGCGTGCGCCGCTGGCCGTGACTTGAAGCGCCAGGCCGGGCACGACGCCGACAAAGTGCAGCCCCGGTGTGCCGATTTTCGCCACGGCCAGGGCGCCCAGTTCCTTCGCAAGCTTCGGCATCGCATTCTCCAAACCACCGACCCATCATCAGCGGCGCGACTGGATGCTATTCGCTGATACGGCCTGCGTCAAGGAAGTGCAGAATTACCTATGAAAACGTCGATCAGTGATGGCGCCTGATACGGCAAGAAACATGGCGGAGGCGGACGCTCTCTCCGCCATCGGCCCGCAGCCAGCATGAGCTTGCTACTCGTGACTAGCACCGAGCGCCTGCTCGCCTATCTCGACGCCTATGCCCGCAAAGACCTCGCCGCCGTGGGCGCGATGTTCAGCGACGACGTCACGCTTCGCGACTGGAACCTGAATGTGCGTGGCAAGGCTGCGGTCATCGCCGAGACCGCTAAGAACTTCAGCGCGGCCGGCTCGCTTGCGATTGAGCCGCTGCGTGTCTACGCCGATGGCGACACGGTGGCGGCCGAGCTCAAGATCACCATCGACGGCCACACCGACTTGCGTGTTGTTGATGTGATCGCGTTCGACAGCGACGGCCGCATAGGGTCCATCCGCGCCTACCTGGGCCGACCTGACGATTGACCACGGCCCGCCATCGATCTACCAACGTCAAAGCCGTACCCACCCGAGCCATGAGCACCCTGCTGCGCCGCTGCGCCGCCGCCTGCTGCGCCTTGAAAGGCCTGGCGGCTGTGGCCGCCGACAGCCCTGATGGCGCGACCATCCTGCAACGCGCGACGCAAGCCGCTGGCGGTGACGACTGGGCACGCGCACAAGGTGCGCATCATCGCCAAAGCCGGCGCACAGCAGCTCTTTACGGTGGGCTATGACGGCCAAACGACGCGGACCGAACGCGGCATCAGGCCCAAGGTCGAGGCCGACGTGTTCTGGGCCAGCAACTTCGGTTTCGGCATCATCCGCCACGCGTTCAATCCATCGGTTTCAGCACGCAGCGCGGCGGGTACGAGCGCCGCTACGATGACTTCGTGTGGCTGAGCAACCCAAATTGGCTGCAGCCGGGCTGGGCCGCCCCACGTCGGCCTACGCCGCTGATGTGCATCAAGCCTGCACGCTCAGTACCCGTCTAGATTGCCGGCATGCGCCCGCGCACCTTGACGATACTTACATGGCCCGTTAGCCAGCACGCCGGTTTGGCGCGCGTGACGCTGCTGCGCCTAGCCCTTGGCGTGGTCATCTTGCAATGAGCCTTGCACCATGTACAAGAACATCCTCGTCCCGATTGACGGCAGCCCCACCGCACAGCGCGGCTTGCATGAAGCCATCAAGCTGGCGCACACGCCGGGCGCGCGGCTGCAGCTGCTGTTTGTGCTCGATGCCTTTCCGCTGCAGCTGGACGTGAGCTCGGCCTACACGCTGGAGCCGGTGCGCGACAGCATGCGCCACTACGGCAAGAACCTGCTGGCCAAGGCGCAGCGCCTGGCCACCGACCAAGGCGTACAGGCTGAGGCCTTGTTGCGCGACACGGTGCACGGCCGCGTGGCCGACGTCGTGCTCGACCAGGCACGCGAGCTGCACTGCGACCTCATCGTCATGGGCACCCACGGTCGTCGCGGCTTCAGCCACTTGGTGATGGGCAGTGACGCCGAACTGGTGGTCCGCGGCAGCCTGGTGCCGGTGCTGCTGGTGCGTGAGACGGAGCCGGCCTAAGAGGATGGCCCCCGCTACGCCGGGCCGACAGGGCACGGCGGCGCGCGCTGCGGCGTTACAAGCCGTTTACACCGCATTCACCAAGCCACACCAAGTCGGCACTTGTCGCAGATCAAAGCCTTGCACGCTCGGCTTAGTCTGAAGGCCTGAATCAACCAGCCCTTCACAACGTAGCGCCAAGGAGTCGACCATGCACACCGCCCTGCAAACCACCCTGCAAACCACCGCCCCGACAGTCCAAGCCCAAGCCTTCACCGCGCCGCAGCCGCGCAGCCACCGCAGCGCTGCCGGCCAGTCCTGGCGCGAGGGTCTGGCGCAGTTGGAGCACAGCGTGCCCTTCACGCGGCGTGTGGTGCATGCCGGCGACAGCATCTACCTCGGCGGCGACAGCTTCTTGCAGCTACACATCATCAACGCTGGCCAGTTCAAGACCGTGAACTTCACGGCCGACGGCCGCGGCCAGGTGGTGGGCTTGCACTTCAAAGGCGACTGGCTGGGCTTTGATGGCATCCACAGCGGCCAGCACCGCTGCGACGCCGTGGCACTGGACACGGGCGAGGTCTGGTCGGTGCGCTACAGCACGTTGATCGAAGCCTGCGCCACGTCACCCGCGCTGATGCGCACAGTGCACGCGGCGATGAGCAGCCAGATCACGCGTGAATGCGGCTCGCTGCTGTCGCTGGGCACGCTGCCGGCCGACGCGCGCGTGGCCAACTTCATCCTCGACTGGGCCGAGTCGCTGGCCGC
>JANOJR010000258.1:0-1775 GCA_031418855.1 Rubrivivax sp.
CCCAGGCCCGCACTGCGGGGCACTTCACCCGGCGCGAGATCGTGGTGGCCCGGCGCGTGTGGTGCCTGGTCGTGCGCTGGTTTGGCGTGGCCCGCGAGCTGCTTTTGCACCGCGTCGATGATGTCCTTGGCCTCTTTCAAACCCATGCCTGGCTGCTGGCGCAGCAGCTTCACGGCTTCGAGGTAGCGGCCTTGCTGCAGAGCCTGCATGACGTCGCTGCCCAGGGCATGCAGCTTGGGCTGCGCGGGGGCACTCGGGTGCGGTTGGGTCATGGCGGCTTCCTCGTGTGCGTGTGGGCACGGCCCGCATTGTCGCGCGCGAGGGGCGTATGTCGTGCGTAGGTCGGGCGTATGCCGAGCGATGATCGCTGCTGTCCGCCGCTCACTCACCACCGCACCCACCGCCTGCCATGACCCTGCCGCGCGACCCTGACGCCGCCACCTTCGACGCCCTTCACGACAATCCGCCAGCGTGGCACGCGGTCATGCAAGCCATCGCCCAGCGCCATGGCGGCGAGAGCGCGCAGCAGGTCAGCGACGGCACCGTGCTGGTGGCGCGCCTGGGCGCCACGCGCATGCTCAAGCTCTACCCACCGTTCCTGCGCGACCACTACGAGTTCGAGTGCGCCATGCTGCCGCTGGTGCACGGCCGCCTCGAGGTGCCCACGCCAGAGCTGCTGGCGCGCGGCGAGTTCGAGGGCTGGCCTTACCTGGTGATGACGCAGCTGGTGGGCGAGCCGCTCACCGCCACGTGGCCCGCGATGTCCCAGGCGCAACGCTGCACGCTGCTGTACGCCCTGGGCACGCTGGCCGCGCAAGTGCACGCGCTGGCACCCGGGCCACTGGTGGTGCTGTCACCGCGCTGGGCCGACTTCATCGCGGTGCAGCGCAGCCGCTGCCTCGCGCGCCAAGCGCGCAATGGGTTGCCGGCGCATTTGCTGGCGCAGTTGCCGGACTTCATTGCCGGCGCCTTGCCGACGGGCCCGGACGTGGCGCTCACCGGCGAGTACACGCCCTTCAACCTCTTCTCCGTCGACGGCACGCTGGCAGCGATGTTTGACTTCGGCGACGGCCTTGTGGGCCCGCGCGAGTACGACTGGCTCGGGCCTTTGTGCTTTCTGGCGGCGGGCGACGCTGAGCGTGTTGCTGCCTTCATGTCGGGCTACGCCGCGGCGCTGGACGACGCTATGCGCCTGAAGCTGCTGCGCCTACTGCTGTTGCATCGCTACAGCAACCCACCGGCGCAGATCAAGTTCGGCGGCTGGCAGCAAAGCGAAAACTTCGAGGCGGCGGCCGCGTTGATCTGGCCCTAACGGTTGACGTACGCGGTGACCTCTTCGCGCGTGTCGGTCCGGCCCGAGCGGCCGACTTCCGGGCCAGGGTGTTTGTCGGGGGCGGCTACCTGGGTCGCGAAGAAGAAGCCCAGCCGGGCTTCGAGCGCCGCGGCTCAGCGTGCGAGCAAGAAGCTCAGTGGCGTCTCCAGCCGCGCGCTCCACGCCCGCTCGTTGTGGCCGGTGCCTTCGAGCACGCGTGAGACGGCGTTCGGTGGGCCGAAGCCGCGCTCCTTGAACACCGCGTTGTCCTCGAACATCGTGATCCAGTTCGTGGACAGCGCAGCGGCCGCGCCAAACACCTGCGGGTACGCGAGCAGCGCGTAGATCGAGATCAGGCCGCCCATGCTCGAACCCATCAGCAAGGTGTCGTCGCGCCCGGGCCGTGCGGCGTAGTTTGCGTCGATCGCGGGCTTGAGTTGCTCGGCCAGAAATCCCAGGCAGG
>JANOJR010000259.1:0-5251 GCA_031418855.1 Rubrivivax sp.
CAACGGCAAACCGTGAGCCGCGCCGGCGCGCTTCAGAACCGGTAGCTCAAGCCCGCCGAATAGGTCGTCGGCCGCAAGTCGATGTTCGACGTGAGCACCGTGCTGGCGGTGGCCACCAGCTTGGTCTTCACGTCGACCCGGCCGACGCTGGCAAAGAGGCCCCATTGTTTGTCGATCGCGTAGTTCAAGCCGGCGTGCACGGCCAGCCCGGTGGAGTCACTCATCTCGACCTTGGGCGCCAGGCTGGACTTGATGCTGCGAAAGGTCGTGTAGTTCACGCCGACGCCGACGTACGGGCGCAGCGCCTGGCTGGCGTCGAAGAAGGTGTACGTCAACAGCAAGGTCGGCGCGAAGTTCTTCGCCGACAAGATGTCGTTACCCAGAAACGCCACGCTGCCGGTGGCCTTGCTGCGGATGCGCGCAGGCACGCCCAGCACCAGCTCGGCGCTGAGCTTGGGCGTGAAGCGTCGCTCGACGATGAGCACCAGCGTGGTGGCGTCGCCCACCTCGGCGTCGGCCCCGGGCGGGATGCCAATGCCTTGAATGCCGTCGGTCTTGGAGTGCGCGTCGTAGCGGATGGCGCCGGCCTTGATCGTCCAGTCCTGCGCCAGGGCGGCGGGGCTGAGGAACATGGCAAGAAGGGCAGACAGGGCGGCGGCAAACGTGGGGAGATGGCGTTGCATGTGCATGTCTCTCAAATGTTAGAGCCAGCCGAAACCGCGCAACTGGCGCAGTACTTCGTTGCTGAAGACCTTGTGGCCACCGGTGGTGGGGTGCACGCCGTCCGCAAAGTACCAGGTGTTGACGTCGGCGCCAGTGCGGATGCCGTTGTAGGGCACGCCAGCAGTGCTGTTGCAGAAGAGTGATGAGCCGTCGCTGACGGTGCCGCGTGTGATGGCGCCGATCTTGGCGGCGTCGCAGGCCGGCACGCTGACGTTGACCATGCCGTACTTGCTGGGGTTGGCGCGCGCGTCTTTGAAGAAGGCGAACAAGTCCAAGATCTGCACCGGCTGGTCAGACAGGCCTTCACGCAGCCACAGGTTGAAGATCTCCGACAGGCTGGTCAGCACCGGTTGAACGTTAGCCGGCAGGGTGCCGCCAAAGGGCGTGCCCGCGCTGTCGGGCAGGTTGCCCACCACCACGTACTTGGCACCTTTGGCCAGCATTTCGGCCTTGATGTAGAGCGAGAGCTCGGTCGCGGCTTGTTTGAGCGCCTCTTGTGCGGCGAGCTGCGCATTGAGCAGCAAGCCGTTGGCCTGGTCGGCGGTGATCTTGCCGGTGGCGGCATCGGTCTGGATCTTTGTGGCCGCGGCGACGAAGCCTTCGAACTGGATGAAAACATCGTTCGAGCCGCCCAGCACCAACACCAGCTCGGTGCCTTTGAAGTTGCCAAAACGCGTCAGGTGGTTGGCGATCTGCGTCTTCAGCGGCACGGTGAGCGCGCCGCCGCCTTGGCCGATGCCGTTGGCGTCGGTGACGCGCGCGCCGCCTTGGCCGTATGCCGTGCATGAGTTGGCCAGCGCAGCTGAAAGCGCGGCGGCCGGGCACTTCACCGACTGGCCCCCAAAGCCGACCTCATGCGGCGTGAGGGGCAGCCCAAGCGCGGTGGCGATGTTCTCGACCCAGACCGTGCCGCCCGCGCCGTTGGTGGTGAACTTGCCGCCGAAGTAAGGCGCGGCGCCATTGCCGGTGAGTGACGTGGCCGGCGCGTAGGCGCCCGCGTCGCTCAAGCTGTCGCCAAACGAGACGACCGAAGTGAACGTGATCTTGGCCGTGGGCGCGCCGGCGGTGGGCGTGGTGCCCGCCACGTAAGGGTCGCCGCCACCGCAGGCTGCCAGCAGCAGTGCCGCAAGTGCTGCGCTGTACAAGGATCGTTGAATCTTCATGTTGACTCCAGTGTCATGGCCAAGCACAGCACGGATATCCACGCAGATGCGCGTATCCGTAGCGTTAGAAGAAGGGGTTGTTCAAAGCGCGCTGCTGCGCCAGCAGGCCCAGCCGCGACTGGCCGCCGGCCGACAAGCGCGTGCCGTCGGCCCACAACCAGGTGTCTGCCGTGGCGGTGCCGACCAGCGTCTTGGTCGTGCAGTTGGGCAGCGCGGCACTGCACGCCACTGTGGTGGCGTCGGTCAGGCCAAAGCTGGTGGGTGCACGCACCATCACCTGCACCATTTCGTCGGCGAGCACGAGGCCGACAAAGCGGCCGTCATTGACGATGCCCACGCGGATGCGGGCGTTGAGCTCGGACGTCAATCGCGACAAGAGCAGCGCGCGGTCGGTGCCAGGGAAGACCAGGTTCTGTGCTGCGGCATAGGGCGAAAGCCCGAGGTCGATCACCGTCGAGATGATGACCTTGCCGCCCAGGGCGACCACACGGTTGACCTGCGCGGCGATGGCGTCGCCGCGCGCGCGCACGTCGGTGGTGATGGCCGCTTCACTGCGTGTCGGGAACTGCGCGTAGAGCTCGAGCACGTCATTCGCGCCCACCAGCATCGTCACCAGGTCTTTGCTGCTGAAGCCGCCGGCGGCGACCATCGCGTCGACTTGCAGCTTGAGCTCCGCGGCCTTGGCGCCAGCGCCGGCGCGCATCAAGGCCTTGGTCGCGGTCGAGGTCGCCGTCTTGCATTCGTTGAAGACAAAGCTGTAGCTCGTGGCCACGGCCTGCACCCACAGCGGGTGGCTGGTGCAGTTGAGTGTGTCGTCGGCGTTGAGCGCGTTGACCGCGAACTTGCGGCCGTCAGCCTGCAAGAGGCTGGTCTCGTCACCGAACGCGATCACGCGCTCGGGCTGAAAAGTTTGCTGCTGGCTGGTGCCGCCGCCACAGGCGACCAAAGCGGCCGCTGCCGCGCCCCACACCACAAGCGCTCGCGCCAACCCAAAGCTGGGGGGCCTGCCGCTGAAGATCATCGTCACTCCAAACATCGAAAGCGGCACGCCGCAAAAATTTATGCCGTAGCAGCACGTTGCAGCCGGTCGCGAACGCCTTCCCATGTGTCGAGAGGCGGTGGCGTTTCAACCCAGATCTGCGTTGCGCCGGCGGCGTCCAAGCCACGCAGCACGGCGAACAACTCGCGTGCTGCCAGCACCGGGTCGCCCGGCATGGCCCTGTGCATGACACCGCTGGGTAGCGGCAACAGGCTGCGGGAATATACCGCCACGCCACGCGTGGCCATCGCGGGCAGCGCGGCGAGCTTCTGTGCGATCTGCGCCGCGCTGAACAAGCGCAGTGTGGCGGTGGGCGCGTAGTGCGACTCCAGGCTGCCCGAGACACGCGGCGCGTGGTCGTCGCGCTCTGCGAGCGGCTGGCCCAGTGCGGCCGCCAGCGCAGCGCGATCGATACCGCCCGGGCGCAGCAACACGGGCTGGCCGCGCGTCACATCGACGATGCTCGACTCGATGCCGACATCACACGGCCCGCCGTCCAGCACCATCAGCGCAGGGCCGAATTCGTTGCGCACATGCGCGGCGGTGGTGGGGCTGACGCGGCCAAAACGGTTGGCGCTGGGCGCGGCGACGCCGGCCACGCCAAGTGCACCCGCCGCGCGCAACAGCGCCAGCGCCAGCGGGTGCGCCGGCATGCGCAGGCCGATGCTGGCCTGGCCGGCTGCGGCCGCCGCGCCCACGCCAGCACGGCGCGGCACGATCAGCGTCAACGGCCCGGGCCAAAAACGCTGGATCAGCGTGGCCGCCAGCGGGTGGATCTCGGCGGCAAACACGTGCGCCGCCGCGACTGATGCGACATGCACGATGAGCGGGTGGTCGCTGGGGCGGCCCTTGAGGGTGAAGATGCCAGCCACCGCCGCGTCATCGTCAGCACGCGCGCCCAGGCCGTACACCGTTTCGGTGGGGAAGGCGACCAGGCCGCCTTGCGCCAGGCGCTGAGCGGCGGCGCGCACGTCGGCCGCTACACCGTTCGACATGGTCGTTATCAAAATGGCTCGAAGCCGAGCAGCGCAGCGGCGGTTTGTGCGACCTCGCGCGCTTGCGCGAAGCTCGCCGCCGTCACCGTCAGGTGGCCCATCTTGCGGCCTGGTCGGGCCTCGGCTTTGCCGTACAAATGCAGGTGCACGCCGGGCAAGGCCAGCAGCGGCGCCCAGTCGGGCGCGACGCGCTGGCCGGCAGCGTCCAGCGGCCACAGGTCGCCGAGCAGGTTCAGCATCAGCGCGGGCGAATGCAGGCGCGGTGCAACGAGCGGCAGGCCGGCCATCGCGCGCACCTGCAAGTCAAATTGCGAGACATCGCAAGCATCGATGCTGTAGTGGCCATTGTGTGGGCGCGGCGCCATCTCGTTGGCCACAAGCTGGCCGCCTTCGAGCACGAAAAATTCGACGCAAAGCACGCCGACGTAACCCAGGCCCTCGGCAAGCCGGCGCGCACAGGCTACGGCTTCAGTAGCGGTGGCGGGCAGAACATCGGGTGCGGGCACCTGCGTCAGCGCCAGGATGCCGGCGCGGTGCAGGTTTTGCTGCACGGGCAGCTGCACCATGGTGCCGTCAAGGCCGCGCGCGACGATGACGCTGATCTCATGCGCCAAGGCCAGCTTCTTCTCCAACAGGCACGGTGCCTGCGACAGCGTGGCCCAGGCCGCCGGCAAGGCGGTGGCGTCAACCACGACGAGCTGGCCCTTGCCGTCGTAGCCCAGCTGCGAGGTCTTCAGGATGGCGGGGAAGAGCGCGGCGTCGACGCGCTGCACATCGCCTGTCGACGCGACCACCGCGTAGGGCGCGCAAGGCACGGACATGCGCTCGAAGAAGGCCTTTTCGCGCGCGCGGTTCTGGCAAATGCGCACGGCCGCCGCGCCGGGTGCCACGCTCACCTGCTGGGCCAGGGACTCGAGCGCGGCGGCCGGCACGTTCTCGAATTCGGTGGTCACGGCCAGGCACGTCGCGGCCAGCTCGTTCAAGGCTGCGGCGTCGAGATAGGGCGCCAGCAGGTGCACATGCGAGACCAGCCCGGCCGGGCTTTGCGTGTCGGGGTCGAGCACGGCCGTGCGAAAGCCCAGCGTTTGCGCGGCGTGCACGAACATACGCCCGAGCTGGCCGCCGCCCATTACGCCGAGTGTTAGCGGGCGGGGGCTGGCGGCGGGGGCGGCGCTGGCCGCATTGGCGGAACCGGCGTCGTTGACGGCACTCAAGGTTTCAGATCCTGCGTCATGGCCCGCGCCGCGGCGGTCTGCGCCGCGCGCCAGGCCAACAAGCGCGCGTGCAAGTCGGCGTCGCCCGCAGCCAGCATGGCCACCGCAAACAGCGCC
>JANOJR010000260.1:0-56824 GCA_031418855.1 Rubrivivax sp.
CAGGCCTGGAGCCGGCATTGGCGCAGCGAGGTCTTTGCCGACCTCTGGGGCGTGCTGTGCTGCGGCCCGGCGTATGCGCTTACCTTGGCAGAACTGTTGCACGGCGCGCCAGGTGCCGCCCGTGAAGTGCAGCCTGACGCCAATGGCCGCTGGGGTGCCTACCCAACCCGCGCCTTGCGCCTGGGTGTGCTCGTGCAAGCGCTGCGGGTGTTGAAGTTCGACAGCGATGCGCAGGGCATGCACAGCACTTGGCTCGCCGCCTGCCCGCAGCATGCGATGCCCGAGTTCGACGCTGACGTCGCGCCCGTGGTGCAAGCGCTCATGAACACACCGCTGCGTGCCTTCGCGTCGGCCAACGGGGGCGTCGCACAGCCCTTGAGCTCGGTGCTGACATTCAGCGCTGCCATGCACAAGGAAGCCCTGGCCGACGCGCAGCGCGCGCTGAGCCAGCGCCAGCCGCTGGCCCAAGACGTGCGCACGCTATTCGCCGGTTTGGCGTTGGCGTTCTTGCAGTCGCCCGAAGCGTTCCGACGCGCGCATGCGCAAGTACGCTTCGTCGAGCGTTTGAAGACGCGCCGCACGCAAGGTGTGCGCGCGGCCGCAACTGAAGTCGCGGCCGTGGACAAGGCGGCACGGCGACAGGCTGCGGCGGCGGCGCTGTTCGGCCTCACCGATCGCTGAGCCTGGGCGTTGCCTCGCAGGGCGCGTTCGTTCAGTACCGGGCCGCCGTGAGGCGAAAATGCCGCGCATGGTGCGTCACGAAGCAAAGGCTCGGCTGAACCCGCAGGCGCGAATTGGAACTGCTGCATGCCGCGCATGCGGGGAGCAAGTACGCGGGCCGCAACATGAAGTGAAGCCCGCAGCCTCGACAGATTTGCAACCCGCAGTATGGAGCGCAGCACGCGTGCCAGGACAGGCGCGCAGCGTGAGAGGCCCGTCTGCGCGGGCCGGGTGGCGCCGAGCGACAACGTGCCACAACTGCAAAGGCAGCTCTGGGCCGCAGGTGCTGCGAGCCGACAGACCACGGGTAAGCCGTGTGCGGGGAAATCCGCAGGCCCGGTTTGAACGGGGGCGTTGGCTCTGAACCCGGCCTTCGCGTCGCGTAGGAGCCAACGACTACCAAAGACGCTCTTCATCCAGTCGCCCTGGTAAGTGTTTCGATGACGCATCGACCAAGGCACCCCCCACCCACCCGCCGCGCCGTACTTGCATGCGGCCTTGCCGCCAGCGTGATGGGCGCACGCGCGAGCTCGGCACAGGAGGCCAGCACCATGCAGACCCGCACCATCCCGTCGACCCAAGAGCCGCTGCCGGTGATCGGCTGTGGCACCTACCTCGGCTTTGACCAGGCGCCGGGCAGCAGCGGCTATGCCCAGCTGCCGGCGGTGGTGGACGCACTCTTTGCCGCCGGCGGCTCGGTGCTCGACAGCTCGCCGATGTATGGCCGCGCCGAGGAAAGCTTGGGCGAGATCCTGGCCACTGAGGGCCGCGCGAAGAAGGCCTTCATCGCCACCAAGGTCTGGACCCAGGGCCGCGACGAAGGCATCGGGCAAATGCGCGAATCGATGCGCCTGCTTCGCACCGAACCCGGCCGACCCATCGACCTGATGCAGATCCACAACCTGGTGGACTGGAAGACCCACCTCGCCACCTTGCGCCGCTGGAAGGATGAAGCGCGTGTGCGCTACATCGGCGTCACCCACTACACGGCGTCGGCCTACCCGCAGCTTGAAGCCGTGCTACGCGCAGAAAAGCTCGACTTCCTGCAAGTCAACTACGCGTTCGACGACCGCCTGGCCGCCGAGCGGCTGCTGCCACTGGCGGCCGAGCGCGGTGTGGCCGTCATTGTCAACATGCCCTTTGGTGGCGGTGGCCTGCTGCGCGGCTTGCAAGGCAAAGCCTTGCCACCCTGGGCGGCCGAGATCGGCTGCACAAGCTGGGCCCAAGTGCTGCTGAAGTTCGTGCTGAGCCACCCGGCCGTGACCTGCACGATCCCCGGCACGCGGCGGCCCGAGCACATGCAAGACAACGCCAAGGCTGGCCTGGGGCCGGCGCCCGAGCCCGTGTTCTGGCGCGACAAGTCAGTGTCTTTTGGGAGTTAGCACTTGGGCGGGTGGGTGGCTGGTAGGCCAAGGTGGCCGCCCGCCATTTGCACACCCATCACCCTCCACTGAGCGCCAACACCACGGCCACAAAGTCGCTGGCTTGCAGGCCATGCTGAAGCTCACGCACGCCGATGCCGTTGACGAAGATCCGCATGTTCGGCCGCAGCTGGCCTTGCTCGTCGACGACACGAAAACGCAGGCCGGGGTAGCGGCGGTCGAGGTCTGCGAACAGCGCGTCCAGCGTGTCGCCCACGGCATCGACGTGGGATGCGCGTGTGTACGAGCGCAGCGCCCCGGGGATCAGCACCTTCATCGCGCCGGCGCTTTCATGGCAGGGCGGCCACTTCCACGGCGTAGATCTCTGGCAGATGGCGGGCGATGTTGGACCAGCGCGCGCCTTCATCGCGCCCGATCCACAGCTCGCCGCTGGTGGTACCCAGGTACAGCGCCGGGGTGGCCTGCGCGTCCAGCGTCATGGCCTGGCGTTTCACCGTCCACCAGGCCTGGCTCTCGGGCAGGCCTTGGTCTAAACGCTGCCATGTTTTGCCGCCGTTGCGCGTGACGTAAGCGGCCGGGCGGCCGTCGGGGCTGGTGCGCGGCCAGACCTTGGTGCCGTCCATCGGGAAGACCCACGCCACGTCCGCGTCGCGTGGGTGCACGACCATGGGGAAACCGATGTCGCCCACACGCTTGGGCATCTTGCTGCCGATGCGCTGCCAGGTGTCGCCGGCAGGGTCCGTCGACGTGTCGCTCGTTCGGTCAAGCCGATAGATGCCGCAATGGTTCTGCTGGTACAACCGATCAGGGTTGCTGGGGCACAGGCGCACGCAGTGTGGGTCGTGGAAGGTGACGGTGGTGGCATCGAAGCCGTCAACCACTTGCAGGCCTTTGATCAGCGTGCGCCATGTGCGGCCAGCGTCGCGCGACTCGTGCACGCCGCCACCCGACATCGCGAAGTAGAGATGCGAGGCGTCGCGCGGGTCGACGATCACCGAGTGCAGCTTGGGCCCGTCGGGCGTGCCGTCTTGCGCCGAGCCCATCCACTCGCGGAACTGCGCGTCGTCGTTGACGGCCGGCAGCGGCGTCCAAGTCACGCCGCCGTCGTCGGAGCGAAACAGGCCTTGCGGCGAGGTGCCGGCGTACCAGGTGTCGCGCTCGCTGGCGTGCCCGGGGGTGAGCCAGAAGGTGTGGTCGACCGAGCGGCCAGGCAGGCTGGCGGATCCGGTGGCAGCCGTGTCCGGTTCGGCAGGTTTGGAAAACGCCGGTGGCTGCCGCGCCTCTTTCCAGGTGCGGCCCATATTGGTCGACCGAAAGATCGTCGGGCCCAGGTGACCGGTCTTGGCCGCTGCCAAGAGCGTGCGGCCGTCACGTGGATCCAGCACCACATGGCTGATGGTGTGGCCCAGGAAATGCGGGCCGTCGGCCGTCCATGTTTTGCGCCGGGCATCACCGTGAAAGAACCAGGCGCCTTTGCGCGTGGCCACGAAGATGACGACGCGCGACGATGCCGCAAGTGCGCTGCGAGACGTGGCCTTCTTGGTGGTCGCGGCGGGGGTTGATGTCGGGCTCATGGCGTGTCTCCTTCAGGCTGGGTGGTGTGCGCGCGGGCGAGCAGCAGCTCGCGCTCGCGCGCGTTGCGGGTAAGTTCGGCCGCACGCTGCCACATCGCGCGTGCCTCATGGTGGCGGCCCAGGCTTGCGAGCAGGTCAGCATGCACGCTGGGCAGCAGGTGGTACTGGGCGAGCTGGGGTTGCGACTGCAGCACTTCGACCAAGCGCAACGCGGCCGCAGGCCCACGCGTGGGGCCGGGCGCGCGGCTCACCGCGACCGCGCGGTTGAGCTCGACCACGGGCGACGGTTGCACGATGAGCAGCGCGTCGTAGAGCGTGCAGATCAGCGTCCAGTCGGTGTCGGCGCTATGCGTGGCGCGCGCGTGGCAGGCGGCGATGGCGGCTTGCAGTGTGTACGGGCCGCGCGCGCGCGGTGAACTCAAGCCTTCGGCCTGCGCCAACGCGGCCAGGCCACGGCGAATCAGCAAGTAGTCCCACCGCGCGCGGTCTTGCGCCATCAGCAGCACCGGCTGGCCTTGCGCGTCGATGCGTGCATGCGTGCGCGAGGCCTGGATCTCAAGCAGGGCTTGCAGGCCATGCACCTCGGGCTCGCTGGGCGCGATAGCAGCGAGCATGCGCGCCAGGCGCAGCGCTTCGGCGCACAGCGCCGGGCGCATCCAGTCGTCACCGCTCGTCGCGGCATAACCTTCGTTGAAGACGAGGTACGTGACTTCAAGCACGCCCGCCAGGCGCTCGGCCAAGTGCTCGCGCGGCGGCAGATCAAAGGGCACACGGGCCTCGCTCAGCGTGCGCTTGGCACGCACGATGCGCTGCGCGATGGTCGGCTCGGCCACGAGAAAAGCGCGCGCGATCTCCGCCGTGCTCAGGCCACCCATCACCTTCAGCGTTAGCGCCACTTGCGCGTCGCGTGTGAGCACGGGGTGGCAGGCCGTGAAGACCAGGCGCAGCAAGTCGTCGCCGACGGGGTCGGCCTCGGCGGCGATGAGCAGCTCGGTCACGCTGGGCACAAACTGCGCCTCGCGCGCTTCGTCGTCGCGCGCCAGCGCTTCGTGCTCGGCGGCGGCCATGGCGCGATGGCGCAGCCAGTCCAGCGCTCGGCGCTTGGCGGTGGTGGTGAGCCAGGCGCCGGGGTTGGTGGGCACACCGCTATCAGGAAAGTCGCGCGGCCAATGTTCGAGCGCGGCCACCAGCGCGTCGGCCGCCAGCTCTTCGGCCACGCCCACGTCGTGCGTGAGGCGCGCCACGGCCGCGATGACCTTGGCGGCTTCGAGCCGCCACACGGCGCTGATGGCGCGGTGGGTCGCATCGGCGGCCTTCGGCATGGATGTCAGCGGCCGTCGTAGGCGCGTTGAAGTCCGGCGATGTCGAGCTTCGTCATCATGTGCCTGGCCTACGCCTTCGGCGGCATGCCGCTCATGTAGACCAATTCCCAGATGTGTCCGTCGAGATCTTCGAAGCCATGGGCGTACATAAAGCCGGGGTCCTGCGCCACGCGCGGGGCCTTGCCGCCTGCGGCGATGGCCTTGGCCACGAGCGTGTCGACCTCGGCGCGGCTGTCGCAACTCAAGCACACCAGCACCTCGGTACTCTGGTGCGCATCGGCCACCGGTTTGTCGATGAAGGTCTTGAAGAAGTCGTGCACCAGCAGCATGGCGTAGAGATTCTCGCCAAGCACCAGCGCAGCGCCCTGTTCGTTGCTGAAGTCGGGGTTGAAGCTGTAGCCCAGTGCTGTGAAGAAGGCCCGCGAGCGGGCCATGTCGGCGATGGGCAGGTTGACGAAGATTTGGCGGTGCATGGTGGCTCCTTAGGTGTGTTTGGACACAAAGTCATCGGCCTCGAAGAGCTGACGCACTTCAATCGTGCAGGCGCTGCCGTGTTGCGTTGGGTTGGGATAGCGGCGAGACCATTCGAGCGCCTCGTCGCGCGATCGGACCTGGATCAATGTATAGCCGGCCATCAAGGCTTGGGTCTGCGCGTCGGTCTGCGCTTGGGTATGGGCAAACGGCCCATCGACTGTGTGCCGCTCGCCGCTGCTGCCGATCTGCACGCGCCAGCCGTGCGCCGAGGCCTTGAGCCCCGCGCCATCGAGCAGCACACCGGCGCGCGCCAGCTCCTGGTGATAGGCGCCCATCTCGGCGAGCAGCGTCGCCGTCGGCATGACGCCGGCTTCGCTCTCGGCGGTGGCGCTGACGATGATCATGAAGCGCATGGTTTGATTCCTTTCATCGACACGACGAACGACGGGCCGAGAAGTCGACAGGCGGCGTGCGCGGATCGGGAAACTACCGAGTGTGGTGCGCTCGAAGTCCCAGCACCAATCCGTGTGGGGCAATGTCGGCTTCACCGTCGGGTGAACTCACAGGGTCGGCCACCAAGAGTCGCTCAGCACCGACTGCTTTGAAGGCGCCTACGTGGTCGAATGCGCTCCCCGATGTCTCTGCGGCAATCCCTGGGATGGTCGGTACGGTGCGGTCCCTAATCTGTCTCGTTCCTCTTCTAAACCGGGCCGTCCCTCAATGATCCCCTTCAGCGGGCGCCGGGTCGCTGAGGATGTTCGAGAACTTCCGCCGGTAGGCGGCGGGCGTCAGTCCGACTTCCCGCTTGAACAAGCGGCGAAAGAACGTGGGGTCCTCGTAGCCGACTTGGTAGGCCACATCGTCGATACCGCCGGCATCCTGCTCGATGACCCGCTTGGCCTTCTCGACCCGAACCGCGTGCACGTAGTCCATCGGCAGATGGCCGGTCGCGGCGCGAAACCGCCGCGTGAACGTGCGCCGGGTGAGCCCGGCGCGCTGGGTCATGGCCTCCACCGGATTGGCCTGGGCATAGTGCTCGGCGATCCACTCCTGGCTGAGCTTGATGGCCTGGTCTTCCCCCTGGATCTTCATCCCCATGTCGGCGAAGGGCAACTGGCCGTCTTCATGGCCCGAGAGCAAGTAGACCTTGGCCGTCTGCAACGCATGCTCCGGGCTGCAATAGCGGCTGATCAGCCGCAGCGCCAGCTCCTGCCAGGCCGTGACGCCGCCTGCGGTGATCACGCCCTCGGCTTCGCTGTCCAGGCGCAGGATCGAGTCGGCGCAGTAGTTCACCTTGGGGTACTGCCGGCGGAACAGCTCGCGATAGGCCCAGTGCCCCGCGCACTGGCGCCCATCGAGCAGGCCCGCCTCGGCCAGCACGAGCGAGCCCGAACAGACCGATCCGATCAGCGCGCCCTGGGCGTGCATGCGCCGCAGCCATTCGATCTCTGCCGCGTAACGCCCGCGCGGCGCGGTGTCGATCGGCGTGTACATGTCGCAGACCACCGCAGCGTCCACGCGCTCGAGGTCGCCGATCGCCGAGTGGGGCTCGATCAGGATGTTGCCGAAGCAGCGGAAAGGCGCGGCATCGGCCGCCACGATCCGGATGTCGAGCAGCGGCTCGCCCACTTGGCGGCCTGTCATGTCGGCGTACCCCGCGCCGACGGAAGCCAGCACGTCGTAGAGACCGAAGAGGACCGAGGGCGTCGTCTCCGGCGCGGCGAGCAGGGCGATCTTCGGCTTGATGTTCTGCGTCATGGGTTCAGCCTGCCTGACGAGTGGTGTCGTATTTGACCCGATCTTGTACCAATCGGCTCTTCTCGTCACCCATGGGCAAGGCTACGGTTCAGCGCACGGCAACTTCGCCGCCTCCTACAGGAAGACGCTCGATGAACACCCCCTTGAACAGGAACCGCCGCTTCTTCGCCACCGCGATCGCTGCCCTTGTCCTTGTCACCGCTTGCGGCGGCGGTGGTGACGATGGCCGCGCATCGACCGCTGGCACCCGTGCGACTGCGCTGAGCGCTGAGCGCAGCCCCGGCAGCAAGCCCAAGGGCTCCGTCGTCGTCACGACCTACGCGACCGGCCTCACCAGCCCTCGCGGTCTGGCCTTCGGTCCGGACGGCGATCTCTATGTGGCGGAAGCCGGTACGGGCGGCCCGTTGGCCCCGCTGGGCACGGCCGAATGCCCGACCCACATCAACATCTACAGCCCCTACACCGCCGGCTACAGCGGCCGCGTGCTGCGGCTGCTGCCTGACGGCAGCAAGCAGACGGTCGCCGACCGCCTGCCCAGCATGACCGACGCGTATGGTGGCAACTACGGCCCCACCGATCTGGCCTTCGTCAACGGCGCGCTTTACGTGTTGATCGAAATGGGCGGCTGCTCACACGGCCTGCCCGGCAGCGATGCCGCGATCCTTCGCATCAACCCGGACGGCTCGACGACCCAGGTCGCGAACCTCAGCGCCTGGCTCGCCGCCAACCCACCGCACTTCATCAAGGACACGAACCCGGCCACCACAGACCTTGAGCCCGGCGGCGTGTTCCACTCGATGATCAACCACCGCAACGAGCTCTACGTGGTCGAAACGAACCGCGGCATGTTGGTGAAGGTCAACCCGGCGACCGGTGCCATCGGTCTGGCCTACGACATGTCGCGCGACAACAAGGAACACAACCCGATCGTGATGACGCAGGATCGCGGCAGGTTCTATGTCGGCACTTTTGGCGAAGACGGTGGGCCGTCCGAACTGGCGGTGTTCAAGAATGGCTTCGCGGGCTACACGCTGCCATTCAAGTCGCGCAACCCGATCGTCGGGCTGGCGTGGCAACGCGAGAGCTTGTACGCCGTCGAGATCTTCCCGCACGACGAGGCGTGGACGTCGGACAACGCGAATCTGGTGTCGTTCAATCCGGCGACGGGCGAGCGCAAGGAGCTTGCCGTGAAGTTCGCCAACCTGCCCAACGGGCTGGTGGTCGGGCCCGATGGGGCGCTCTACACATCGAACCTCACCCTCAGCGCGACGCCTGGGGATGGCAGCGTGCTGCGCATCGAGTTGCCGCGCAGCGCCGCAACGTCGCTGGGCGCAGAAGGCGCTCGATGAACATGGTCGAAAGACTCGCGACACTGCGATTCCAGCTGTCGGGTGATCTGCTCGCGCCAGGGGACCACGGCTACGACGCTGCGCGATCGGTCTGGAACGGCATGATCGACCGTCACCCCTTGGCCATCAGCCGCTGCAAGTCGGCGGAGGACGTGATCGCGTCGGTCCGCTTCGCCGGCCAACAGGGGCTGCCGGTGTCGATCCGCGGTGGCGGTCACAACGTGGCCGGCCACGCCGTCTGCGACGGCGGTCTCATGATCGACTTGTCGCTGATGCGGGGCGTCCGTGTCAGCCCAGACGCGCGGTCGGCGTCTGTTCAGGGGGGCGCCCTCTGGGCCGATGTCGACGCTGCCACGCAGGCGCATGGGCTGGCAACCCCGGGAGGCCTGATCTCTGAGACCGGTGTGGCGGGCCTGACGCTGAGCGGCGGCATCGGCTGGCTGCGCAGCGCGCATGGCCTCTCGATCGACAACCTGCTGGCCGTCGACATCGTCACGGCGGATGGCACGCTTTCCCGGGCGAGTCCGACGGAGCATGCCGACCTGTTCTGGGCTCTCCGTGGCGGCGGCGGCAACTTCGGCGTGGTCGTGAACTTCGAGTTCAATCTGCACCCCGTCGGTCCGACGGTGATGTTCGCGGCACCCATCTACCCGTTGTCGGCCGGTGACGGGCCGATCCGGTTCTGGCGGGACTTTCTGGCAGACAAGAGTGACGTGGTCGGATCTCTGTGCGAGTTCTCAACCGTCGCCGCCAGTGCGGACTATCCGCAGGCGTTCTGGGGCACTCGGTGCTACACGCTGGGTGCGGTCTATGCCGGTGATGCGGCCGACGGCGAGCACCTCTTGCAGCCGCTGCGGGAACTGGGCCCGATGGTCGCCGACTTCTCCGGCCAGATGCCCTACTGCGAGGTGCAGAAGCTCTTCGACCCCTTGTATCCGGCGGGTGAGTTCCGCTGCTACTGGAAGAGTCACCTGCTATCGCGACTGACCGACGAGATCATCGCCGAAGCCATCGAGAATGCCGCCGCATCGCCGTCCGACAAGTCCATCAGTTCGCTGTGGAACTTTGGCGGTGCGACTGCGGCCGTGCCGGCCGAAGCCACGGCATTCGGGGACCGATCGTTCGGTTGGATGTACTCGCTCGATTCGGTTTGGCGCGATGCGGCGGACGACGAAGCCGTCATGGGCTGGACCCGCGGGGCCTGGGAGCGGGCCCGAAGGCACGCGCACGAGGGCCGTCTGTACCTCAACTTCGCGGGGCAGGATGCAGACAGTGATGAGCTGACCCGTCGCGCATTCGGCAAGCAGTACGGGCGGCTGGCCAGCATCAAGAAGCGCTACGACCCGGGCAACATGTTCCGCTTCAATCAGAACATTCGGCCCGAGTGAACGGCTCGCCTCGACAGCCCGCGGGTGCCGCTGCCATGAACCCGCAAGACCAGCCCGCCCTGCGAGCAGTCACCGCGCGGTTGCGGCCGGTCGACGACCGCATGCTCGGCTGGATCGGGCGCCTCTTCGGTGTCGCCACCTTGGCGGGCCTTGGATGGTTCGGCGCCTACATCGCCCTGCGGGCGAGCGGCGCCACGATCAAGAGCTTCGAGCAGTGGCAGAACCTGGTGGCCGGCCTTCCGATGCCCACGGCGTCGGAGTGGATTGCCAACCTCGGCATCGGGCTGCACTTTGTGATGGGCACGGTGCTGGTGCTGGCCTGGCCCATCCTGCTGTCGGCCCGGATCCGCAGTCGACACCGCAAGGTGCATCGCTGGACAGGCCGCATCTACGTCACCGCAGGTTTTCTGGCCGGTGCCGGTGGCATGTCGTACATCGTCACCCACGGCACCTTCAGTCGGGCAGCTGCCATCGCATTCAGCGTTTGGGGTGCGGTGATGATGCTCAGTTCAGTCATGGCCTATGTCCATGCACGCGCCAGGAGATTCGATCGACATCGCGCGTGGGCCATCCGCCTGTTCGCGATGGTGCTGGGTTCATGGCTGTTCGACATCGAGATCCAGGCATGGACGAACTGGGCCGGCGGCATCGGCATGAACGCAGATGGCGCCAGCGGGCCGTTCGACCTTGCCATGCTCGTCTTGTTCTTTGTTCCCAACCTGCTGGTTGCCGAGTTCTTCATCCGCAACTTGCACCGGCGGCTCGTCCTTCCGGCCGGCCTGAAATGGCCGGCCGTCGCCGTGCTCGGCACCGCGGCTCTGGTCTTCGCCCATGCGACCATCATGGCAAGCGCTACTCCCACGGGGAAGTTCGGGAAGCACCTCCTGCCGCTGCTGGGTGCGTAGCCACTGGCAAGCCGGCCTTCGCCTCAAGATTGGTTGACGGCTTTGCGGCTCCGAACTCGATCTTGTGAATGTCGCTGATGGGTCGCCAAGAGCCGTTCGGCTTGCTACCCGCAAGCAGGCACCCAGACGTGTCGAACTGCGCGTCGACGGTAGGCCTCGGTCGTGTGGGTGCAGCCCCTGGGGGAGGTGTTCGATGTCACTGCGGATGTCCGCTCGCTCGATAAGTACGGAACAGAGCGGCGCACCACACTAGACCTCAGGTGTAGCAAGGCCCGGACTCGCGCACCTCGACCGTGGCCCACGCGACTGCGGGGCAGCGCGCGGCCCATTCGAGCGCTTGCTCGCGCGTGGCGACGTTCAGCAAGAAGAAGCCGCCGATCATCTCTTTGGCCTCGGCAAACGGGCCGTCGAGCACACGCGTGGCCGCACCCTCGGGCCGCTGCACGCGCGTGGCAGCGGTGGCCAGTGCGCTGGTCGCCAGCAGCACGCCGGCGCGCTTGAGCTCTTCGGTGAAGTCGAGCATCTGCTGGTACACGACCTTGCCGAGTTCGACACCGCGCGCTTCGCGCTGGCCCAGGGGTTCAACGATGAGCAGCATGTGCGGCATGGTGGCGTCTGCGGTGCAGTGTTGATGTCGAGCGGGCATTGTGCGTGCGCCGCTTTCAGTCGATGCGAGGGCGCGCCGCGTCGTGCATTTCAGCGTCTCAGCCCCCTAGCCACGCCTTGAACGCCGATGCGGGCTCTTGGCTCACCAGCACATCGCCCACTGTGCCCGCGATCGCCGGTCGCAGCTCGACCTTCAGCCGGCCTTTGCCTGCGGGCGCAAAGCGCGCCACAGCCGTGGCCGCGACCAGCAATTGGCGTGTGGCGCGAAAGAACAGCGCTGGGTCGAGCTCAGCTTCCAGCTCGGCCAGCGGCGTCTCCAACAAGTAGCGCTCGCCCGCCTGGTCGACGGCAAACGCGAGCTTGTCGAGCGAGACCACATAGGCCAGTTGCTCGACAGGCAGCGCATGAAACTGCGCGCCTTTGCGGCCCACCAGACGCTGGCGCCAGCGCGGCGTGGCGGTGCCAACGTGCTGCCCTATCTGCTGACCGAATTGCTGCAAGAGCGCAGCCACGTCGCCGCTGAATGTTTGGCGTAAGCGCTGCACCTTCGCCAGCGCCTGCGCCAGCGCCACTTCGCTCACCGGTTTGAGCAGGTAGTCGATGGCCAATGCGCGAAACGCGTCGATGGCAAAGCGGTCGTACGCGGTGGTGAAGATGGTCGGCAGCGCAAGCGTTCCGTCTTTGAAGAGCTCCAGCGACAGGCCATCGGCGAGCTGGATGTCCAGCAGCAGCACATCGGGTGCGGCATGACTGGCGAGCCAGGCCTGCGTGCCCTTCACGCTGTCGGCATGGCCGACAACCACGAGCTCGGGCGCGACGCGGGCCAGGGCGCCGATCAGCCGCTCGCGTGCGGGCGGCTCGTCTTCGGCCACGAAGGCGTGCAGCCTGGGTTGGGTGTTGTTCATGCGTCGTTCATGCGCCCTTCATGCGGCCGCCACCAGCGGCACCTGCACCTCAAAGCGCGCATCGCTGCGCACGAGCACGAGCCCGCGCCCGGTGAGCAGCCGGCAGCGCTCGTCGAGGTTGGCCAGGCCCAGCCCCGACGACGGCATGGCGCTGCGCCGTGGCCGCACGGCGTTGCGCATCGAGACCACGCGCTCAATCAGCGTTAGCTGCACCGGCAGCGGCTCGCTGACCGTGGCCTGGTTGTGCTTGACGGCGTTTTCCAGCAGACCCTGTAGCGCCATTGGCGGCACAAGCCAGCCGGAGGCGGCCGCGTCGATGTCGTCGATGCCCAGCAGCGGCATGGCTTGCCCGAAGCGCAGCTCCAGCAGCCGGTGGTAGCGGCGCAGAAAAGCCAGCTCCTCAGTCAGCGGCACCAGGTCGCGCTGGCGGCTGTCGAGCACGAAGCGGTAGACGTCGGCCAAGGTGTCGCAGAACTCGCGCCCGCGTGCCGCGTCGTGCGCGATCAAATGGCCCAGCGTGTTCAGGCTGTTGAACAGGAAGTGCGGGTCGACCTGGGCCTTGAGCGTGGCTAGCTCGGCTTGTGTGCGCAGTCGCTCCAAGCGTTCCACACGCGTCAGATCCGACTCGCGTTCGCGGATGAGAAAGATCGTCTCGTAGGCATGCGTCACAAAGAGCACGCAGATGACGTTGGTCAGCACCACCACTTGCAGCGCGTTGCGGTCCACCGGCAGACCCGCGGCGTAAAACCAGGCCAGCAGCCCCAGCACCGTGATCGGCGCGGTGTAGAGCACGTTGGCCACCACCAGCATCATCAGCTTGCGCAGGGGCTGCCTGAACCAGTCAAGGTGCTCTCGCTGCTTGAAAAGCAGCCAGCGGTTGCCCAGCCAGATGGCCGCCGCCAGCGCGATGAAGCCCAGCGTGCCGGCCCAGTACAGGCCCTGGCCTGGCGTCACCGTGCCGAACAGGCCGCTGAGCTGCGGGATGGCCAGCCCAAAGCCGAGAATGCCCACGCACATCACCGGCCGGTCGTCGACCCGCGCGCTTGATGCTGGCGGCAGTTTGGGTGGCGGCTTGGGCGTCGCTAAATCAGGCTTGGGCAAGCGGGCATCCTGCTTCGGTAGGGCGGCCCTGGTGCTGCGGGCCACGGCGCGGCAATCTGCGCAGCCCGAACCTTAACGCGAGGACTGGTCATGGAATCCGTCAGCTTCAACTTTGCCGCCGTGGCCGCCGCCGCGCTTCTCAGCTTCACTATTGGCGGGCTGTGGTATTCGCCGCTGCTATTCGCCAAACCGTGGATGAAAGAGGCCGGCCTGAGCGAAGAGCAAACACGCAGCGCACCCTTGGCGCGCATCTTCGGCCTCTCCGCCATCGCCTCGCTGGTGATGGCCTTCAACCTCGCGGCCTTCATCGGCGCGAAGGCGAGCCTGAGCTTTGGCCTCTTTGCAGGCGCGGCCGCGGGCATCGGCTGGGTCGCCATGTCGCTGGGTGTGATCTACCTGTTCGAGCAACGCTCGCTCAAGTTGTGGCTCATCAACAGCGGCTACCAGGTGGTGGCCTACACGCTGATGGGTGGGCTGCTGGGGGTGTGGAAGTGAGGGTGCTGAAGGCCGCCGCACCGGCGGCTCGGGCCGGCGGTGTTGCGTCGCCAGCAACTGATTACGCCATCGGGCGCGCGTCCTCGCGGAACCACTCCTGCTCGGACAGCATCATCTGGTTGTGACTGCAACCCGTTGGAATCATCGGGAAGCAATTCGCAAGCGCCGCAACGTGGACATCGAGGAAGTACGGGCCGGGCGTCGACAGGCACTCCTCGATGGCCCCTGCGAGCTCGGCGGGGTCGTCGACCCGGCGTGCCGACCAGCCGCATGCGCGGGCGAGCGCCACGAAATCGGGCAGCGCGGCGTTCCAGCTGTGGCTGATGCGGTTGTCGTGGTTGAGCTGCTGCCACTGGCGCACCATGCCCATGTAGCCGTTGTTGCACAGCACGACCTTCACCGGCGTGCCATGCTGCGTCGCCGTCGACAACTCCTGGATGTTCATGAGGATCGACGCGTCGCCGCTGACGCAGACCACGGTGGCATCCGGATGCGCCACCTGCGCACCGATGGCCGCCGGCAGTCCGTAACCCATCGTACCGGCGCCGCCCGACGTCAGCCAACGCCCGGGCCGCTCGAAGTGCAGGTACTGGGCAGCCCACATCTGGTGCTGGCCCACGTCGGTGCTGACGATGGCGTCGCGGCCCTCGAGCTGCGCCTGCAATTCGGACATCAGGTGCTGCGGCAGGATGCTCTCGCGGCTCGGCGTGAATGCCAGGCTTCGCCTGGAGCGCCAAGCCTCGATGCGCTGCCACCAGGCGTCAAGGCGCGCCGGTGGCGGATCCTGCTGTGGCAGGCGCTCCAGCAAAAGGCTGAGCACCGTCTCACAGTCGCCATGCAGACCAGCATCGACCCGCACCAGACGGCCGATGCTGGAGGCATCGATGTCGATGTGGATGCGGCGCGAGTTCGGGCTGAAGTCGTCGAGCTTGCCGGTGACGCGGTCGTCGAATCGCGCGCCGACGCAGATGAGCAGGTCCGCATGGTGCATTGCCTGGTTCGCCTCCAGCCTGCCGTGCATGCCCAGCATGCCGATGAACTGTCCGCTGGAAGCGGGAAACGCGCCGAGGCCCATCAGCGTGAGGGTCGTCGGCAGGTTCAGCCGTGTTGCCAGCGCAGTGAAGAGCTCGCAGGCGCGCGGGCCGGAGTTGATCAGGCCGCCGCCGCCGTACAGAACGGGAGCGCGCGCATTTAGCAGCCAGTTCACTGCGTCGTCCAGTGACTGCGAACTCGGGGGCGGGGGCAAAAGCAGCGCTTGCCGGGCCCGCAGCGTTGCCGCAAGTCTTGCGTCGACCCGCTGCAACTGCACGTCCTTGGGCACGTCGATGAGTACCGGGCCCGGCCGGCCCGACATCGCGCGCGCCACGGCTTCGCGCACCAGCGCCGGCAGTTCCTCGCCACGCGCCGCCTGCACGTTCCACTTGGTGACCGGGGCCGACATGCCGATGGCGTCGCTCTCCTGGAAGGCCTGCGTGCCGATCAGCGACGTCGCCACCTGCCCGCTGATGCACAGCACCGGGATCGAGTCGCTCATGGCATCGAGCAGGCCTGAAATCGTGTTCGCCACGCCCGGCCCTGACGTCACCAACACCACGCCGAGCTTGCCGGTGCTGCGCGCGTAACCCTCGGCGGCATGCACCGCGCCCTGCTCGTGCCGCACCAGCACGTGGCGCAGCGCAGGGCGGTGGTAGAGCGCGTCGTAGAGGGGCAGCGCAGCGCCACCGGGGTAGCCGAACACGGTATCGACGCCACACGCGATCAGGGTGTCCAGCAGCGCCTCGGCGCCGGAGACGGTCTCGGTTTCGGTTTCGGTTTCGGCCACGCCGGGCGGAACCCCGACCGTATAGCTTTCGGGCAGGCGATCCATGCTCATCAGCCCGCGCGTGTTTCGATCAGGGCATCGACCGCGAAGGCGCCCTGGCCCTTTGGCAGGACGATGAAGGGGTTGATGTCGATGCTCTCCAGGGCAGCGCCCTGTGCCGCCGCAAACGCCGAGAGGCGGGTGAGGGCCTCGACCAGCGCTTCTTCGTCGGCCGGGGGCGCGCCGCGCACGCCTTGCAGTAGCGCGTAGCCCTTGACTTCGCGAATCATGCGGCGCGCTTCCGACGCGCCGAACGGCGCGCGGCGGAACGTCACGTCCTTGAGCACTTCAACCAACACGCCGCCCAGCCCGAACATGACCATCGGGCCGAAGACCGGGTCGTGCGAAACGCCGAGGATGGTTTCCACACCGCCCTGGACCTGCTGCGCGAGCAGCACGCCGGTGATGCGGGCCCCCGGCGCGTGGGTTTGCGCACGATCCACCAGCGTGGCGTAGCCACTGCGGACTTCGGCCACCGACTTCACGTCAAGCAGCACGCCGCCAATCTCCGACTTGTGCGGGATGTCGGGCGACACGATCTTCATCACAAGGGGGAAGCCGATGGCGGGTGCGGCGTCGACCGCAGCCTGCGCGGAGGCGACCACGGCCTCAGCCGCGCAGGGGATGCCGGCGGCGGCCAGGATCCGCTTCGCCTGGAATTCGTCATAGACAGCGCCGCGCTGGACCGCGAGCGCGCCCGAAGGGAGGGCCGGGGCCGGTTCGGCGGCGGGTGCGTCGAACGACGCGCGAAAGCGCACCAGGGCCTTGATCGCCTTGAGCGCCCGCCCGGGATCTTCGAACACGGCGTAGCCGATGTTCTCCAGATGCTTGCGGGTCTCGGGGCTGGCCAAGGTCGACAGCACGAGGAAGCGATCGGTGTGTTTGCGGACCACCGCTTCGAAGTGCGGGAGCAGCTTGCTGAAGATTTCCTTGTTGCGGGCGATGTGGGTGATGAAGCAGACCGCCGAGCCGTAGCCGCCGCCGCTGAGCAGGTGCTCGAACATCGGCCCGACCAGGTGCGGGTGCGTGATGACCTGCGCGGTCACATCGACTGGATTTCGTGCGGCGGCGAACGGCAGCAGCGCCTTGATCGCGGCCTGTGAAGCCGCCGGCAATTCGGCCACGACGAGGCCGACTTCCTCGGCCTGGTCGGCCATCAGGATGCCGACCCCGCCGGAGACGGTGATGAGGCCTACCTTGTCGTTGGCGGGCAGACGCTTGAGCGAGCAGGCGTACGCGACGTCCATCAACTCGTCGATGGAATAGGCGCGGTAGACATGGCTCTGGCGCAGGATCGCGTCGAAGATCTCGTCGGAGCCCGCCAGGCTGGCGGTGTGTGATGCGGCGGCCTTGGCACCGGCTTCTGATCGGCCGAGCTTGAGCACGATCACCGGCTTGCGCTTCAGGCGCGCGGCTTCGAAAGCGGCCAGCAGCCGCGTAGGGTTGACCACGCCTTCGATGACCACCACGACCACCTCGGTGTCGGGGTCTTCGACGATGTAGGCCAGCGCTTCGGAGACATCCAGGTCGCACTGGTTGCCGGTGGTCAAACACATCGAGAGGCCGAGCTCGCGTTCTGCGGCGAGCACGATCATGTGGATGCCGAAAGCGCCTGACTGGCTGACCATGCCGATCGCGCCGATACGGGGCGGCTTGTCGATGATGCCGCTGGTGAACGTGGCGAGCAGGCCTTCGCGCACGTTGA
Organism: Rubrivivax sp.; assembly: GCA_031418855.1. Taxonomy (GTDB): domain Bacteria; phylum Pseudomonadota; class Gammaproteobacteria; order Burkholderiales; family Burkholderiaceae_C; genus Rubrivivax. The sequence continues at coordinate 17,546 of JANOJR010000260.1, forward strand.
ACGTGCCTGCGCAATTCGGGCCGAGCAGCGCAACGCCGCCCTGGCCTGCGGCCGCCACGATGCGATCCTGCAGTTCGCGGCCGGCCTCGTCGACCTCGGCGAAGCCGGACGAAAACACCAGCGCGCCGTTCACGCGCTTGGCCACGCAACTCTCAATTGCGGCCAGCACATCCTGCGCGGGCACGGCGACCACGACCAGGTCGACCTCGCCTGCCACCATCTCAAGGGAGGGATAGGACTGCAAGCCCTGCACCACGTCGCGGCCCGGGTTGATGGGATAGATCGGACCCTTGTACCCTGCGAGTTTGAGGTAACGGATGGGCCGTCCGCCGATCTTGTTCTCGTCGCCCGACGCGCCAATGATGGCGATCGAGCGGGGCTTGAGAAATGCGCGGGTGCGTGCGCCGGAAATAGTGCCAGAACTAGCGCCGGAATTAGCGCCGGAACTAGCGCCGAAGTCCGCAGGTGCGTTTGTCATCTCAGGTGTTTCTCAGGGCAAATGCAAGACTTGCTTGGCGAGGATGTTGCGCTGGACTTCGGACGACCCGCCATAGATCGTGCCGGCCATCGATGCCAGGAACGTGGCTGCGACCTGTAGGTCCTGGAGCGCGCCGTTCGGGTCGCTGACGCCGCTCACGCCGCTGTAAGGCCCGGCGATTTCGACGGCCACGGCCGCGATGCGCTTGTACATCTCGGTCTGGTGCACCTTGAGCATCGCCCCTTCCATGCCCAGCTCGCCGCCCGCTCGGACTTTTTCCAGGCCCGCTTGGTACAGGCTGTTGTGGTCGGCCAGGTCGGCGGCCAGGCGCGCGTAGCGCTCCATGAAAGCCGGTTCGCCCCAGATCCCCACGGCATGCGCGATCTTGCGCAGCAGCGCGAGCGCGTTGAACGACTGCGCCGAGGCACCAAGGAACAGGCGCTCGCCACCCATCAGCGCCTTGCTGACCGACCAGCCGCGGTTGACTTCGCCAACGATGGCGTCCGCCGGCACCCGCACATGGTCGAAGAAGACTTCGCAGAAGTCCTCGTGCATCGAGAGCATGCGGATGGGGCGGATGCTCACCCCGGGCGCATCAAGCGGCACCAGGAAGTAGCTGATGCCGTCCTGCGGCTTCGCGGCTTCTTTGTCGGTGCGCGCCAGCATGTGGCACCACTGCGCCTGGTCGGCGCGCGAAGTCCAGGTTTTCTGGCCGGTGATGGTCCAGCCTTCGCCGTTCCAGAGCGCCTCGGTGCGCAGGCTCGCGAGATCGGAGCCCGCGTTGGGCTCGCTGTAGCCCTGGCACCAGACCTGCTCGCCCGACAGAATCTTCGGCAGGAAGTACTCGCGTTGCGCCGGTGTTCCGAACTTGATGAGCATCGGCCCCGTCATCATCACGCCGTTGTCGGCATAGCGCGAGCAGCCGTGGGCGTCGACCACCTCGGCCATGATGATGCGCTTGGCGGGGTTCAGGCCCATGCCGCCGTATTCGCGTGGCCAGGCCGGTGCTGTCCAGCCACGGCCGGCCAGTTTCGCGTACCAGCCGCGCGTCACCGAATGGGGCAACTGGCCAATCTGGAAACGCAGCTCGGGCGGGTAGTTGGCTTCGACGAACTCGCGCACCATCGCGCGGAAGGCGTCGTCGCTCATCGCGTTGTAGTCGGGGCCGATGTCAATCATGGGTTTCAATCATGGCGGGCGAGCTCGAGGGCGGTGAAGCGCTGTCGGTGCGCGACGCTGGAGCCCCAGTCGTTGTGCACGGCGAGGATCTTGCGTGCGTAGAGCCCGATGTCGCACTCGTCGGTCATGCCCATCGCGCCGTGGAACTGAACGGCTTCCTGCGCCACACGCAGGCCCGCATCACCGGAGCGCATCCTGGCGCGCGACACGATGGCCCGGCGTTCGCCGACCGATGTCGACGCATCGTCGAGCGTGGCGGCTGCATCGTTGACGACGGCACGCGTGAGTTCGATCTGGATCTTCAAGTCCACAGCGCGATGCTGCAGGGCCTGGAAGCTGCCGATGGGCTTGCCGAACTGCTTGCGCACGCCCATGTAGGCCAGCGTGATGTCGAACGCGGCTTCCATCGCGCCAAGCAGGTAGGCCGCAGTGGCGAGCGCGCTCTCCTCGAAGACCTCGTCCAAGGTCCCCGCCAGCGCTTCGCCGGGGGCATCGGCGAACACCACGTCGCCGGCGAAGCAGCCGTCGTGCAGGCTGACTGGCGTGACGGCGACGCCCGGCGCATCTTTGCGCACGAGTGCCAGCCCTTCGTTCGTGGCCACCAGGAAGGCGTCGGCGGCCGCTGCGCACGCGACGAGCCGCTTGCTGCCGCGCACCTTGCCATCGCGAAAGTGCGTCTGGCCGCTGAGGGCGAGCTCGTGTGCACCTTCCATCCACGCCGGCACCACGATGCGCTCGCCCGCCATCACGCTGGCTAGCCATTCGCCTTGCAGCCGTTGCGCCGCCGCAGCGACCGCAATGAGAGGTTCGGAACTGAGCGATGCGCCGAGTTGCTGCGCCACGGCGCACAGCGCGGTGACGTCAAAGCCTGTGCCGTCACGATCCTCCGGCACGCGCAGGCCGGCCCAGCCCAGGCCGCACATCTGCTGCCACAGAGCAGGGTCGAAGCCGGGCTGGCGAAAGCGCAGGGCCCGCGCGCGTGCCGCGCCCGCGTCGCGCGGCACCACGGCCGCAGCGCTGTGGCGTATCAGTGCAAGGCGCTCGCGCGCATCGTCAAGGGCTTGCGGCATGGCGTGGCGTCCTCCTCAGCTGCCCTTGAAGGACGGCGTTCGCTTCTCAAAGAATGCCGACTTGCCTTCGTCATGATCGGTGGAGCTGAACAGCATCGCCTGGATTTCGCGCTCGCGCAGCAGCACGTCGTCCAGGCCAGACGCGAACACCGAGCGCGTCAGCGCGATGGGCAGCGGCGCCTTGGCGGCCAGCATGCTCGCCAGCCGTGACGCTTCTTGCAGCGCGCCACCGGCGGCTACGACCGTGTCGATCACACCCCAGTCCAGCGCCTGCTGCGCACTGAACACCTCGTTGTACAGAAGGATTTGTCGTGCCCGCCCCGTGCCCACGCGCGCGGGCAGCGAATGCAGGATGCCGGTGTCCGGCGCCATGCCGATCTCACCGAAGCCGGCCTTGAAGCGCGCGCTCTCGCCCGCCACGATGGTGTCGCACAGGAGCGCGAGCGAGAGCCCGCCGCCCACAGCCCAGCCTTCCACGGCGGCAATGATCGGCTTGCTGCTCTGCGCCAGCAGCCGCACCAGGTCGTGCACGATGCGCATGCGGTCCAGCGCCGCGCCCATGGGCATGTGGCCCATGGCGGTGATATCGCCGCCGACGCAAAACTGCGTCTCGCCGCCGGTGAAGACCACGGCGCGCACCGTCTGGTCGGCTTCGAGCGCGCGGAAGGTGTTCAAGAGGGCGATGCGCATCGGCATCGAGAACGCATTGCGGCGCTCGGGGTCGTTCATGCGGACGGTGGCAACGCCGCCCTCGTGCGATTGCATGATCATGAAGTCACTTTCTCCAAGCATTCAGTGGTTGCCGCCGCCGTGCACGGCGGCGAGCGTGCCGGACGCTTCGAGTTGCGTGAAGCGCTCGCCGCCGAACCAACTGCGCAGCGCTGCCAGTGCCTCGTCGCGCGTGCTCGCCTGCGGGGCTTTCGGCAGCGGCGGCGCACTGCGGCTAAAGCGCGGCGCGGGCATGGGCTGCTGCACGCCGCCAACCAGGGCGAACATCTGGCGGGCGGCGGCGTGCGGGTGCGCGGGCGCTTCAGCCATCGTCAGCACCGGGGCGAAGCAGGCGTCGGTGCCTTCCAGCGACTGGCACCACGCGTCGCGCGTGCGGGTGCGGAATTTCGCGGCCAGGGTCGCGCGCATGCGCGGCCATTGCGTGCGGTCCCAGCGGTTCGGAAAGTCCGCCTTCGCAATGTCCAGGCGCTGAAGCATTTCCTCGAAGAAGCGCGTTTCTATCGGCGCCACCGACACGAACTTGCCATCCGCGCACTCGTAGACGTCGTAGAACGGCGTGCCCGAGTCGGCGATGTTGCTGCCGCGTTCCAGCTTCCACATGCCAGCCGCCATCAGGCCGAACATGCTCGTCATGAGGGAGGTCACGCCGTCCAGGATGGCGGCGTCGACCACCTGGCCATGGCCCGAGCGCTCGCTCTCGCGCAGTGCGGCCAGCATGCCCAGCGCCAGGTAAAGCGAGCCGCCCGCGTAGTCGCCCAACAAATTGATCGGGATGCTCGGTGGCTGGCCAGCACGGCCAATCGCATCGAGCGCGCCGGTCAGCGCGATGTAGTTCAGGTCGTGCGCCGCGGCTTGAGCCAGCGGACCGGTCTGACCCCAGCCCGTCATGCGCCCAAAAACGAGTTTCGGGTTGCGCTTGAAGCAATCTTCTGGCCCCAGGCCCAGCCGCTCCATCACGCCGGGCCGCATGCCTTCGATGAGGGCATCGGCCCCGGCCACGACTTCCATCGCCATGGCGCGGCCTGCGGCCGACTTCAGGTCCAGCGCCATCACCTCGCGGTTGCGCAGCAGCAGGTCGAACTGCAGCGGCCGCTTGCTGCCCAGTTCGACCGGCGTCACGCGGTCGATGCGCATCACGGTGGCGCCCAGGTCGGCCAGCAGCATCGCGCACATCGGCGCAGGGCCGACAGCGGCGAATTCGACGATCTTCAAGCCAGCAAGCGGTCCCATTGGGGGCTCAGCCTCTCAGGGCTTGCGCGGCGACCTGGCGATGACGTCGCCCCACTTGGCGAGTTCGTCGCGCGTCATCAAGGCCAGCTCATCGCTGGTGGCCGGCACCAAATCGAAGCCGCGCTCTTCAACGAAGGCCTGGAACTCGGCGGTCTTCTGGATTTTCAGCAGCTCATCCGAGTAGCGTTTGACGACGGCCGGCGGCATCTCGGGCGGGCCGTACATGGCGAACCACGCGACGAACTCAAAACCAGGATAGAGCTCATTCATCGCCGGCACGTTGTGGATCACCTTGTGGCGGGTCTTGCCGCTGGTGGCCAGCACCTTGATGGCAGCTTGCTTCCACAGCGGCACGGCGTTGCTGATGACCTCGAAGCTGAAGTCGATGTGCCCGCCCAACAGGTCCTGCATCACCGGCGCGGAGCCCTTGTAGTTGACCTGGTTGAAGTCGACGTTCGCCACTTGCGCGAGCATGTTGATCGTCATTTCGGTTCCGGTTCCGACGCCCGCCGAGCCGGCTGAAATCTTGCCCGGCGAGGCCTTGGCCAAGGCGATCAGTTCCTGCACCGAGTTGATCGGCGACTTGGCCGCGACGGTCAGGCCGTACGGAAAGCCCGCGAGCCCGCCGAGCGGCGTGAAGCCCTTGATCGTGTCGTAAGGCAGCTTGCCCAGGTGCGGTGCGATCGCCTGGATCGTGTTGGCGCTGATGACGATGGTGTAGCCGTCGGCCGGCGACCGGGTGGCCCTTTCAAGGGCGATCTGACCGGCGGCGCCAAGGACGTTCTCGACAATCACCGTTTGCCCCAGACCGGCTTGCAGTTGCCTGGCCACTTGGCGCGCCAGCGCGTCGGTCGGTCCGCCGGCGCTGAAGGGCACGATGAGCTTGATGGGTTTGGCGGCGGGGAAGAGCTGGGCCAGGGCCAGCGTCGGGAACATCGACAGGGCGAGCGCGGCGGTGGCGAGTGTGCGTCGGTTCAACATGCCGGATGTCTCCTTAGGTGCTGGGCATGGTGGCCGACGCGCGCGCTGCTGACAATTGACTTATTGCGGCCCTTGTTGAATGCAATTCAAGTGCGCCGCTTGTTCCTGTTTCTTATAGTCCGCAACCGAAGCAAAGGAGCAGCCATGGCCTATGAAATGATTGAAGTAAGCACGCATGCCGGCAAGGTTGGCGCGGCCACCTTCAACCGCCCGAAGCACCTGAAGGCGCTCAACGATGCGCTGATGAACGAGCTGGGCCAGGCCCTGCTGGCCTTCGAGGGCGACGACGCCATCGGCTGCATGGTCCTCACCGGCAACGGCAAGGCGTTCGCTGCGGGCGCCGACATCGGTGCGATGGCCACGCTGAGCTACGCCGATGCCTACAAGGGCGACGTCAACACGCGCAACTTGGAGACCATCCGCACCCTGCGCAAGCCGCTGATCGCCGCGGGCAATTGATTCGCCTTGGGCGGAGGCTGTGAGGTGTACGTCGTCAAGCTGCTGGAGATCGGGATGGTGACCCCGCCGGTTGGCTTGAACGTCTTCGTGCTAAGCAGTACGGTGGGCAAGCTCGCCTCGACGGATGTCATCTTCCGTGGCGTGCTGTGGTTCTTCATAGCGGACATGTTCCTGCTGGCACTGCTGATTGCAGTACCGGACATCATCATGTTCATTCCAAGGTTGTTTGCATGAGTCAGGAGAAGCACACATGAGAGGCGTTGTATTTACGGGGCACGGAAAGCTGGAACTGCAGCAGTTCGCCGATCCGGTGCCGGGGCCTGGCGAGGTGGTGCTGGAGATGAAAGCATCGGGCATGTGCGGCAGCGACCTCAAGCTGCTGCGGGGTTCGCCCGCTGAAGTTGCCGCCGCGCTCGGCGTCAAGGGAGACGGCAATCCGGTCATCGCAGGGCACGAGCCTTGCGGTGTCGTGGCGGCGATCGGGCCTGGGGTCAGCCAGAAGCAGGCGCGAATCGGCATGCGTGTAATGCAGCACCACTACGACGCATGCGGCGTCTGCCGGCATTGCGCTACTGGCTGGACGCAGATGTGCGTGGACGGCATGACAGCAAGCTACGGCGCCACCGCGCACGGCGGGCATGCGCAGTACATGAAGTGCCCCGCCCATACGCTGGTGCCGCTGCCGGACGAGCTCAGTTTTTCTACCGGGGCTGCGATTGCCTGCGGCACCGGCACCGCATGGGGCGCGCTCAAGCGTCTCGACCTCACGGGAGATGAGACGATCGCGATTTTCGGCCAGGGTCCCGTGGGGCTCTCGGCAACGCAGTTGGCAACAGCCCTCGGCGCGCGCGTGATTGCACTGGACACCAACGAACAGCGCCTGGAGCGGGCACGTGAGTTCGGAGCGGCGGTGTCGATCAATCCGATGACGACCGATGATGTGGTCGGCGCGATTCGCGAGGCGACACGCGGCCTGGGTGCCCATGCCGCGATTGACGCTTCCTCTTCGCCGACCGCGCGGCGTCAGGCCGTGCAATCGGTGCGGACCTGGGGCAAGGTGTGCCTGGTCGGCGAAGGCAACGAACTCAACGTCGACGTGAGCAAGGACATACTGCGCCGGCAGGTGACCATCATGGGCTCATGGACGTTTTCCAAAGTGGGCTTGGCGGACTGCGCCCGCTTTGTTGCCGACCGCGAGGTCGACGTCGATCGCCTCTTCACCCACACCTGGCGCCTGGACCAGGCCGACGAGGCCTATCGCCTTTTCGACCGGCAGAGCGATGGCAAGGGCGTCTTCCTGATATGACCGATATGCAGTACTACCCCATGTACCTCGACGGCCGCGACGTCGAAGCCTTGTCCGGCGAGTGGTTCGACAGCTACAACCCGTTCACGGCCGAGCCGTGGGCCAAGGTGGCCCACGGCGGGATCGCCGACGTCGACCGCGCAGTGCAGTCTGCGCACAAGGCCTTTACCCAAGGGCCATGGCCGCAACTGAGCGCCACCGAGCGAGGCTTGCTGTTGCATCGCCTGGGCGAGCTGGTCGCGCGCGACGCCCGCAAACTCGCGGAGATCGAGGTCCGCGACAACGGCAAGCTGATCGCCGAGATGCAGGCACAGCTGAACTACGTGCCGCACTGGTACTACTACTTCGGCGGCCTCGCCGACAAGATCCAGGGATCGGTGATTCCGCTGGACAAGAAGGGATATTTCAACTTCACCCGCCACGAACCGCTGGGGGTAGTCGCTGCCATCACCCCGTGGAACTCGCCGCTGCTGCTTACCGCCTGGAAGCTCGCGCCGGCGCTGGCGGCCGGCAACACCGTGGTGCTCAAGCCATCCGAGTTCACCTCTGCGTCCACGCTGGAATTCGTCAAGCTCGTGGCGGAGGCCGGGTTTCCGCTTGGCGTCGTCAACGTGGTCACGGGCTTTGGCAAGGACGTTGGCGCGGCGCTCGTCGAGCACCCGCTGGTACGCAAGATCACGTTCACGGGTTCGGACACAACGGGCCGCGCCATCAACCAGGCAGCTGCGCGCACCTTCAAACGCGTGAGCCTTGAACTCGGCGGCAAGTCACCGAACATCGTGTTCGCTGACGCCAATCTGGACGATGCCGTTAATGGCGCGGTATCGGGCATATTTGCAGCCACAGGCCAGACCTGCATCGCTGGTTCGCGCCTCTTCTTGCAGGACTCGATCCACGATGCATTCCTGGAGCGACTTCTGGCACTCGCGCGCACGGCGCGCATGGGTGACCCGATGAGCCTGCAGACGCAGATTGGCCCGGTGACAACCAAGCCGCAATACGAGAGAGTTCTGGGCTACATCGACATCGCTCGCAGCGAAGGCGCAAAGCTTTTGCTGGGTGGCCATCCGGCCACACGGCCCGAGTGCGGCAAGGGCTGGTTCATCGAACCCACGGTGTTCGGCGACGTCGACAACGGGATGCGGATTGCTCAGGAGGAGGTGTTCGGTCCGGTCCTGTCGGTGATCAGGTTCAAGGGCGAGGACGATGCGGTGGCAATGGCCAACGACGTGCGCTTCGGTCTGGGCTCGGGCGTCTGGACCAGCGATATCGGGCGGGCTCTGCGGATGTCCGAGCGAATCCAGGCCGGCACGGTCTGGGTCAATACCTATCGCGCAGGCAGCTTCATGTCGCCGTTCGGCGGCTACAAGGACTCGGGCCTCGGGCGCGAAAATGGCATCGACGCGGTCCGTGAGTTCCTGCAGGTCAAAAGCGTCTGGATCAACAGTGGGGCAGTGACCACGAATCCATTTGTCGGGCGCTGAGGCGCCCGTTCAGAGCGGTTCACCCCGCCTTTACCCGGGCTTCACCCGTGCCCAGGGATTCGAAGGTAGCTTGACGAGACCGGAGGCAACCGCAAAAGGATGAATATGAAGTTCTCGAATGTGCTGCGCTGGGTCGCTGCCACCCTGATTCCGACCTTCGGTGCAATGGTTGCCGCACAGCCGGCGGCCTACCCCAACAAGCCGGTCAAGCTCATCGTGGCATTCGCGCCCGGCGGCAGCACCGATGGCCTGGCCCGCATCGTCGCGCAGAAACTGACGGACGCGCTCGGCCAGCCGGTGGTGGTGGAGAACAAGCCCGGCGGCAACACCATCATCGGGTCGGAGGCCCTCACCAGGGCGCCGCGTGATGGTTACACGCTGCTGCTCGCGACGGTGGACCACAGCGTGGTGCCGCAATTGCAGGCAACGCCCTATGACCCCGTGAAGGATTTCGCGGCCATTGGCGGCATCTCGTACACGCAGCTGCTGCTGGTGGCGAATCCGGCGTTCCCGGCGAACAACGTCCAGGAACTCGTCGTGCTTGCGAAATCGAAACCCGGCCAGCTGAACGTGGCCACGGCCGGCAGCGGCGGCGTGCAGCATTTGACGGGTGAAATGCTCGCGACGCTGACCGGCACGAAGCTCGAACACATTCCCTACCGCGGCGGCGGCCCGGCGCTTGCCGATGTGATGGGCGGCCAGGTCCAGCTGTACTTCGCGATCCCGATTTCGTCCATCGCCCATGTCAACGGCGGCAAGCTCAAGGCGCTCGCCATCACCGGCACCGCGCGCAACGTCGCGCTGCCGAATGTGCCGACCTTCACCGAGGCGGGTGTGCCCGGCCTGGATGTGAAGACCTGGTACGGCCTGTTCGCGCCTGCGGGCACGCCCCGGCCAGTCCTGGACAAGCTGGCGGACGAACTTGCCAAGGTGCTCGCCACGCCCGACATGAAGGATAGGCTGCGCACGCTGGGCATGGACGCGATGCCGATGGGGCCGGACGACTTCGGCGGCTTCGTCAAGAGCGAAGTGGCCAAGTGGGGCCAGGTCATCAAGGCGGCGAATGTGAAGGTCGAAACGAAGCCCTGAGAGGGTGTGAACACATCCGCCATGCCCGCTCGTGCCGCCATATCGCACCCACTCTGCGTTGCAAATGCTCGCCGTAGCCCGAGCTACGGCTGTGCTTTGCGCCTTGATTGCGCGCAATCTGGCGCCCCGCTCGGGCACGCCGGATATGTTCACACCCTCTGAGCGGGCGCCTTCGCGAGGCGTTGTCAGCGGCTTGCGAGTGCGAGCAATTCGTCCACGTTGGCGGCCGGCCAGGCGCGAAGGAGACCCAACATTGCGTCGATGTCCGCATCGTCGCATGCGGCCGAAGCGAGGCTGCGAAACTTCAGTTCGAGATCGGGAAGCGCAATCGGGCGGGCCGGCGAGCCGGTGATGTCGCTCACGGCGCAACGCAAGGCGCTGCCGTCCGCAAGCTTGACTTCCACCTCGCACCGGTCCATCGCCATGCCCGCAACACCCACCATGCGCACGCGGCCGGCGAGCGCCTGCAGGGCCGCATCGCCCGCCCTCTCATCGATGAACTGCGCCTCCTGCGCCTGCCCGTCCAGCAGCACCACCGCGGCGCAGTACTGCATGCTGAACTTGCCGGCAAGGCCCGTCGTGACATGGGGGCGGTTCACATACTCGGTGGCATAGGGGTGGACATGCGCGACGATTTCCGAGATGCGCGAAACATCGCCGATGCGCGCGCGCAGCTGCAGCAAGCCATCGAGCACCGGATGCGTCACGGCGCAGGCCGCGTAAGCCTTGAAGCGGTTGTTCAGCAACTCGTAGCGCTCTCCCAGCCCGTCGAATGCAATGCCCTCGTCGATGCCCTCGGCGTACGTGGCGAACACGCCTTGCGGGCCTTCGATCGCGTCGGCCGCGCTTTCGAAACCGTTCGCCGCCATCAGCGCTGACAGCACGCCACCGTGCGCTGCGTGGCCGGCGAAGAAAGGCTTGCTCATCGTGCCGCGCACTTGCGTGAGGCCACCGGCCTGCCCGGCGGCGATGCCAATGGCCATGGCCATCCGGTGTTCGTCCAGGCCCAGCAGGCGGCCGGCCGCGACAGCCGCGCCGAAGTAGGCCAGGGTGCCGGTGGGATGGAAGTGGCGCTGGATCATCGCGAAGCCGGCGACATTGCCGATGCGGACCATGACCTCGTAGCCGGCGACGAATGCCGCCGTCGCCTCAGCCGCGCTCAGCTGCTTCCACTGCGCGACTGCGAGCGCCGCCGCCCACACGGGCGCAGTTGCGTGGACGCCCGAAGGCATGTGAACATCGTCGTAGTCGATGGCGTGCGAGAACGTGGCATTGCACATCGCCGCATGCGCCACCGATGTGCGTGCGCCACCCGCGCCGACCATCAAAGCCTGGCGGTGCCCGCCGAGCTGGCCGATCGTCTTGAGCAGCAGCGGCGCGAGCGGCTGGCGGCTGCCGGTGATGGCGATGCCCAGCCAGTCGATCAGGCAGCGCCGCGCCATCTCCGCCACTGCGGGCGGCAGATCCTCGGGCCGCAGCGAGGCGGCAAACCGGGCGAATCGCTTGGTGGCGCTCACGACCATGCGCTCTTGGGAGGCGCTTATGAGAACGCCCGTATGCCGGTGATCTCGCGGCCAACGATCAGCTTCTGGATGCCGATGGTGCCATCGGGGAACGCGAGCACGCGCGCATCGCGAAAGTACTTCTCCACCGCGAACGCTCTGGTGATGCCGAAAGCGCCATGCACTTCGATGGCGGCGTTGGTCACCTTCAGCGCCGCCTCGCACGAGAAGAACTTCGCGAGCGACGACTCCACATCGGGCCTTTGCCCCTTGTCCGACATGCACAGGGCCCGATAGCACAGCAGCTTGCTGCTGTCGACCAGCGCGCGCATTTCGGCCAGCGTATTCTGGATCGACTGGAAGCCCGCGATCGGCCGGCCGAACTGCACGCGTTCCTTCGCGTACTGCAATGCGGCCTCATAGGCGCGCTCGGCCAGCCGGATGTTGTAGAGGCCGACTACCGCGCGCTGGCCGAGCCAGGAAGCAGTCAGGACGCGGTGAGCGTGGCCCTGCGCTTCGGAGAACATGTTCTCCTTCGGGATCGTCACGTTGTCCAGGAAGATCTCGCAGATGTGGCTCTGGCGTATACCCATCAGATCGAGGTGCCGCACTTCCACGGGCGATTCGGTGGTGTCCACGAAGAACGGCGTGATGATGCTTCTGCCCTTTTCGTCCTTCCCTGTTGACGCGACCACCAGCAGGTAGTCGGCGACAGCGCCGGCGGAGACCCAGATCTTGGTGCCGTTCAACACGTAGTTGTCGCCCTTCAGCTCGGCCCGCGTGCGCACCCCACGCGGATCGGACCCCACGTCCGGCTCGCTCGTGGCCGAGGCGCCGAACTTCTCGCCCGCCATCAGGCGCGGCAGGTACCTGCGCTTCATCTCCTCGGAGCCACCCAGGCATATCCGCAGCGCGATGATCTCGATGCAGATGAGCAGTTCAAACGCTTCATACGGCAGCGTTTCCGCCGCGATGCCCAGGCCCACCGCGCCCAGGCCGCTGCCGCCGTACTCCTCTGGCACTCGCGCGCCATGAATGCCGAAGGGCAGCAGGATTTCGCGGATGCGCTCACAGGCCTCGCGGGGCAGCGGGTCGTCCTTGGGATACGACGCCAGCAGCGGCTCGATCTTCTCGCGGTTCACGCGCTCCAGGCTGTCCTTGAACATCCGGTGCTCTTCGCTGAACTCGAAATCCATCCTGTCGCCTTCCTTCCTGTTAGCGGATCACGCCCTCGTCGCGCAAGGCGCCAAGCTCGCCTTCGCGGCCGAGCAGCGCGCCTATCAGTTCATCATTGCCTTCGCCCAGCACGGGCTGCAGGCGCCAGGGGCCACGGTCGGAGTGGCCTGTGGCCAGGGCGGGCTTGATCAGCGGCACCTTGCCGAACACCGGATGATCCACATCGCCGATCATGCGCCGCGCGGCGACCTGCGCACTGCCGGCGACCTGCGCAAGGTCGAGCACCGGCGCGGCCGGCGCGCCAAATGACTGCAGCAGTAGCGCCGCTTCATCCGCCGTCAACGGCTCGATACGCGCCGCCAGGGCCGCATTGATGTGGTCCTCATGGTCCTTGCGCAAGGCGCGCGTCCACGCCGGGTCGAGATCGAGCCAGCGCGCGAGCGAACGCCAGTGCGCATCGCGCGTGACGGTGACCATCAACAGCCCATCGCTGCACCGGAAGTGACCGAAGGGAGCGTGAAGGGGATGCGCGTTGCCCAGGCTCTGGACGTACTCGCGGCCGTTGCGGGCCAGCGGCCACAGCGGGATGAGCGAGAAGGCGCCCACATCGAACAACGCCGTGTCGATGAACTGCGCCTGGCCCGGCTTGCGGCCCGCCAGCGCGGCAGCGACGGCCATCGCGGAGACGATCCCGCCCAGGATGTCGCACACCGACGGCCCGGCCTTCAGCGGCGGCAGGCCGGGTGCGCCGGTCGCGTCCATCATGCCGGACAGTGCCTGGGTCACCATGTCGAACGCGCGCAGGTTGCGCAGCGGCCCCGACTCGCCGAATCCCTTGACCGAACAGAACACGATGGCGGGATTCACCTCGCAGCACGCTGCATAGCCTATGCCCCATTTGTCCATGGTGCCTATGGCGAAGTTCTCGATGACGACATCGCTCCTTGCCACCAGGTCCAGGAAGATTTCGCGGCCCCGTGGATGCTGCACTTGCAGCGTGACGCTTCGCTTGTTGAAGTTGTTGTTGTGAAAGAGGTAGCCCGTGTCGCCGAAGCGCATGCCCAGCGCGCGAGTGCCTTCGCCTTCCACGGGTTCCACCTTGATCACGTCCGCGCCCAGGTCGCCCAGCAGGCGCGCTGCATACGGCCCGGCCGTGTTCAGGCCGATGTCCAGTACTCGGATGCCGTCGAGACGCCTAGCCATGTGCAGGCTCCAGCGGTTCGCGGTTGAGGTGGAACAGGGCGCCGGCGCGGCGGCCGCCCGTTGTGGCATCGAGCAGCTTGCGTTCGAGGAACTGGGGATGCGCCAGCACACCGGCCAACGGGAGAATTGAACTGGCCGCGATGGAGGCATCGTTGAGCATGCGTTCAACTTCCGCCACGGGCCGCTGCGACGTCCATGCCGTGATCTGCGCTTCGAGCGCGGCGACGTTGGTGAGGCGATCCTGCGGCTTCGCAAACAGCGGGTCCGTGGGCATATCGGGCCGGCCCATGGATTCGCACAGCCGAACCCAGTTCGCATGGCTGCCGGTGCAGACGATCACCCAGCCGTCTGCACAACGAAATGAGTTCCATGGCGCCCACATCCGGTGCCGGTTGCCGACGCCGGCCGGTGCCTGGCCGGTGAGGAAGAAGACGGGAAGCGAGGAGCTGTGGAATGACAGCGCTGCGTCGTAGACGCTCACGTCCAGCAGGCCCGACGATTCGCCCTCGCGTTGGCGCAGCACTGCCGCGATGGTTGACGTCACCGCGTACATGGCGGCGGCAAAGGCCATCGGCGCACCGGCGATCCGGGTCGGCGTTGCCCCGGCATGCGCGGTGACGGACATGATGCCGGCGGCGGCCTGCACGACTTCCTCGCTGCCGTGCCAGTGCGCCATCGGGCCCTGCATGCCGAACCAGGTGCAGGCGCAGACGGTGAGGGCAGGCAGGCGCGCGCACAACTCGGATGTACCGAGTGCGCCGTGAAGGTGCAGCATGCCGTCGCGGTCGGCTATCAGGATGTCGGCGCCGGCCAGCAGCGCGTGCAGCGCGTCGCGGTCCCCCCAGTCGGGCAACAACCGGGACTTGCCCCGCGAGATGAGCTCGTGCAATTCAAGCTCGCTATCGGCGGGCGTTTCCATTGCGATATGGGTCACGGGACAACCCAGGTCGGCAAACAGCTTGCCCGCGAGCGATGCCGCCCCGAACTCGCCTGACACTTCGACGACGCGCCAGGACTTGAACTCGGGAAGTGTGGACACCGGTGCGTGCTCCGTCAGTCTTCCAGGAAGATGTGCTCCTGCACCTCGCCCACCATCACGACCTTGCCGTGTTGGTTGGTCACTTCGGTGCCGCAGCGCAGGCGCGGCTTGCCCGGCACGAGCCCGAGATAGGTGAGCTTGACGGTCACGGTATCGCCGGCGCGAACCGGGGCAACGAACTTCGACTGCGTCGCCGACATCACGCCCTTCAAGTCGTGGCGCACCGCGAACGCCGTGATGGCGCGCGAGATGAGCGCCGAGAGCATGAGGCCGTGCACCAGGCGGCCCGGGCCGAGCGGCGTGTCGAACTCGTCACTCTCGTGAATCGGGTGGTGGCTTTCGATGACATCGGCGAAACGCTGGATGTCCGCGTCGCTGAGGGTGCGCGAGTAGGTTTCGAAATCGCCCGGCTCCAGCGCCGCGAGCGTGCCGCCCTGCTTTTGTTCCTGCATGGTCGTGCGTCCTTTCATGACGGCATCGTTTCACGTTTCACGTTTCACGTTTCACTGTAGGCCGGGCCCTGTGAAGCAGGGGTGAAGGAACGGTGATGGCGTGGTTTTGTGAGGCGTTTGGCCCTTAGATTGCAGGCATCCCTCAGGACAACGGAAGCGCACATGCTCGCAGACAACACCTTCTCCGGCCGCACCGTCTTCATCACCGGTGCGGGCACCGGCATTGGCAAGGGTTTCGCACTTCGCGTGGCGAAGCTGGGCGCGCATGTCGCCCTTGCGGGGCGGCGCGAGAACCTGCTGCAGGACACGGCCCGCGCCATCGAGGCCGAAGGCGGCAAGGCGCTGGTGGTGCCGCTGGACATCCGCAAGCCGGAGCTGGTGGAGGCCGCGATGGAGCGCGTCGTGCACGAAACCGGCAGCATCGACGTGCTGGTGAACAACGCGGCCGGCAACTTCCTGTCGCGCGCCGAAGAACTCTCGCCCAATGGCTGGAACAGCGTGGTGAACATCGTGCTGAACGGCACGGCTTATTGCACGCTCGCCGCCGGCAGGCACATGGTGCGGCAGGGCAGGGGCAAGATTCTGAGCATCACGGCAACGTACGCGTGGCACGGCGGGCCCGGCACCGTGCACTCGGCGGCGGCGAAGGCCGGCGTGATCGCGATGTCGAAGTCACTGGCCGTGGAATGGGGTCCGCGCAACGTGCAGGTGAACTGCTTGTGCCCGGGCTTTGTCGATACGGAGCAGACACGCACCGTGCTTTGGCCCACCGCCGACATGCGGGAGAAGATCCTCATGACCATTCCCACGGGCCGATTCCAGCGTGTCGACGAGGTGGTGGAAATCGGCCTCATGCTCTGTTCGCCGGCGGCGGACTATATCAACGGCGAGGTGCTGGTGGCCGATGGCGGGCAGTGGCTCAACAAGGGCGTGTTCGACCTGCCGCCGGCGCGCGCCGCCGCTTAATGCTGCGACAACTGGCGCAGGAAGAATTCTTTCTCCGCACTGCGCCGCTCCTGCGGCAGCCGGTCCGCCAGGCGAAGGCCGTGCTGCAGAAGCGGCACGATTTCAGCTGACGCATGGCGTGCCGCATTGGCCACCGCAAGCTTGGAGTAGTGCACCGCACGCGACCAGTCATGCACGGCCTCGAAGCGCCGGGCCATCTGCGCGGCGACGGTGGAGACCGTGTCGCCCCAGAACGCCTCAACGGCTTCGACGAAGCGCTGCTGCACCATGTCGCGTCGCGCCGGCGTCTGGCCGGCAAGCAGCAGGCGCGCGTGCAACGGAACGCGAAAGCCGTAAACAGCCGTCACGCTGCCATCCGGAAAGACATAGGGCGAGCTTTCGCGCAGCAATTGCTCGCTCGCGCTCATCGCGCTGCACAGCTCTTCCACCTCAACCTGCGGCATGCCCAGCACTTTCGACACGCACCAGGCCGAGAACAACAAGCCGCTGTTGCTGCCGCACTCCAGGATGGCGCGCCTGCGCTGCCCAACTTCGCGAAGTTCCAGCTCCAAGCCGTGCCGGATTTCCAGTGGCACCGCGCTGGCAACGAATTCGCCTTGCCGGTCGCGACTGGCCAGCATTTCCGCGAACTGGCTGGTCCCGGTCAGCTGCACCTGTGCGGATATGCATTCCATCAGCGCCGTGACGACGAAGGGGTTTCCTCCCGCCTGGCGTCCGATGGCATCGAGCGCGCCGCGCGGCAGGTCGGCCGTGCTGCCCGCCAGCACCATCTGGCGAACCTCAGCTGAGTCCAGCGGCTGGAGCCGAACTTCCTGCGCGCAGCGATGCACGACCAGGTCCAGCATCAGGGTGCGCGCCGCACAATCCGGCTGCGTGACAGTCGAGGCGCGATAGCCGGCGACGACCATGACGTTCAGCGGGTCTCGGCCGGTTGCGACACGGGCCAGAATCTCCAGCAAGGGCGCGTCCACGCCTTGCAGGCTGTCGATGACCAGGACGACGGGACGCGTGCGCGCAAGCGCCTCGAGTTGAACCGCCTGCGAATCGCCGACGGCCTCGGGTTGTTGCGCGAACAGCGCCGAAAGCTCGAGGCTGGGCGAGAACGCGGCCACATGGCGCGCAGCTGCGCAGTCAAGCCTGAGGACTAGCGAGCCGTCGTCGCGAATGCGCGCCAGGAATTCGTCAATGACGCGCGTCTTGCCGGCACCTGCCTCACCCACGATGAACACCACCCGGCGCTGCCCCGTAGCGGCCGCGCTGCGTGCTGCCTGCAAGGTGGCGAGTGCGTCCTCGCGTCCAACCAGGCCACCGGGGGCCACGCCTGCGATGTCGCACCGATCAGGCAGCTGCCCGATGAAACGGTAGCCACAGCGCGTCCGTGTCTCGATGAAGCGCGGTGACTGCGGGTCGTCGTCCAGCAGCTTGCGGATGCTCCGGATGTAGGTCTTCAGGATTTCCGGCTGCACAAACTCGCGCGGCCAGACTGCATCCAGCAGTTCTTCGAACTCGAGGATGCGTCCCGGCTTGTCGCGCAGATAGAGCAGCAGCTGAAAGACCTTGGGCGCGACCTTGATCGGCGTGTCGTCGCGCCACAGCAGCTGGTTGGGCCGGTCGATGGTGAAACGGGGCTGGCCGGCAACAAGCGCTGGTTCAGCAATCGCAGTGGTAGCAGGCGTCATGCCGCGGCCTTGCTTTCGCCGGCGTAAAGGGCCTCGATGGCATCGTGGTACTTCTTCTCGATGCTCGATCGCTTGACCTTCATGGTGGCAGTGACTTCACCGTCGTCATGGTCAAGCTCCTTGGTGAGCAGGTGGAACTTGCGCACATGCTGCACCTGCGGCATGCGCGCATTGACCGCGTCGATTTCCTGCTGCACCAGCGTGCGCACCTGCGGCAGTTCGGCCAGGCTCCGGTAGTTGGTGTAGGCGATGCCCGATTCTTCGGCCCACTTGCCCACACTCTCGGGGTCGATCTGGATCAGCGCGGCGACGAAGCGGCGGCGGTCGGCCACGATGATCGCTTCCTTGATGTAGGACGACACCCGCAGCGCGTTCTCCAGCTCGCTGGGCGTGATGTTCTTGCCGCCGGCGGTGATCATGATGTCCTTCTTGCGGTCGACGATGCGCAGCTCGTCGCCCAGGGGCCCGCGTTCCAGGCGACCGATGTCGCCGGTGTGAAGCCAGCCGTCGTGGTCGATGGCGTCAGTGCTTGCGGCCGGTGCGTTGTAGTAGCCCTTGAAGACCACATCACCGCGCAGCAGGATCTCGCCGTCTTCGGCAAGCTTCATCTCGATGCCGGGGAACGGCGCGCCGACGGAGCCGACCGGCGACTCGTCGCTCGGCTGCAGGCTGCTGGCCCCGGATGCTTCGGTCAGGCCGTAGGCCTCGCGCACGGACAGCCCCAGCGTCTTGAAGAATTTCAGGATGTCCGGCGAGATCGGCGCACTACCCGAGACGGCGATGCGGCACTGGCGCAGGCCGACGTAGTTGAGCAGCGAGCGCAGCACGAGCAGGTGCCACAGCCACGCCCTGGCGCGCTGCGCCAAGGTCCAGCGTTCCTTGGCGACATGCGCGAAGCCGCCCAGATCGCTCATCGCCGCGCGATAGAGGCGCAGGCGCAGGCCGCCGGTCTCGCGCATGCGGATCTCGATGGCCGAATGAAACTTTTCCCAGATTCGCGGCACCGCCAGGAAGATCTGTGGCGCAATTTCACGCAGATCTTCCTGGACCGTTCGGATGCTCTCCGCGAAGTTCACCACCGCGCCGGTCGTGAGTGGCACTTGCACCGCGAACATCT
The DNA here is from genome assembly GCA_031418855.1 of Rubrivivax sp. Classification (GTDB taxonomy): domain Bacteria; phylum Pseudomonadota; class Gammaproteobacteria; order Burkholderiales; family Burkholderiaceae_C; genus Rubrivivax. The sequence goes on from JANOJR010000260.1 coordinate 36,685, forward strand.
GCTCGGCCATGTGGCACAGCGGCAGGTACGAGACCACCTTGTCGTCGGGTGTGGCGCGCAGCACGCCGTTGAGGCCTTCGCCGGCGCGGCAAAGGCCACGCCACGACAGCATCGCGGCTTTGGGTCGGCCGGTCGAGCCGGAGGTGAAGACGACGAGGCCGGTGTCGTCCATGTTCTGTCGCTCGAGATAGCTGGTAATCGCCTGCGGTTGGTCCGCAGCCACGCGCCGGCCCAGCGCCGTCACGTCGCTGAATTCAAGGATGCCGCTGCGCTCGTAGTGGCGCAGCCCTTTCGGGTCGATGACGATGATCTGGCGCAGGCGGGGCAGGCGCTCGCGCACCGCCAGCACCTTGTCGAGTTGCTCCTGGTCCTCGCAAACGATGTAGGGGGCTTCGCACAGCGTGAGCAGGTACTCGACCTCCGGTCCTGGCGACGTCGGGTACACGCCCGCCGGCACGCCCTGCACCAGCCCGACGCCCATCTGGATGTAGACCCACTCCTGGCGGTTCTCGCTCAGGATCGCCACATGCTCACCGCGCTGCAGTCCCAGCTCGATCAGGCCCAGCCCGAAGCTCGCGGCTTGCGTTGCATAGCCGGCCCAGGTCACCGGCTTCCAGATGCCCATGTCCTTCTGGCGCAGGGCGACCTCATTCGCCCGCACGCGCGCCCAGTGGAAAAGGCGCTGCGGCAAGGTGAGCTCGCGCAGTGCGTTCGCGACGCCATTCACTGGACTACCCTCCGCGCCAAGCGCTGCGGGGCTATGAGCCTTGGGAGCGGCCCGGCGGCTCATGAAAGCCAACGCTTGCGGCGCTTGTAATGCTTCACATCGCGAAAGCTTAAGCGCGCTTCCTCGCCGGCGTTGCGCCCGAGGTAGAAGCGCTGCACGTCGGCATCGGCGCGCAAGGTCTCGCTGCTGCCGTTGAGCACGATGCGGCCGTTCTCCATGATGTAGCCGTAGTCGGCGGTCTCGAGTGCGAGGCGCGCGTTTTGCTCGACGATCAGCATGGCCACCTTTTGTTCGCTGTTGATCCTGCGAATGATCTCGAAGATGTCCGCCACGATCAGCGGCGCGAGGCCCAGCGACGGCTCGTCGAGCAGCATCAGGCGCGGCCGGCCGACGAGGGCGCGGCCGATGGCCAGCATCTGTTGCTCGCCGCCCGACAGATAGCCCGCGAGCTGGCGCCGGCGCTGTGCCAGGCACGGGAAGTAGCCGAAGGCCAGGTCGAGATCCGCTGCTTGGCCGTCGGCGCGGCCCTTGAGCGCGGCCGTCGCCGCCTTCAGGTTCTCCTCCACTGTGAGGTCCTCGAAGACATGGCGGCCCTCGCGAACGTGGGCCATGCCGGCGCGCGCGAGTTGGTGCGCGGCGCGCGAGACGATGTCGTGGCCAAAGAAGGTGAGGCGACCGCCGGCCACACGCCCGTTTTCCATCGGCAGGATGCCCGAGGCGGCCTTCAGCACCGTCGTCTTGCCGGCCCCGTTCGAGCCGAGCAATGCCACCATCTTGCCGTCGGGCACTTCGATGGACAGGCCGCGCAAGGCCTGGATGCTGTGGTGGTAGACGACCTCGAGGTTCTCGATCGCCAAGGCGCTTGGCGCCGTTCGTGATGTCTCGCGCGGCGCGGCGGGCGTGGCGATGTTCAGACCCTGATCCATCCGCTGGCAGGCTCCATCCGTTTGGAAGCCGGGTCATAGCTGTAGACGCGGCCCGACTTGATCTGGTGCTCGCTCAGGTCGACCAGCAGCCCGGTGAGGCCGCCGGTGTCCCAGTCCTTGATCGATTCCAGCGCGGCCTTCATGTTGGGCAGGGTCAGCTTCTTGTTCGCCTTGATGCAGCGCTCGGCCACCTCGCAGAAGATCATGCCCGTGAGCCAGGCGTGGATGTAGAAGACCGAGATCGATTCCTGCTGCGGGCGAACCTTGGCGACGTACTCGCGCATGGTCGTCATCATCTTGGAGTCGGTGTCGTAGCCGTAGCGGTAGGGCATGACGCCGGTGAGCCGCTCACCATTTTTGGCCAGCGCCTCGTACATGATGCGATCGAGGCCGTAAGTGGTCGACATCACCTGTGCGTTCAAGCCCGCCTCGCGCATCTGGCGCACGAATTCCGGCACCGGGTTCATGATGTAGCCCTGAAAAATCACGATGTCTGGCCGCGAGCGGCGCAGCTTCGCGACTTCGGAGGTCACGTCCACGCCGGTGGGCTTGGTGACGATTTCCTGCACGATGGGAAGCCCCAGTTTCGCCGCCCGCGCTTTCGAATGCGGAATCGCCTCGTTGCCGAACTCCTGGTCGGAGTGGACCAGCGCGATCTTCGGCTTCTCGCTGCCCTTTGAGACCCGGCCGATGTATTCCATCAGGATTTCATGGGTGGCGCCGAAGGTTGGTCCCGACAGGAAGTGGTGCGGGTAAGCGGCCCGGTCGAGCAGCGCCTCCGACGACGAGAAGCCGCCGCTCATCACCGTGCCGGTGGCGAGTACATCGCGCGCCACGGCCTTGGACAGAGGTGTGCCGTCGAGGAAGATGAACGACGGTTTGTCCGAGGCGATCATCTTCTTCACAACCGCCACGCCCTGGTCGACCTTGTAGGCGCTGTCTTCGCCGACATAGCGGATCTTGTGTCCGAGGATGCCGCCGTTCTGGTTGCGCCAGTTGATGTAGTCGCCCATGGCGTTGTTGCTGGCGACGCCCGCGAACGACATGAAGCCGGTCATGGGGTGTGCGGCGCCGATCACGACCTCGGCTTTCGCCTGGGCGAACGCGGGTCGCCATGCGCCCACGCCCAGTACGGCGGCGGCGCCGCTTGCTTTCAACGCTTGTGTCAACACTTGTCTGCGGTTTTGCGTCATGGTGGTCTCCAGTGGGTTGCGATGGGCGTGGCGAATGTGTTCAGACCCTTTTAGGTCTTGAAGGGCCACAGGTGGAAAGCGCGCCTCACGCGGGCCCACACCTGGGCCAGGCCGTGAGGCTCGAAGATGAGGAACGCGATGATCAGCACGCCGAACACGACCTGCCCCATCGGCAGCAGCAGGTTCGCAAGCGCCGGCAGCGAGCCCGAAAGCGCGCTCGACACAAGGCGCAGCGACTCGGGCACGAAGGTCATGAACACGGCGCCCAGGACGCTGCCCAGGACGCGGCCGAGGCCGCCGACGATGATCGCGGCGACATAGAACACCGACAGGCTGAAGGTGAAATATTCGGAGGTGATCGCGCCATAAAAGTAGCCCAGCAGGCCGCCCGCGACGCCGGCGTAGAACGCCCCGAGCATGAACGCCAGCACCTTGTAGCGCAGCAGGTTCACGCCCAGGATCTCGGCCGAGATGTCGCGGTCGCGCACGGCGACGAAGGCGCGACCGACGTAGCTGCGCGTGACGTTTGCTGCGGCCAGCCCGAGCAGCAGCGCGCACGCGAAGATCGGGTAGAACATGCGGCGGTCGCCGCTGAGTTGCATGCCAAGGAAGCTGGCCTGGGGAATCGTCACGCCGCGCGGCCCGCCCGTGACCGGCGTCCATTCGCGGAACAGGAAACTCAACACGAAGTGCGCCGCCAGTGTCGCGATGGCGAAGTACATGCCCTTGACGCGCAGGCTCGGCAGCCCGACCAGCATGCCTATCGCCGCGGCGAGCGCGCCGGCAAGCGGCAACGCGATCCAGAACGGCAGGCCCCATTTGGCGAACCAGGAGACGGCGTAGCACCCGACGCCCATGAACGCGGCCTGGCTGAGTGAGATCAAGCCGGCGCTGCCGGTGGTGATATTGAGGCCCATCGTCGCGACGAGGTGGATGCCGACGATGCACGCCATGGCGACCACATAGTCCGATCCCCACACAGGCAAGAGCGCGACAGCGAGGATGAAGAGGGCCATCCAGGCGCGTGACGCGGGCGAGTCCCACAGCTGCTCCTCGCCGCGGTAGTTTTCGAAATAGACGCCCGTGCGCATCAGAGTCTTTCGATCTCGCGCGTGCCGAGCAGGCCGTAGGGCCGCACGATCAGCATCGCGAGCACCACCAGGTAGGGAAACACGTCGCGCATCTTGCCGCCGATGTAGCCCACCGTCAGGCTCTCCAGCACGCCGACGATCAGGCTGGCGAGAATCGCGCCCGCCACACTGTCGAGCCCGCCGAGAATGACCACCGCAAAGACGCTGAGCGCGCTGGCGGCGAGGGCCGGCGACACGCTGCCCGAGCTCGCGATGAGCGCGCCTGCGACGGTACCGGTCACGCCGGAAAGCATCCATGTCATGCGCTGGGAAGCGCGGATGTCGACGCCCAGCGTCGCGGCGGTGACAGGGTCGCTCGCCGTCGCACGCATCGCGATGCCCGCGCGCGAGAAGCGGAAGAAGGCCACCAGCGCTGCGATGAGCGCGCTGGCGACGACGAAGTTGCCTATTGCCGCGCCTGGAATCATGACTTCGCCCCAGTTCACCGGAAAGCGGGGCAGCAACGCGGGCGTTTCCAGCGGGTCGTGGCCCCAGATGATTTCGACACCGCCATGCAGCAGGCTCGCCATGCCGATGGTCGCCATCAGGATGGCGATGGTCGGCTGGCCCGCCAGCGGGCGCAACACCAGCGCCTCGATCGCCACGCTGACCAGCGCGATGCCCACGAGCGCAAGCAGCAGCGCAATGGCGGGCGGCATCCTGAGGACGACGGCGGCGGTGTAGTAGAGGTAGGCGCCAAGCATCATGACCTCGCCTGCGGCGAAGTTCACCACGCGCGTGCCCTTGTAGACGAGCACGAAGCTGAGCGCCATCAGCGCGGAGATGCCACTGGCCAGCAGGCCCAGCAGCGTGAACTCGGTGAAGATGTAGACGTTGGTCATGCGACGGCCACGGTCTGCACGTCGGCGGTCTCGCCGCCAAGGTAGGCCTTCACCACCTCGGGGTCGCGCGCCACCTGCGCGGGCGTGCCTTGCGCGATGAGTTCGCCAAAGTTCAGCACGGCCACGTGATGCGAGATGTCCATCACCATGCCCATGTCGTGCTCGACCAGCACGACCGTGACGCCCCATTCCTCCTGCACGTCCAGGATGAAGCGCGCCATGTCTTCTGTTTCTTCGCGGTTCATGCCCGCCACGGGCTCGTCGAGCAACAGCACCGATGGGCGCATGGCCAGTCCACGCGCGAGTTCCACGCGCTTTTGCAGGCCGTACGACAGCGCCTCCACCGGCTTGTGGCGCACGTTGTCGAGCTCGAGGAAGTCGATGACGCGGCTCTCCACTTCCGCTCGCAGCGCCAGCTCCTCGCGCCGCGCCGCCGGCATACCGAAGAGCGCGGCCAAGGGCCCCGCGCGCATCAGGTGATGCCCGCCCAGCTTGATGTTCTCCAGCACGCTCAGGCCGCGGAACAGGGCGACGTTCTGAAACGTGCGCGCCAGGCCCATGCCGGCGCGCGCGTGTACCGGCGTCGCCGTGATGTCCACGCCGCCGAGGAACACACGGCCGGCGTCGGGCTTGTAGAAGCCCGAGATGGTGTTGAAGAGGCTGGTCTTGCCCGCGCCATTGGGGCCGATCACGGCCGTGATCTTTCCGGCCGGCGCCGTCATGGAGACGCCACGCAATGCGTGGATGCCGCCAAACGATACGGCGATGCCCTGCACCGCAAGGTTGCGGGCGCCGTCCGGTGCATTCATGGAGCCTGCGCCCGCAGGGTTCATGCCGCCTGCGCGGACAGGCTGCGCTGCGCGGCGTTAAGAAGCGCGGGGCCTTCCAGGTAATGACCGCCGTCGACGACCAGCACCGTGCCAGTGATGAACGAGCCGAGCGGCGACGCGAGGAACACCGCAGCGTGCCCGATGTCATCCGTGGTGCCCAGGCGTGCCAGCGGCGTGGTGGCCATCACCGCATCGAGCACGGGACCTTGCGCGAGGCGCTGCGTGCCTTCTGTGTCCCCGATGTAGCCCGGCGCGATGCTGTTGGCGCGGATGCCATGGCGGCCCCACTCGAGTGCGAGGTTTTTCATCAACGCGTCGATGCCGGCCTTGGCCGCTGCCGCATGGGCCTGGTGCGAGTAGGGCAGCCACGCCAGGCCGGCGGAAATGAAGATCAGCGAACCGCGCGTGGCCTTGAGCTGGTCGAGCGCGCAGCGCGCGACGTTGAAGGATCCCAGCAGGTCGATATCGACCACCGTCTTGAATCCGTTCGGCGAGAGCTTCTCGGCTTCGCAGATGAAATTGCCGGCGGCGCCGGAGATGACGACATCGGCCGGGCCGAGTTCGGCCTTGCTGCGCGCCAGCGCGGCCGCAACGGCCGCCGGGTCGCGCACGTCTGCCGACACCGGCAACACCTTGGCACCGAGCGCGCGCAAGGCTTCGCTGGCGCGCTCTAGTTTGCTGATGTCGCGGCTGCAGATGGCGATGTTGGCGCCCAGGGCGGCGAAGTTTCGCGCGATGCCCAGGTTGATGCCGCTGCCGCCCCCGGTGATGAAGGCCGTTTTGCCGCGGAACAGGTCGCGCGGAAATACGTCTGCAATCTGCATTGATTGGTCTCCTGCTTGCGGGCGATGATGGGCGGCGCATCGCAAGGGCGCAATTGAGTAATTCTTGGGGTCGGTCGAATTCCGCTCAACCCACAGAAAAAGAAATCGATTGAAGTGCTGCGGCGCCAGCGGTTGAATGCGCGGATGCTTTTGACCGACGGCCGCCTTTGACCGATGACCCGAAGGCGCTGCAGGAAAGCGCGCGCCAGTTCGCGCGCAAGCGCATCGGCCGCGTGGCCGTGCAGTATTGAAGGGGCAGCGCATGACGTCTTCGTTGGCCAGCAGTTTCGAGGACGGCCTGGCCGTGCTCACGCTGACACAAGCGCAGCGTGGCAATCCGCTGGACCGTGCGCTCATCGATGAGATCAAGGAGCGCGTGCTCTGGCTGTGGCAATGCGAGGGCCTGCGTTGCGTGCTGCTGCGCGCGCAGGGCCGCGACTTCAGCTTCGGCGGCGATCTTCGCTCGTTCGATGCGCCGGCGGGTGGCCTGCCCGCGCTGGTGCACGCGTGGACCAGCGACCTGCACATGGCGCTGCAGCGGCTTTGGGCGCTGCCGGTGCCGCTCGTCGCACAGGTGCAGGGCGCCGTGATGGGCGGCTCGCTATCGCTCGTGGCAGGCTGCGACGTCGTCGTCGCCGCGCAGGACAGCCGCTTTGGCTCGGCCTTCGCGCGCATCGGCCTGAGCTGCGATTCGGGCACGAGCGCGACCCTCAGCGCACGCATGGGCATGGCACGCGCGCGCCGGTTCGTAATGCTGGCCGAGGTGCTTGACAGCGCATCCGCCCAGGCTGCCGGCCTGGTGGACGTGGTCGTGCCGGGCGAACGGCTGGTCGAGGAAGCCGGCACGATTGCCCGCCAGCTCGCCCGGGGGCCGACCCGAGCCTATGGCGAGATCAAGCGTTTGTTTATGCGCGCCGGTGCATCGCAGCTTCAGTCGCAACTGGAGGAAGAGGCGCTCGCCATCGCCCGGGTCGCGGCGACCCAGGACGCGGCGGAGGGCATCGCAGCGCTGCTGGCCAAACGGCCTGCCGAGTTCAAGGGCCGCTGAGCGCGCCGCAGGCTGCGGGCTACGCCTTGGCGGCCGGCGGCAAGGCTTCGTTGAACGCTGCGCACTGTGCGCGCAGCCACTCGCGAAAGATCGTCATCTGTGGCGTGAGCCGTCGGCTCTCGGGGTAGATCAGGTAGTACGTGAACTCGCCCCGGTCGAGGTAGCGGTCGAACGGGCGCACCAGCCTCCCGGCGGCGATGTCGTCTTGCACCAGCGCCATCTGCGCCATCGCAAAGCCCTGGCCCTCGAGGGCAGCCTGGTAGCTCAGCGCCGAACTTTCGAAGTACAGAAAGCTGAAATCATCCAGTGTGGCCACGCCCTGCGCGGCCAGCCACGCCGGCCAGTCGTCGCGGCGCTCCGGCCAGGTCGATTGCAGCAGCACGTGCTGCATGAGGTCGGCCGGCTCCTTCACCGCAGGCCCGCGTTCAAGCAGGGCCGGGCTGCAGACGGGCGCGACGATGTTGGGGATGAGCTTCTCCGCCATCGAACCGGGCCACTCGCCCTTGCCCAGGCGAATGGCGAAATCCAGCTTCTCGCGGCTGAAGTCGACCGGGTCGTTGTTGGTCGACAGCACCAGTTCCACCGACCGGTTCTCGGCGTAGAAGCTCGACAGCCGCGGGATCAGCCAGCGCAGCGAGAACGTCGTGTAGGCGCGCAGCTTCAGCATCTCCTTGTTGGCGGGTTCTACAAGGAGGGTGGTGGCGGCGCGGATGGCATCGAATGCGGCCGACACGTCGCGAAAGTAGCGCTCGCCGGCGTCAGTCAGCGTCAGCTGGCGATGGCCGCGCAGGAACAGGTCCACGCCCAGAAACTCTTCGAGCGCACGCAATTGGTGGCTCACCGCACCCAGCGTCACATGGAGCTCGGCGGCAGCTTTGGTAGCGCTGAGGTGGCGTGCAGTCGATATGAATGAACGCAGCGCATTCAGGGGCGGCATGTTCCGCATGGTCGCAGGCGTTGGCTTGAATTGAATTCAATCGATGGTATGCCAATCGGCGGCGCATTTAGATTTGCTCAATCATCGGCAAAACAATTCGATTGTCAGTGTCGGCGCCCGCCACGATGCTTGCCAGCCATGCAGAGCACCCACGATCCCTACCAGGACATCCGCGATGCCATTCGCGGCCTGGTCGCGCAACTTCCCGCCGACTACTTCCGCCGTATCGATGAGCAAAAGGGCTATCCCGAGGCATTCGTCGACGCGCTGACGAAGGCGGGGTGGCTTGCAGCCCTCGTCCCGACGGAGTACGGCGGCTCCGGCCTGGGCCTGGCCGAAGCGTCGGTGATCATGGAAGAGATCAACCGTTGCGGCGGCAACGCCGGCGCTTGCCATGGCCAGATGTACAACATGAACACCCTGCTGCGTCACGGCTCCAAGGCGCAGAAGGAGCGCTACATGCCCAGCATCGCCAGCGGCGAGCTGCGGCTGCAGTCGATGGCCGTGACCGAGCCCACGACCGGCACCGACACCACCAGGCTCAAGACCACCGCCGTCAGGAAGGGCGAGCGCTACGTCGTCAACGGCCAGAAGGTCTGGATCTCGCGCGTACAGCACTCCGAGCTGATGATCCTGCTGGCCCGCACGACGCCGCTCGACCAGGTCAAGCGCAAGTCCGACGGCATGTCGATCTTCCTCGTGGACGTGAAGCAAGCCATGGCCAAGGGCATGACCGTGCGGCCGATCGCCAACATGGTCAACCACGAGACCAACGAGCTCTTCTTCGATAACCTGGAAGTCCCGGTGGAGAACCTGATCGGCGAGGAAGGCAAGGGCTTCAAGTACATCCTGGACGGCCTGACCGCCGAGCGCACGTTGATCGCCGCCGAGTGCATCGGCGATGCACATTGGTTCATCGAAAAAGTGGTGAAGTACGCCAGCGAGCGCATCGTCTTCGACCGCCCGATCGGCAAGAACCAGGGCGTGCAGTTCCCGATCGCGCGGGCCTGGGTCAACCTGCAGGCCGCCGACCTGATGCGTTTCAAGGCAGCGGCATTGTTCGACGCCGGCCAGCCCTGCGGCGCCGAGGCCAACATGTCCAAGCTGCTGGCCGCCGATGTGTCGTGGGAAGCGGCAAACGCCTGCATCCAGTTCCACGGCGGTTTCGGCTTCGCCACCGAATACGACGTGGAGCGCAAGTTCCGCGAGACGCGCCTGTACCAGGTGGCGCCGATCTCCACCAACATGATCCTGTCTTACGTTGCCGAGCATGTGCTCGGGCTGCCGCGGTCGTACTGATGGGCCTTCGATGAGAACGCTGGAAGGCCTGACGGTCGTCACTTTCGAACACGCGATCGCGGCACCCTTCTGCACGCGGCATCTGGCCGACCTGGGGGCCCGCGTCATCAAGGTCGAGCGGCCCGGCGCGGGCGACTTCGCGCGCGCTTACGACACCCGGGCCAAGGGCCTCGCCTCGCACTTCGTCTGGGTCAACCGTTCCAAGGAAAGCCTCACGCTCGACATCAAGCACCGCGAGTCGCAGCCCGTCCTTGACGCGCTAATCGCGAAAGCCGATGTCGTGGTGCAGAACCTCGCGCCCGGCGCTGCTGCGCGCCTGGGCCTGTCGTGGCAGAAGCTCTCGGCGGGTCACCCGCGGTTGATCCTGTGCGACATCTCCGGCTATGGCCCCGACGGCCCGTACCGCGACAAGAAAGCCTACGACCTGCTGATCCAGAGCGAAGCGGGCCTGGTCTCCATCACCGGCACGCCCGAGGCGCCCGCCAAGACCGGCGCGTCGGTGGCCGATATCGCGGCGGGCATGTACGCCTACAGCAACGTGCTGGCGGCGCTGCTGCGCCGGGGCACGACCGGCAAGGGTTCGCACATCGAAGTCTCGATGCTGGAAGCCATGACCGAATGGACCAGCTATGCGCTGTACTACACGTATGAGGGCGCCGAGCCACCGGCGCGCGCGGGCGCTTCGCATGCCGCGATCTTTCCCTATGGCCCTTTCCACGCGGGCGACGGCGCCACGGTGATCCTGGCCGTGCAGAACCAGCGCGAGTGGGAATCGTTCTGCCGCACGGTGCTTCAGCAACCGGAGATCCTGGCCCATCCCGCGTATGGCGGCAACGCGCAGCGCGTTGCTGCCCAAGCGCAACTGCGCGCAGAAATCGAAACGGTTTTCCATGGTCTCACGGGGCCACAGCTGGTGGCCCGCCTCGACGAGGCGGGCATCGCCAACGCGCGCATGAACGACATGCGCGAGGTGTGGGATCACCCGCAGCTAAAGGCGCGGGACCGCTGGACCACGATCGGCTCGCCGGTGGGCCCACTGCCTGCGCTGCTGCCACCGGGCATGAGCCGCCAGGACGACCCGATGATGGGGCCGGTGCCCGCACTGGGCGAGCACACGGACGCCATCCTTGGCGAGCTCGGCTTTGCCGGCCGCGACATTGAGGCCTTGCGCAAATCGGGCGCGGTGTGAAGGCCGGCAACAGCACACAGGAGACGACATGGCAGGCTTGATGGACGGCAAGGTGGTGGTGGTCACGGGCGCGGGCGGCGGCATCGGCCGAGACATCGCGCTGGCCATGGCGGCGGCGGGTGCATCGGTTGTCGTCAACGACCTGGGTGCATCGCTCACCGGTGAAGGTGCCGACCAGGGCCCCGCGCAGAGCGTCGTCGCGGAGATCTCCGCGCAGGGTGGCAAGGCGGTCGCCAGCACCGACAGCGTCGCGGCCTGGGACTCGGCGCAGCGCATCGTCGCGAAAGCTGTCGACACGTTCGGGCGCATCGACTGCGTGGTCAACAACGCTGGCATCCTGCGCGACCGATTCTTCTTCAACATGTCGATCGACGAGTGGCAGACGGTGATCGACGTGCACCTGAACGGTTCGTTCTTCATGGCGCGTGCGGCGGCGCCGCACTTCAAGAGCGAGAACGGCGGCTCGCTGGTCAACATGACGTCGACCTCGGCCCTCATCGGCAACTACGGCCAGGCCAACTACATGGCGGCCAAGCTCGGCATCGCGGGCCTGTCGCGCTCGGTGGCGCTGGACATGGCGAAATTCAAGGTGCGCTCCAACTGCATCGCGCCCTTTGCGTGGAGCCGCATGATCAGCAGCATCCCCACCGAAACGCCCGACCAGCTCAAGCGCGTCGAGCGCCTGAAGACGATGGAGACGGCCAAGATCGCACCCCTGGCGGTGTACCTGGCAAGCGACCTGGCCAAGGACGTCACGGCGCAGATCTTCGGTGTGCGCGCCAACGAGATCTTCCTGTTCTCACAGCCGCGCCCGGTGCGCTCCGTCCACCACGCCGAGGGCTGGACCCCCGAGCGCATCGCGCAGCAGGCCATCCCCGCCATGCGTGCCCAGTTCACGCCGCTGGAGCGCAGCCAGGACGTGTTCACCTGGGATCCGATTTGAGCCGGTTTCCTGATTCAACCCGAAGCGACAAGACGATGGAATTCAACGACATCCTGTATGCCAAGAAGGTCGGCGTGGCGCGCGTCACGATCAACCGCGAAAAGGTGATGAACGCCTTGCGCGAAAAGCGCAAGCCCAACTTCCGCGCCGTGCGCGACTGCAAAGATTGAACCCATGACGACACCCGCATTCCCGCACTTGCTGGCGCCGCTCGACCTCGGGCGCACGGTCCTGCGCAACCGCGTTCTGATGGGCTCAATGCACACCCGCATCGACATGCAGGACCAGCCGGTGCGGCGCATGGCGGCCTTCTACGCTGAGCGCGCCAAGGGCGGTGCGGCGCTGATCGTGACGGGTGGTTGCGCGCCCAACGACGAAGGCCTGATCGAGCCGGGCGCCGCCGTGCTGACCCATTCGCACCAGGCGCTCGAAGAGCACAAGCCAGTCACCGATGCCGTGCACAGCCACGGCGGCAAGATCCTGCTGCAGCTGCTGCATGCGGGCCGCAACGGCAAGGTCGACAACCTGGTCGGCGCCTCGGACATCCGCTCGCCGATCAACACACGCACGCCGCGCGCCCTCAGCACCGCAGAGGTCGAGAAAACGGTGGAAGACTTCGTGCGTTGCGCGAAACTGGCCGAAGAGGCTGGCTACGACGGTGTCGAAGTGATGGGCTCCGAAGGCTACCTCGTGAACCAGTTCACCACGCAGCGTTGCAATAACCGCAGCGATGAGTGGGGCGGCAGCGCTGAGAAGCGCATGCGCTTTGCGGTCGAGATCGTGCGACGTATCCGCGCGGCCACCGGGCCTGCGTTCATCATTGATTACCGCATCTCCGCCATCGACCTCGCCGAAGGCGGCTGCAGCGCCGGGGAGATCGCAGCACTCGCGCAGGCAGTGGAGGCTGCGGGTGCCGACCTGCTGAATACCGGCATCGGCTGGCACGAGTCGGTGGTGCCGACCATCGCCTACCCCGTGCCGCGCGGCGCCTTCCGCTTTGCCGTCGCGCGCCTGAAGAAGGCCGTGCGTATCCCGGTCGTGATGTCCAACCGCATCAACACGCCGGAAATGGCCGAAGACATGCTGGCCAGCGGCGACGCCGATATGGTGTCGATGGCGCGCGGGCTGCTGGCCGACCCGTTCTTCGTGCAGAAGGCTGCGGCGGGGCTGCCGCAAACCATCAATACCTGCATCGCCTGCAACCAGGCCTGCCTGGACAATGCGTTCAGCCAGAAGGCGACCAGCTGCATGGTCAACCCCAAGGCCGGTCGCGAGATCGAATTCCTTTCTCCGCCACCGGCGCACAAATTGAATGTCGCGGTCGTCGGCGCCGGCCCGGCCGGGCTCGCGGCTGCGACACAGGCGGCAGAACGCGGCCACCGGGTCACGCTGTTCGAGGCCTCCGATGTCATCGGCGGCCAACTCAACCTGGCGATGCGCGTGCCGGGCAAGATCGAGTTTGCCGAGACGCTGCGCTACTTTCGCGAGCAGTTGGCGCGCAACGGCGTGGACGTGCGCCTGAATACGCGCGCCACCGCGCAGCAGCTCGCGATGGGTGAATTTGACCGCGTCATCATCGCCACCGGTATTCTGCCGCGCGCGGTGTCATTCCCCGGCGCCGACCATGCCAAGGTGGTGTCCTACATCGACGTGATCATGGGCCGCAAGACGGCGGGTCGCAGCGTGGCCATCATCGGCACCGGAGGCATCGGCTTCGATGTCGCCGAGTTGCTGACTTCCTTGCACGCGGCTACGCGCCGCGAGACGCCCGAGGAATTCTTTGAGGACTGGGGCGTGGACACCAGCGCTGCCTCGCCCACCGGCCTGAAGCCCATGCAAACGCCGCGGGCGCTGCGGCAGGTGACGATCCTGCAGCGCTCGAACACGCGCGTCGGTGAACGCCTGGGCGTGAGTACCGGCTGGATTCACCGCAGCAAGCTACGCCGACGCGGCGTAACGACGCTGGCCGGTTGCACCTACGAGCGCGTGGACGACGAGGGCTTGCACATAAGCGTGAACGGCGAGCCCCGGTTGCTGCCGGTCGACACCGTCGTCATCTGCGCTGGCCAGGAAGTCAACTGTGCGCTCGCCGACGAATTGCTCGCGGCCGGTGTCAAGGTGGATGTGCTTGGCGGTGCGCACATCGCCAGCGAACTCGATGCCGTTCGCGCCATCGACGAAGGCACGCGCCTAGCCTGGTCACTGTAGTGAAGCACGCACGGGAGCACGCATGGATTTGAAAGACAGGATCATCGTCGTGACTGGCGGCGCATCGGGCATTGGCAAGGCCACCGCGCTGCTGCTGGCGGCGCACGGCGCCACGGTGCACATCGGCGATCTCAACTTTGAGGGCGCGCAGCGCACGGTGCAGGAACATGAAAGCGCCGGGCACATGGTGGCGAATGTGGCGGTGACCCAGCTCGACCTGGCCAAGGCCGACTCGGTCAAGTCATTCGCGCAGACGGTGCTGGCCCAGCATGGCCGCGTCGATGGACTCGTCAACGCCGCAGGTTTCGACCAGGTCGGCCCGTTCATGAAGAACGACCCGGAACTGTGGGAGCGACTGGTGGCCGTGAACTTGCTGGGCGCGATGCGGCTGACGCAACTGGTCCTGCCGTCGATGATTTCGTCCAACGCCGGCAAGATCGTCAACATCGCGAGCGACGCCGGACGCGTCGGCAGCATGGGCGAAACCGCCTATGCGGCGACCAAGGGCGGCCTGATCGCATTCACCAAGTCGCTGGCGCGTGAGATGGCGCGCTACCAAATCAATGTCAACTGCGTCTGCCCCGGCCCAACCGACACGCCGCTTTTCAACACGCAAGCCTCCCCGGGGCTGCGCGAGGCGCTGATCAGCGCCATCCCGTTTCGCCGCCTCGGCCAGCCCGAAGACGTGGCGCACGCCGTGCACTACCTCCTGGCGCCGGGCTCCAACTACGTCACGGGCCAGGTGCTGAGCGTGAGCGGTGGCTTGACGATGGCCGGCTGACGCCGCGACCCAAAACAAAGGAGACAAGTCATGAGAATCTTCGCCACGCTGGACGAGCTGCCGCCACTCGTGGGGCAGGACGTCGCGACGAGCGAATGGACCCTGGTGACGCAGGCGCAGATCAACCTGTTCGCCGATGCGACCGGCGATCACCAGTGGATCCACGTCGACCCGGTTCGCGCCAAGGAAGGGCCCTACGGCACGACCATCGCGCACGGCTTCCTCACGCTGTCGCTGCTGCCCAGGATGTACGCGACGGCGATCAAGGTCGAGCAGATGCGCATGGGCATCAACTACGGCATGAACAAGGTGCGCTTCCCCGCACCGGTGCCGGTGGGCAGCCGCCTGCGCTGCCGCATCAAGCTGCTGGCCTGCGAGGAAGTCTCGGGCAATGGCCTGCAGCTCACCTGGGACATGAATGTCGAGCGCGAGGGCGAACCCAAGCCGGTGTGCGTGGCGGAGTTCGTCCAGCGCAGGTATCGATGAAGGGCAAGGCGGTTCTGGTCACGGGCGGTTCCGCCGGCATCGGCCTTGCCGTGGCTCGGCGCATGGCGCTCGACGGCGCTGTGATTGCCATCACCGGCCGGTCCACGGACACCGGCGAGGCGGCGGCGAGTTTGCTGCGCGAGCTGTCGCCCCGGTCCTTCTTCCTGCAGGGCGACTCATGCGATGCGGCGAGTTGCGCTGCGGTGGCCGCCGAGGCGGCGCGTCGCATGGGACGCGTCGACGTGGTGGTGAGTTCCGGCGCGCAGAGCCCGCTGGGTCCGATGCCGTTCGCGCAGATGACGGCGGAACAAATCGAAGCCGGTTTGCGCGTCCGCGTCATGGGCCGAATCCTGCCCGTGCATGCCGCGCTGCCCTACCTGCGCGACGCGGGCGGTGGTTCGGTGGTGATGATCGGCACGGACGCGGCGCGCCATCCCACGCCTGGTGAATCGGTCATCGGGGCCGCAGGGGCCGCCATCATCCTGATGTCCAAGGCACTCGCACGAGAGCTTGCGACGGACAAGATTCGCGTCAACTCAGTGGCGCTCACGATCACGTCGAACACGACCAGCTGGGACCGCATGTTCGCCAGCGAGAGTTTCGGCAGCAAGCTCTTCGCCAAGGCCCTTGCCCGTTTTCCGTCGGGGCGTGCGCCGACGGCCGACGAAGTTGCCGAGGCCGTGACGTTCTTCGCGAGCGACGCTGCCTCGCAAATTACCGGCCAGACGCTCAGCGTGAATGGCGGCCTGTCGTTCGGTGGCTGGTGAGTTGAATCCTCTTCCACCGAGACAAACAAAGCTCAAGTGTCAAGGCGGGGTCCTTGGCGCAACATGGGCTGCATCCCGAATTGGCTCCAGGAGACACAAGCATGATCCAGAAGTTCGCAGCGCGTTGGCTCGCATCAGTCACGTCAGTGGCGTCAGTTGCGTCAATTGCACTAGGCGCCCTCGCATTCGCCCCGGCGGCGTTCGCCCAGGCCTATCCGAACAAGCCCATCCGCTTGATCGTGCCGTACGCGGCAGGCGGCCCGACCGATGTGCTGGCCCGCGTGATGGCGCAAAAGCTCGGCGAAGCGTTCGGCCATAACGTCTTCGTGGAAAACAGGCCGGGCGCGAATGGCATCACCGGCACCGACGCGATCGCCAAGGCAGCGCCGGACGGCTACACCATTGGCCTCTCCACGATCGGCCCACTGGCCGTCAACCCCAGCCTCTTCGCGAACATTCCCTACGACTCGCTCAAGGACTTCGCGCCGATCATGACGCTCGCGCGCTCCTACACCCTGCTCGCCGTGCACCCCAGCGTTCCCGCGAACAACATGCGCGAGCTGATGGCGCTGGTCAAGGCCAACCCCGGCAAGTACGCGTACGCCACCGGCGGCGTGGGCACCACGCAGCACTTGTCCGGCGAACTGCTCAGCAACGTGGCGGACGTGAAGATGCTGCACGTTCCCTACAAGGGCGAGGGCGCTGCGCAATCCGACGTGCTCGGCGGGCAGGTGCACATGATGTTCACCAGCACGATCGTCGGCTACAACCACGTGAAGGCAGGCAAGCTGCGCGCGATGGGTGTCGCCTCGGCCCAGCGCCTGGCGTCGATGCCGGAAGTGCCGACCATTGCTGAAACGTTTCCCGGCTTCGAGGTAACGGCATGGTTTGGCATGGTGGCCCCGGCTGGCACGCCCGAGCCCATCGTCAAGCGCCTGAACGATGGCTTCCAGGCCGTGCTGAAGAACCCTGAAGTCGCGAAGAAGCTCGAAGAGCTCGGCGCCGTGCCGGCAGGTGGGCCGCCCTCCGACCTCGCCGCCTTGATTCGCAGCGAATTGCCGAAGTGGCGCGACGTGATTCGCAAAGCCGACATCAAGGCCGAATAGGTCAAGCGAACATCGAAGGACACAGCGTGGCCCTGGACGCGGAAAGCCTGGCGCAGTTCACCGACACCGTCGCGCGTTTTGTCCGCGAGCGGCTCGTTCCGGCCGAAGCGCAGGTCGCCGCCGAAGACCGCATTCCCGCCGACCTGCTGCGCGGCATGGGCGAGCTCGGGCTGTTTGGCATGACGCTGCCGGCGAAATTCGGCGGCCTCGAGCTCAACGCGTCCGAGGAAGTGCGCGTGGTCTTCGAGCTTTGCTACGCGGCGCCCGCCTTTCGCGGCTATCTGGGTGCCAACAACGGCCTGGGTGGGCGTGCCATCCTGGTGGGCGGCAGTGAAACCCTGAAGGACAGGTACCTCCCGGGAATCGCGTCGGGAGCCATCGTCACGGCATTTGCATTGACCGAACCGGAAACCGGCTCCGACGCCGCCGCGCTGAAGACCAAAGCGACGAAGCAGCCCGACGGCTCCTGGGTGCTCAGTGGCCGCAAGACGTTCATCACGCATGCCGACATCGCCGACGTGTTCATCGTCGTCGCGCGCAGCGATCCGCAGTCCATCGGGGGCAAGGGTGTCTCCGTGTTCCTCGTGCCGGGCGAGACACCGGGCCTCATGCGCGGCAAGCCGGAGAAAAAGATGGGCCAGCAGGGCACGCACGTGGCGGAGCTGGCGTTCAACGATTGCCGCCTGCCGGCCGACGCGCTGTTGGGCGTGGAAGGCCGCGGTTTTGAGCTCACGATGCAGGGCATCGACCGCAGCCGCCTGCACATGGGCGCCATCTGTGTCGGCATCGCGCGCCGCTTGATCGACGAGTCGCTGAAGTACGCAATGGCGCGCCGCCAGTTCGGCAAGCCGATCGCCGAGTTCCAGCTGGTTCAGGCCATGCTCGCCGACAGCCAGGCCGAGATGGCCGCCGCGCGCGCGCTGGTGATCGACAGCGCCACGCGCTGCGACGCAGGCGAGAACATTTCGATGGAAGCGTCGTGCTGCAAGATGTTCGCCTCGGAGATGGTCGGCCGCGTGGCCGACCGCGCGGTGCAGATCTTCGGCGGCGCGGGCTACATGCAGGACAGCGTGGTCGAGCGGCTGTACCGAGACGTGCGCGTGTTCCGCATCTACGAAGGCACGACCCAGATCCAGCAGCTCACCATCGCCAAGCACATGATCCGCCGCGCGGCGGCGGGCTGACCCGTGCTCAAGAAGCCCTAACGCGCAGCAAAGGCAAGCTTGGCACTCGACGCGGAAAGCCTGAAGGCGTTCACCGGCAGTGTGGCGCGCTTCGTGCGCGAACGCCTGATCCCGGTCGAAGCGCAGGTGGCGGCACAAGACCGCATTCCGCATGACGTGATTGAGGACATGCGCAAGCTCGGGCTCTTCGGCATGACCTTGCCGGTGCAATACGGCGGCCTGGAGCTCAATGCCTGCGAGGAAGTGCAGGTGGTGTTCGAGCTTTGCTACGCGGCGCCAGCGTTCCGCGGCTTTGTGGGCGCGAACAACAGCCTGGGAGGGCGCGCCATCCTGTGGGGTGGCACCGAGGGCCAGCGCAACCATTACCTGCCGCGCATCGCATCCGGTGAGCTGCTGACGGCCTTCGCACTGACCGAGCCTTCGAGCGGCTCCGACGCGACGGCGCTCAATACGCGCGCTCATCGACGCGCCGACGGCTGCTGGGTCATCAACGGCGCCAAGCGATTCATCACCGGCGCGCCCGTTGCGGATGTGATCAATGTCGTCGCGCGCACCGAGCCCGGCTCCACGGGCGGACGTGGCGTTTCGGTGTTCCTGGTGGAGCGCGGCACGCCCGGCCTGGTGCAGGGGCCACCCGACCGCAAGATGGGCCAGCAGGGCGCGCACACGGGCGACCTGCACTTCGAAGACTGCGTGGTTCCCGCCGATGCGCTGCTGGGCGAAGAGGGCAAGGGCTTCAAGCTCACCATGCGCACCATCGACCGCGGGCGCTTGCACATCGGCGCTGCGTCGGTAGGCCTCGCGCGTCGGCTGATCGATGAAGCGCTGCGCTACGCGATGCAGCGCCGCCAGTTCGGCCAGGCGATCGCGCAGTTCCAGCTCGTGCAAGCCATGCTCGCCGACAGCCAGGCCGAGTACCTTGCGGCCAAGGCGCTGGTGCAGCAGACCGCCGCCAGGTGCGACCGCGGCGAAGACTTCTCGATGGATGCGGCGAGCTGCAAGATGTTTGCGTCTGAGATGGTCGGCCGTGTGGCCGACCGTGCGCTGCAGATCTTCGGCGGTGCGGGCTATCTGCAGGACTCACCGGTGGAGCGGCTGTATCGCGATGCGCGCGTCTTTCGCATTTACGAAGGCACGACACAGATCCAGCAGATCACGATCGCCAGGCACATGATCCGCGCCGCCGCCGCGCACTGACGCGAACCCATCCACCCTTCAAGGAATCCACCATGAGCGAGCAGCTCCAGACCCGCGTCGAAGACCGTGTCGGCCAGATCATCTTCAACCGCCCGGAGACACGCAATGGCCTCGTGCCGCAATACATCGGCGAGGTCATGGAGGTCATCAAGGCCTTCGAGGCCGACCCTGGCGTGCGCGTCATCACGTTGACTGGCAACGGCCAGGACTTCTCGTCGGGCGGTGACAAGGCGTTCCTGCGCGAAGTGCAGAAGATGACGCCGGACGAGGTTCAAAAGAACGTCTACGGCTTCTTCCAGGGCGTGGTGCGCATGCTCAAGCTGTGTGCCAAGCCGACCGTTGCCATCGTCAATGGCGCGGCCGTCGGCACGGGCTGCGACATCGCGCTGGCGACGGACTTCCGCGTGGTGTCGAAGAAGTCGTTCTTCCACGAGAACTGGACGGCGATCGGCTGCATTCCGCCGCTGGGCGCGATGTACCTGCTGCCGCGCCTGATCGGCATGGAGCGTGCCGCCAACATGGT
>JANOJR010000261.1:0-1886 GCA_031418855.1 Rubrivivax sp.
GACGCACTGGCCGCCGGCCTGGAGCCCAAGGACTATGCCGTGCGTGGCCTGCAAGACGGCAGCCTGAAACTCAGCTGCACCGACCCCGACCACCCCGACAACTGGCCGCGCAACATGTTTGTCTGGCGGTCCAACATCCTGGGCTCGTCGGGTAAGGGTCACGAGTATTTCCTGAAGCACCTGCTCGGTACCAGCAACGGCGTGCAAGGCAAGGATCTCGGGGCCGAAGAGGCGAAGCCGACCGAAGTGGTCTGGCACGACAAAGCCCCCGAAGGCAAGCTGGACCTGCTGGTCACACTCGACTTCCGCATGAGCACCACCTGTCTGTACTCCGACATCGTTCTGCCCACGGCCACCTGGTACGAGAAGAACGACCTCAACACCAGCGACATGCACCCCTTCATCCACCCGCTGTCTGCCGCCGTCGACCCGGCCTGGCAAAGCCGCAGCGACTGGGCCATCTACAAGGGTTTCGCCAAGGCCTACAGCGAGGTCTGCGTGGGCCACCTCGGCGTGGAAAAGGAAGTGGTGCTGACGCCGCTGATGCACGACACACCGGGCGAGCTGTCGCAGCCTTTTGACGTGCGCGAATGGAAGAAGGGCCAGTGCGAGTTGCTGCCCGGCAAGACGGCGCCGCAGATCACCGTGGTGGAGCGCGACTTCCCTGCCGTCTTTGATCGCTTCACCACGCTCGGGCCGCTCTTGGCCAAGCTGGGCAATGGTGGCAAAGGGATTGGATGGAATACCGAGACCGAGGTCACGCAACTGGGCCAGTTGAACGGCTTGCGCGAGGGCCGCGCGAAGATCGAGACCGACATCGACGCCTGTGAAGTCATCCTGCAACTGGCGCCAGAAACTAACGGCCATGTGGCGGTGAAGGCCTGGGGTGCACTGTCCAAAGTCACGGGCATCGATCACCGCCACCTGGCGCTGCACCGCGAAGACGAAAAGATTCGCTACCGCGACGTACAAGCGCAGCCGCGCAAGATCATCAGCAGCCCCACCTGGAGCGGCATCGAGAGCGAAACGGTGAGCTACAACGCGGGCTACACCAACGTGCACGAGCTGATTCCGTGGCGCACGCTGAGTGGCCGCCAGCACTTCTACCAAGACCACCCCTGGATGCGCGCTTATGGCGAAGGCTTTTCGAGCTACCGCCCACCAGTGGACTTGAAGACCACCGCTGGCATCCATGGCGTCAAGCCCAACGGGCAGACCGAGATCTTGCTCAACTTCATCACGCCGCACCAGAAGTGGGGCATCCACAGCACCTACAGCGACAACCTGATGATGCTGACGCTGAACCGCGGCGGGCCGGTGATCTGGCTGAGTGAAGACGACGCGAAACGTGCAGGCATCGTGGACAACGACTGGGTCGAGCTCTTCAACATCAACGGCGCCATTGCAGCGCGTGCGGTGGTCAGCCAGCGCGTCAACCCAGGCATGGTGATGATGTACCACGCGCAAGAAAAGATCATCAACACGCCAGGCTCAGAGATCACCGGCGCACGTGGTGGCATCCACAACTCGGTGACACGCATCGTGCTCAAGCCCACGCACATGATCGGCGGCTATGCGCAGCTGAGTTACGGCTTCAATTACTACGGAACGATTGGCACGAATCGCGACGAGTTTGTGGTGGTGCGCAAGATGGACAAGGTGGATTGGCTGGACACGCCACGCAGCGACGAGCTGGCGGCGGCCTTCCAGTCGCAAGGGGAGACACCATGAAGATCCGCGCGCAAATCGGCATGGTGCTGAACCTGGACAAGTGCATCGGCTGCCACACGTGCAGCGTGACCTGCAAGAACGTCTGGACCAGCCGCCCCGGCGTCGAGTACGCCTGGTTCAACAACGTCGAGACCAAGCCCGGCATTGGCTACCCC
>JANOJR010000262.1:0-3328 GCA_031418855.1 Rubrivivax sp.
CCTGCGCGCGCACATTTTCCAACTCGCAGCGAGTGCCAAACTGCCCGCCATCTACCAGTGGCCCGATGCAGCGCGCGAGGGCGGATTGATGGCCTACGGGCCGAGCCTGGACGCGATGAATCGCCAACTCGCCGGCTACGCTTCGCGCATCCTGGGTGGCGCGAAGCCGGCCGACCTGCCGATCGAACAACCGACGCGGTTTGAGTTGGTCATCAATCTGAAGACGGCCAGGGCGCTGGGTCTAGCCATCCCGCCGTCGCTGTTGCTGCGCGCCGATGAGGTGATTCAGTGAGGCGGCTCCCGTTCATGGCCGCGCTTGCGGGGTGCGTATTGAGCGCGGCAGGCATGGCGGTCGCGCAGCCTGCCAGGGTCTGGCGTATCGGCTTCATCGTGCCGCGCCCGTCGAGTAGTGATCCCACACGAGCGGCCGGCGTGGCGGCGTTTCATAACGCCATGCGCGAGCGGGGCTATGTGGACGGGCGCGACTATCGCCTGGAAGAACATTCCGTCGACGGGCGCAACGAGCGTTATGCCGAAATCGCCCATGAGCTCGTCGCGAGCCGGGTCGATCTGCTGTTGGTCGGTGGCACTTCAGGCGCATTGGCCGCGCAGAAGGCGACGGCGACGATCCCCATCGTCATTTTCTCGGCATCCGACCCGGTGGGCACTGGCCTGGTGGCCAGTCTGGCGCGCCCGGGCGGCAACATCACAGGCCGCTCGACCATCACCGCCGAGCTTGACCCGAAACGGCTCGAGTTGCTTCGTGAAGCGGTGCCCGGTCTGGCGAGCGTGGCCGTGTTGATGGTGGACGCTCGCGACTCGCCGGGCGTGCCGAATATGCACGAATTGGCGTTTGCGGGTGTCGAAGCGGCCGGCCGCCAGGTCGGCGTTCGCGTTCAGCCGGTGCGGCTGCACAGCGCGCCGGCATTGGACGCGGCGCTGGAGCAGATTCGCAGCCTGCGCCCCGGCGGTCTGATCGTCTTTGACCAGGCCGTCGTCTTGCGCGAGAGCGAGCGCATCCTGAATTTCGCGCTGCGCGAACGCGTGCCGGCGATCTACCAGTCCAGCGGCTGGGTGCGTGGCGGCGGGCTGATGTCCTATGGGCCGAACGTCACCGACGAGATGCGTCGCATCACCGCCTACGTCGACAAGATCATCAAGGGTGCCAAGCCCGGCGATCTGCCGGTGGAGCAGCCGACGCAGATCGAGCTGGTCATCAATCTGAGGACAGCCAAGGCGCTCGGTCTCACGATCCCGAAAGCACTGCTGCTGCGCGCCGATGAGGTGATTCAATGAATCGACGTGACCTCCTCACCACGCTTGGCGCTGCCGCCGCCCTGCCCGCGAGCACACGCGCACAGCAGCCGGCGCTACCGCTGATCGGCTTTCTCAGTGGCGCATCTGCGGTGCCGTTCGCCCACCTGGTGGCGGCCTTTCGCCAAGGCCTGGGCGACAGCGGCTTCGTCGAAGGGCAGAACGTCGCCATCGAATATCGCTGGGCCGAGAACCGCTACGAGCGGCTGCCGGAGATGGCCAAGGATCTGGTGCGGCGTAAGGTCGCCGTGCTGGTGGCCAGCGGCGGCGACCGCGCCGCGTTGGCCGCACAGGCGGCCAGTGCCAGCATCCCGATCGTCTTCTCGGCGGGCGGGGACCCGGTTGCCAACGGGCTGGTCGCCAGCCTCGGCCGGCCAGGCGCCAACCTGACTGGCGTCAGCCTGCTCACCACGCTGCTCGAAGCCAAGCGCCTGAGCCTGCTGCGTGAAGCGCTTCCCGCCGCCACGCGCATTGGTTTGCTCGTCAACCCGAGTGGCACCATCGTGCAGTCGATGGTCCAGGAATCCGAGCAGGCCGCAGCCAGCCTGGGCCTGCGGCTGGTGGTGGTCAAGGCCCAGGCCGAGAGCGAGTTCGAGCCGGCATTCGCGAGCCTGCTGCAACAGCGCGCCGACGCACTGGTGGTCATCAACAGTGCGTTTTTCAACAGCCGGCGCGAGCAGCTGGTGGCGCTTGCGGCACGCCACAAGCTGCCCACCATCTACGAGTTCCGCGAGTTCGCGCTGGCCGGCGGCTTGATGAGTTATGGCACGCACCTGGGCGAGATGTATCGCCAGATCGGCGTCTACACCGGGCGCATCCTCAAAGGCGCCAAGCCGGCCGATATGCCCATCCTGCAACCCACCAGGTTCGAGCTGGTGATCAACCTGAAGACCGCGAAGGCGCTGGGCTTGACGATCCCGCAGTCGCTGTTGCTGCGTGCGGATGAGGTGATTCAATGAACAGGCGAAATGCATTGCGTTTCGCGATCAGCGCTGCCTTGGCCGATTGCGCGCAGCCGCTGTGGGCACAGGGCACTGCGGCGGGCCTGCGCCGCGTCGGCGTGCTCGCGCCGAGCACGCATGCGAAGGAGCAGGTCATCCTCAAACCCTTCTTTGACCAGATGCGCGAGCTCGGCTGGATCGAAGGGCAGACCGTTGTCTATGACCGCGTCTATGCCGACGATCAGCAGCAGAACCTGACCAAGCTGGCGGCCGAGTTGGTGGCGCGCAAGCCGGAGCTGATCTATGCACCGCCGGAAGTAGCGACATTGGCCGCGAAGCAGGCGACGGGCACGATACCGATCGTGTTCGCATCCTTGACAGACCCGGTGGGCCTCGGCCTCGTGGCCAGTCTTGCGCGCCCGGGCGGCAATGCAACCGGGGTCGTCAACGTCATCGACTCGCTCATGCCGAAGTGGCTCGAATTACTGCACGAGATTTTGCCCAATGCCCGGCGCGTCGGGCTCCTGCGCGACCCGACCGAGCGGCAATCGGCTGCCAGCCTTCGCAGCACTGGCCTGGCGGCAACAGCGCTCGGCCTGACGATCGTCTGGGCCGACCTGTCGAGCCCGGGCGAGTTGGATGCCGCCATGGCCAAGCTGACCGGACAGGGTGTCGATGTGATCATCACCGGCACGACGATCGCCAACAGCCTGCGCGCACGGCTAGTCGAGTTGGCGAATCGAAAGCGCGTGCCGGTGATCGTGAATCGCAAGTTCCAGCTCGAGGCTGGCGCCTTGTTCTCCTACGGCTCGTCGCTGCCCGACCAATTGCGTCGCTCGGCCCAAATGGTCGACAAGATCCTCAAAGGCGCGCAGCCCGCCGACATCCCCGTTGAGCAGCCCAGCAAGTTCGAGCTGGTCATCAACCTCAAGGCCGCCAAGGCCCTGGGCATCACCATCCCGCAGTCCATCCTGCTGCGCGCCGACGAGGTGATCCAGTGAAGCGGGTGGATCGACGCAGCCTGCTCGGCGCCGCCACGCTGTGGGTGGCAGCGCTGCCGGTGTCGCTGGCAA
>JANOJR010000263.1:0-4720 GCA_031418855.1 Rubrivivax sp.
GGCCTCTCGCCCAAGCTCGGGCCGATTGCGCACTGGGGCCTGGCGCTGGAGCGCAAGCAAATCGTTGTCGACACCGAAAAATTCCAGACCTCGGTGCCTGGCATCTTTGCCGTGGGCGACATCAACACGTACCCGGGCAAGAAGAAACTCATCCTCTCGGGCTTTCATGAAGCCGCACTCGCCGCCTTCGGCGCGTCGCCTTATGTCTATCCCGACAAGAAGGTGCTCTTGCAGTACACGACCACGAGCCCGAAGCTGCACAAGGTGCTGGGTGTGGAGTCGCCGGTGTTTGACTGATGGGACTAACGTCTGAAATACACGCCATCATCAAGCCCACCGAGCCCGCACCCTGCGGGCTTTTTTTCGCTTGCGCTTATCATCCAGGCTCTTCGCTAGGGGTGTTGCTGCGGTCTCAAGCAGCGACTGAGAAAGTCCCTTTGAACCTGATTGAGGTAATCCTCGCGCAGGGAAGCAGCTCAGCCCCATGGCCCCAGCCGTGGGAGGGCACGCCGACCTGCCATGGCACTGAAAGCATCGCATGGCACAGCACTTCACCCCCATCGCCCTGGCCGCCGCCGCGCTGCTGGCGTCAAGCGCGCCGCTGGCGCGCGGCCAAGCCAGTGACATCGTCACCATTACCGGCCGCGGCAACACGGAGTCGTCCGTCGGCGGCTTCGGCAATGTGCCGCTGGCGCGCACGCCGATGCAGGCCAGCGTCTATGGGCGCGAGGCGCTGGCAGACGGTGGCGTCACCAGCATCGCTGAGCTCACGCGCCTGGACGCCAGCCTGGCCGACGCCTACAACGCCGAGGGCTACTGGAGCTTCCTCACGCTGCGCGGCTTCGTCATCGACAACCGCACCAACTATCGGCGCGACGGGCTGCCCATCAACGCCGAGACCTTCATCTCGCTGGCCAACAAGGAGCGCATCGAAGTCCTCAAAGGCACCAGCGGCATCCAGGCCGGCACCAGCGCGCCAGGTGGCATCGTCAACCTCGTCGTCAAGCGGCCCACGGGCAGCGTGCACCAGGGCGTGCTGGGGTGGCAGCAAGACGGCACGCTGCTGACGCAGGTCGACCTGGGTCATCGCTTTGGCAGCAACGGCCAGTTCGGCGCGCGCTTGAACATCCAGGCGGTGTCGCTGCGGCCCGCCGCACGCAACGCCGACGGCCAAAGCCGTGCGGTGGCGCTGGCCACCGATTGGCAAATCACCGGTGACAGCAAGCTCGAGTTCGAACTGGAAAGCAGCCACCGTGCGCAACCCAGCGTGCCGGGCTTGAGCCTGTTGGGCAACGCACTCCCCAAGGCCAGCAGCATCGACCCGCGCGTCAACCTCAACAACCAGGCTTGGAGCCTGCCTGTGGTGCTGGATGGCGACACCGCGTCGCTGCGCTTCACGCAGCGCCTGGGTGCAGCCTGGCGATTCAGCGCGCACGGCATGACGCAGCGCTTGCGCAGCGACGATCGTGTGGCCTTTCCTTTCGGCTGCTATGACGCCAACACTGACACCTACTGGGCCGACCGCTACTGCCCCGACGGCAGTGTCGACCTCTACGACTTTCGCAGCGAGGGCGAGCGCCGCCGCGTCGACGCGCTGGACCTGCACGTGCAGGGCAGCTTCACCGCCGCTGGCTTGCGCCACAGCCTAAGCGCGGGCTACTTGAACACGCGCGCCAGCGATCGATTCAAGCCGCAAGCCTTCAACTACAGCGGCACGGGTCGCATCGACGCAAGCATTGCCACGCCTTCGAACGCCGACGCAAGCACACCGACTAACAACCGAGATGAACGCAGCCGCGAGTGGTACCTGCGCGACGCCATCGAGCTCAATCCGGCCTGGCAACTCTGGGCCGGGCTGCGCCACAGCCGCATTGCGCGCACCGGCGCCAGCGGCTATCCGCAGTCCTTCACCACGCCATGGATGGCGCTGGCCTACAGCCTGAGCCCAGCCAGCATGGCCTACGCCAGTTGGGGCCAGGGCGTCGAGTCCGAAGTCGTGCCCAATCTGCCGATCTACCGCAACGCCAACCAGGTCTTGCCCGCGCTGAAAAGTCGCCAGTGGGAAGGCGGCATCAAGCACGACAGCACGCGCCGACAGGCGTCGCTGGTCGCCTTCAACATCCGGCGCCCGGCCAGCGCCGACACGTGCAGCGCAAGCAGCACGCTGCTGTGCACGCGTGCCATCGACGGCATGGCACACCATCGCGGCCTGGAGGCGACCCACAGTGAGCACATGGGAGCGTGGACCGTGCAGTTCAGCGGCATGGCCCTGCGCGCCACACGTGAAGGCTCCCGCGACGCCAGCTTGAACGGCCTGCGCCCCACCAACGTGCCCGCGACCAGCCTGCGCTTGCTGCTCACGCGCGACATCGCCGCCCTGCCCGGCTTGAACCTGCGCAGCAGCCTCACGCACGAGGGCGCACGCATGGCCTTGCCCGACAACAGCATCGCCGTGCCAGCATGGACCCGGCTGGACCTCGGCGCGCAATACCGCCACACCGCCGGCGGCACCCAACTGCTATGGCGCGTCGACCTGCAAAACGCCACCAACCGCCGTGCATGGCGTGAAGCGCCCTACCAGTTCAGCCACGCCTACCTCTTCCCGTTAGCAGCACGCAGTCTGCGCGCATCGGTGCAGGCCGACTTCTAGTGCGCGACGCCGGCCGGCCAAGAAAGCCACTCTTCTTGGCTATACTCGCGGGCTCAATTCCTCGATAGCTCAGTTGGTAGAGCGCCGGACTGTTAATCCGTAGGTCCCTGGTTCGAGCCCAGGTCGAGGAGCCATAAAAATCAAGGGGTTACGTGCGAGCGTAGCCCCTTTTTCTTTGGCGAGAGCCCGACGCATCAGGTGCTGGTTGACCTGTAGCGGCCCGTGCGGACGGGACTGACCGTTTGGCGGTATCGACGACAGCGTCGACTGCTAGCGCCTACACAAACGTATTCACTTCACCCCCAAGAGCAATCCGCAATGCCTGCCACAGCGGAGTCGGCGAACGCAGTCTGGGCGACTATCGGCTTGCTTGTTGGCGTGATGCAGCCGCATGTCGCGTAAGGCGATTATCGATAATCGCCTTTGGAAGCATTTGTGGCAATGAACTGGCGTGCCCAGTCGCGGGTGGGAAAACACCGATCAGCGCGCAACCTATAAAGCTGAAGATTCATAGAATAATCGTTTATCTAAAAGACCAATAAGCGGCTCGTACCGATGAAGGGCAACTGATGAGACTGGTGAGCTACCGCACCGCAGGCGGTGTGGCTTGGGGCCTGCTGGCCGGCGGCGGCATCGTCCCCGCCGGCCGTCTGGGCGCCGATGTGCCGCATTCGTTGCAGGCGCTGCTTGACGACGGCGAACACTGGCCGACGTGGCTGCGCGAGTTGCCGGCGCGCGCCGCAACGGCGACACCTGTGGCCATGGCCGACCTTGAGCTGCTGCCTTGCCTGCCCACACCCGGCAAGATCATTTGCCTGGGTGTGAATTACATCGACCACGCCAAGGAAGGCGGCAACCAGATCGGCGACTACCCCGCCCTCTTTTTGCGTTGCGCCACCTCGCTGTTGGCCCATGGCGCTCCGCTGCAGGTGCCCAAGGTCTCCAGCAAGCTCGACTTCGAGGCTGAGTTGGCCGTTGTAATCGGGCGCCGCGCACGCTTCGTGACTGAAGCCCAAGCACTTGACGCCGTCTTCGGCTACGCCTGCTTCAACGACGCGACCCTGCGCGACTACCAGCGCAAGACCACGCAATGGACGATCGGCAAGAACTTCGACGCCACGGGCGCGTTCGGCCCTGCGCTGGTCACGGCCGATGAGCTGCCGCCGGGCTGCGTGGGCCTGCGCATCCAATCGCGTTTGAACGGCCAGGTCATGCAAAGCGCGAACACCGCCGACATGGCGTTTGGCGTGGCGCGCACGATTGCGTTGCTGTCAGATTCGCTCACGCTGGAGCCTGGCGACGTGATCGTGATGGGCACGCCAGGTGGCGTTGGCTACGCCCGCACACCGCCGGTGTGGATGAAGGCCGGCGACACCGTCGAGGTCGAGATCGAAGGCATCGGCGTGCTCAGCAATCCGGTCACCGACTGATCTACCGAACAGAGTTGCCGCCATGAGAGACCTGCACGTCGAGAACATCACCGAAGTCGCTGCCGCGAGTCAGGCCGGCCTGGGTGATGCACGTCAGCGTGAGCTGATGCAGCAACTTGTGCTGCACCTTCACGTCTATGCCAAGGCTGTGAAACTGACGCACGCTGAGTGGCGCGCGGCGCTTGCCTTCCTGCACCGCACCGGCGACATCAGCAGCGACTCGCGCAGCGAGTTCTCGCTGCTCTCCGACGTGCTGGGCCTGTCCAGCTTGGTTGACCTGCTGGCCAGCACGCCCGGCACCACGCCTGGCAGCGTGCTCGGCCCCTTCCACACCGCCGGCTCACCGTGGCTGCCCAATCCGGCCAATCTGATTGGCAACAACATTGGCGAGCGCGTGTTGCTGCGCGGCCGTGTGCTGGGCGCGAAGGGTCAGCCACTCACCGACGCCAGCATCGACTTCTGGCAAAACGCCGACAACGGCCTGTACTGGCAGCTCGACCCCACGCAACCCAGCGACAACCTGCGCTGCCAGCTCAAGGTGGATGCACTGGGTGGCTGGCAAGTGGCCACCATTCGAGCGCGTCCGTATCAGATTCCCACCGACGGCCCGGTCTGGCACAACGTGGTCCAGCCCGCGGGC
>JANOJR010000264.1:0-7521 GCA_031418855.1 Rubrivivax sp.
TGCTGCGCGGCCTGCGCGAGCTGGGCTATGTCTACGGCAAACACTTCGTGACCGAGGCGCGCGGGGCCGACGACCAGCCCGGGCGCTTTCCCGTCGTGGCGGCAGAACTGGCCCGCCTCGACCTCGACGTGATCGTCGGCGCCGGGCCGTCGCTGCATGCACTCAAGCAGGCCACGTCGAGCATTCCGGTGGTCATGGCATCAAGCGATGACCCGGTGAGCGCGGGGCTGGTACAAAGCCTGGCCCGCCCGGGTGGCAATTTCACCGGGATGAGTTCGCAGGGAAGCGAGACGACCGGCAAGCGGCTCGAGTTGCTGAAGGAGTTGGTGCCGGGTGCGGCGCCCGTGGCCGTGCTCTGGCACCGCGACCACATCGGCCATTGGCAGGCGGCGCAGGCCGCAGCCCGCACCCGGGGCTGGAAGCTGCTGTCGATCGAGATTCGCGATGCCGGCGAGATCGACGCGGCCTTCAAGGCGGCAAGCGATGGGCGCGCGAGTGCGCTGCTCGTGCATGCGCCCACGCTGCTGCAAGAGCGCCGCCAGCGCGTGGCGGAGCTGGCGATCAAGCACCGGTTGCCGACCATCTTTCACCAACGCGTCTATGCCGCAGCCGGCGGCTTGATGGCCTATGGCGCCGACGTGCCCGAGATCTGGCACCACGCGGCCGTCTTCGTCGACAAGATCCTGAAGGGCGCCAAGCCGGCCGACCTGCCGGTGGAACAGCCCACCAAGTTCGAGCTGGTCATCAACTTGAAGACCGCCAAGGCGCTGGGCATCACCCTCCCACAGGCGTTGCTGCTGCGGGCGGATGAGGTGATTCAATGAAAAACCGTCGTGACCTTGCGAACGCCCTGGCGCTGACTCTGCTGGGTGCCGCGACCCTTTCCCGGGCGCAGACGGGGCAGCGGACCCCCGTGGTGGGTGCGCTGTACCCATTCGCCAATATTCGTTCGCCGCTCGCCGACGCCCTGGCCCTAGGCCTGCGCGAGCTGGGTTTCGTGGAAGGCCGGAATTTGATCTTCGAGAACCGTTTCGCGGCCGGGAAACCAGAGCTCTTTCCCAGCCTGGCTTTGGAGCTTGTGAAGCTCAAAGTCGACGTGATCTTCGCGGTCGGGCCGGTTGCGGTGCAGGCGGCAATAGGGCAGACCAGCCAGATCCCGATCGTCGCGTACGACCTGGAAACTGACCCGGTGCTGGCGGGCTGGGCGCGCAGCCTGGCGCGGCCGGGCGGCAATCTCACCGGTTTGTTCCTCGACATTCCTGCATTGGCTGGCAAGTGGATCGAGTTGCTGCGGGCGGTCGCCCCAGGCATTCGACTGATCGGCGTGTTGTGGGATTCGACCACCGGTACGGCGCAACTCGCGGCTGCCAAAGCGGCCGCGCAGGGCTTCGGCATTGAGCTTCACGTGATGGCGGTGCGCGGCTCCGAAGGTGTTGCGGCGTCGCTGCAGGCTGGCGTCAATGCGAGTATCAAAGCCATCGCTGTGCTTGGCTCACCCGAAATGACGCGGACTCCTGTTGTGGAGCTGGTTGCCGAGGTCGCCGCGCACCACCGGCTGCCCGTGATTGCACCGTTTCGCACCTATCCGGACGCTGGCAGCCTGATGTCGTATGGGGTTGACGCGGGGGATTCCCGTCGGCGCCTCGGGTCTTTCGTCGCCAGGATTCTGAAGGGCGCAAAACCGGGCGACCTGGCCATCGAGTTGCCCACGAAGTTTGAGTTCGTTATCAACCTGAAAACCGCCAAGGCGCTGGGCATCACGATTCCGCAGGCGCTGCTGCTGCGCGCCGATGAGGTGATTCAGTGACTGCCCGCGTTGCCGGGCCGTGCGCATGCGCCGCCTGGATGACTACAACAGGACCAGGAACCGGGTGTCGGTATCGCTTTCAAGCGACGCAATGCGCGGCGCGTGTTTGCGCAGCAGTGCTTCGATGTCCAGCGTGGAGCAGTTGCCACGCCGGATCCAGACGATGCGCGGTGCTGAACCCGCGAGTTGGCTGCGCTCCTGAAAGTCAGAGTCCTTGGTCACGATCGCAAAGCCACGATCTCTCGCAAAGCGCCATATCGCGTCGTCGTCAGCTCGCTCCAGGCCCACCTGGGCAACATGCAATGAACCGTCGAACAGGTCGACCAGCATCTGGACCAGACGCGGCGAAAGATTCTGGTCGAACAGCAGCTTCACGCGGCCAGCGTCAGCTGCGTGCGTTCACGGTCGGCGGCGTAGGCCAAGCAGGCCTGAATGTCCTCGGCTGTCAGGTCAGGGAAATCGATCAGCAACTGCTGTGGGGACGTGCCCGAGGCAAGGTACTCCAGCACGTCGTAGACCGTCATTCGCAGCCCGCGAATGCATGGTTTGCCGCCGCGTTTTCCGGGCTCGATCGTGATGATGTCGCGGTAGTTCATGCGGGTGGCTCCCGGTTTCAGATGCAGGCGCATTATCGGCGCGTGCCTATGCGTGCAGATGAGGTGATTCGATGATGAAACGACGCACCTTGATCAGCGCTGGCGCGCTATGGGTCTCGCCTTTGGCGAGCCGCGCCCAGCCCGCGCGCAAGGTCTACCGCGTTGGCATCCTCACCGTTGGCCCCACGGCCCGCGAGACCTGGGCCCAGCCCCAGTCGCAGACCGCCAGAGCGTTGCTGCGCGGCATGCGCGAACTCGGCAACGTCTACGGCAAACACTTCGTGACCGAGGCGCGCGGGGCCGACGGCCAGCCCGAGCGCTATACGGCGCTGGCGGCCGAGCTGGCCCGCCTGAACCTCGACGTGATCGTCGGTGCCGGGCCGTCGTTGCATGCGCTCAAGCGGGCCACCTCGAGCATTCCGGTGGTCATGGCATCGTCCGGCGACCCGGTGGGCGAGGGGCTGGTGCAAAGCCTGGCCCACCCGGGTGGCAACTTCACCGGAATGAGCTCGCAAGCGATCGAGACGACCCCCAAGCGGCTCGAACTGCTCAAGGAGCTGGTGCCGGGTGCGGCGCCCGTGGCCGTGCTCTGGCACCGGGACGACATCGTGCATTGGCAGGCGGCGCAGGCCGCAGCCCGCACGCGGGGCTGGAAGCTGCTGTCGATCGAGATTCGCGATGTCGGCGAGATCGACGCGGCCTTCAAGGCTGCCGCCGATGGGCGCGCGAATGCGCTGCTCGTGCACGCGCCCACGGTGCTGCAGTCGCAGCGCGTGCGGTTTGCGGAGTTGGCACTGCGGCACCGGCTGCCAACCGTCTTTTACCAACGCATCTATGCCGAAGCCGGCGGTTTGATGGCCTATGGCGCCGACGTGTTCGAGATCTGGCACCACGCGGCCGTCTTCGTCGACAAGATCCTGAAGGGCGCCAAGCCGGGCGAGCTGCCGGTGGAACAACCCACCAAGTTCGAGCTGGTCATCAACCTGAAGACCGCCCGGGCGCTGGGCATCACGATCCCACAGGCGCTGCTGCTGCGCGCCGACGAGGTGATTCAATGAAACGTCGGACGTGGCTATCGACCGTGGGTGTGGCCGGACTGGGGAGCGCGCTTGCGCCGTCGCGGGCGCTCGCGCAACCGCCCAGGCCAACGCAACGGGTTGCGCTGCTGGCGGTCTCGGCACGCGCCAGCTATGCCGGATCGATACAGGCGTTGCGCGACGGCCTGCGCGAGCATGGGCATGTCGAGGGCCGCGATATCGTGATCGATATCCGCACCGCCGAAGGTCGCGCGCAAGACCTTCCCCGGCTTGCCGCTGAACTTGCGGCCCTAAATCCTGCGGTGATCATCGCCACCGGTGCAGACGCCACCGATGCGGCGCTGGCCGCGACGTTGGCAACGCCCATCGTCGCACTCGGCGACTTGGTTGCAGCGGGGCACGCGGCGTCGCTCGCGCGGCCGGGAGGCCGTGTCACCGGGATCAGCTTTCTGCCCGCGCCCTTGAACACCAAGCGCCTGGAGTTGCTCGTCGAACTGCTGCCAAAGGGTGGCGCGGTGCTGAACCTCGCCGACCCGCTGGCACGCAACGGCCCGATGCAGGCCGTCGAGGCCGCCGGGCGATCGCGCGCGCTGGTGATGCACGCTGCCTACGCGCGCACGCCGGACGAGATCGCAAGCGCTTTCGTGGACGCCCGCAGGCTGCGTGTGGCCGGGGTCAACGTAATGAACTCGCCGTTCCTGCATTCGCATCGGGAGCTCATCATCCGACTCGCGGCCGGCGCCGGACTGCCCGCGATCTACCAGTGGTCGGAGAGCGCCCGCGAAGGCGGACTGATGAGCTACGGGCAAAGCCTCGGCGCGATGTTTCGCCAACTGGCGGGCTACGTATCGCGCATCCTGCGTGGCGCCAAACCCGCCGACTTGGCCGTCGAGCAGCCGACGCGGTTCGAATTGGTCCTCAACATGAAAACCGCCAAGGCACTCGGCATCACCATCCCGCAATCGCTGCTGCTGCGCGCCGACGAGGTGATTCAATGAACAGACGCCGTGCTTTGCGCTTCACGATCAGCGCGGCGATGGCCGCTCGCGCGCCGCCGCTGTGGGCGCAGGCCAAGGCGGCCAATCTGCGCCGCGTCGGTGTGCTGGCGCCGAGCACGCATGCGAAGGAGCAGGTCATCCTCAAGCCCTACTTCGATCAGATGCGCGCGCTGGGCTGGATCGAAGGGCAGACCGTCGTGTATGACCGCGTCTATGCGGACGATCAGCAGCAAGAGCTGCCGCGGCTTGCGGCCGAGTTGGTGGCGCGCAAACCGGAACTGATCTATGCGCCGCCGATGGTGTCTGCCTTAGCCGCGAAGCGGGCCACGACTACGATACCGATCGTGTTTGCGACCGGGGGCGACGCGGTGGGCAGCGGCCTTGTGGCCAGCTTCGCGCGTCCAGGTGGCAACGCGACCGGTGTCGTCAACGTCATCGAGTCGCTCTTGCCCAAGCGGCTCGAGTTGTTGCACGAGATCTTGCCGAATGCCAGGCGCGTCGGAATTCTGCGCGACCCGAATGAGCCGGTCTCGAAGGCCAACCTCGGCAGAATTGAGCAGGCGGCCACAGCACTGGGCATGACGATCGTCTGGGCCGACCTGTCAAGTCCGGGCGAATTGGATGCCGCCATGGCCAAGCTGACCGGCCAGGGTGTCGATGCGATCTTTGCCGGCCACACGACGATCACCAGCAATCTGCGCGCCCGGGTTGTCGAGCTGGCCCATCGAAAGCGTGTGCCGGTGTTCTTGAATCGCGCGTCCCAGCTCGAGTCTGGCGCCTTGTTCTCCTATGGCGCGTCGCAGGCTGATCAGATACGCCGCTCGGCCCAGATGGTCGACAAGATCCTCAAAGGCGCCAAGCCCGCCGACATCCCGGTCGAGCAGCCCAGCAAGTTCGAGCTGGCCATCAACCTCAAGGCTGCCAAGGTGCTGGGCATCACCATCCCGCAGAGCGTGTTGCTGCGCGCCGACGAGGTGATTCAATGACGCGCGGCCCAAGCCCATGTGCCGGCTGCGGGCGACGCACCATCGTCGAATACGGCTCAAGCCGCCAGGCGCACCGGCGGCGTGATCGCGAGCCGCCGCGCTTTGCCGGCAAAACCCTTGGCGTCGAATGTGAGCAGGGCTTCGCAGGCGCGGCTCGACGCATGGTGCAAGGCGTCGGCAAAGTCCAGCCCCCGACGCAGGTTGCCCAGAGCCGACTCGACCGCCGGGCGGTCTTCGATGTCGACATGGACGAGCGACAGCAGATGCTCGAACACGCGGCAGACATCCTTGGCCGGATGGCCGTACACGCCACGCAGCACCCACTCAAGCTCGAGCACCACGGTCTTGGCGACGAACAGCTGCGTGCCACGTTCCACCACGGCACGTGCCGTCGCTTCTTGCGCGCTGGCAGCACCGCCTTCGCGCACGTAGTAGCGCGCGAGCACGTTGGTATCGAGCGCCAGCATCAGCGCTTGGCCCGGCTCTTGGGGGCGAGCAAGCTGGCCACATCAAAGTCGGCCGGCAGCTGCTTGCCGCGTGCGCTGAGCATGCCGTGCCCGGACACCACCGTCTCTGGCGCGCGGTGCAAGACCCGCAGCTCGACCTTGCCGTTTTTCGTCGCAAAGGCCACGCGGCTGCCCTGGCGGATGCCCAGCGCGCGCCGCACCTCTTTGGGAATGGTGACCTGGCCTTTGCTGGTGACGGTGGATGCGTCCATGGGTCGCTCCTCAAAGTATTACGATGTAAGAATCATACCGTCTGTTGCGATGGCAGCGCTTGCTGGTAGCTCTTGCATGAAGCGCCGCACTATCCCTTCCGCCACTGACGAGGCCACACCATGAACACGCGTCGCGTCCTGTTGCCTTTGATGGCCCTCATGCTGGCATCGCTGCCGCCCAGCGCGTGGCCGCAGCAACCCACGCGCCTGCCGATGATCGGCATCCTGTCGCCGGCCAAGCAGGTGGACATGGCCTGCCTGCCCGACAACCAGGGCGGTGGTGCCGGTTGCCTGCTCGAAGCGCTGCGTGCGCTCGGGTACAGCGACGGACGCAACGTGACCTTCGAATACCGCTTCGCCGAGGGCGCCGCCGAACGGCTGCCAGCGCTTGCGGCCGAGCTGGTGGCACTGCGCCCGGACGTGATCTACACCTACACCACTGTCGGCGCGGCTGCCGCCGCAAGAGCCACGACGACGATTCCAATCGTCGTCGGCCCGGCCGGCGAGCCAACGATGGAGCGGCTGGCGGGCAACTTCGCACGGCCCGTCGGCAACGTGACCGGCCTGACCTTGGACAGCCCCGAGCAATCCCAGAAGTGCCTGCAGTTGCTCAAGGAGCTGGCGCCTCGGACCTCACGTGTGGCGGTCATCGGCAACCCGGACAACCCCAACTACGAGACCAATCTGGAACTGTTGCGCCCGGCAGCTGTTCAGCTCGGCATCACGCTGGCGCGGGTCGGAGCGCGCAACGCCGGCGATCTTGCGCAGGCTTTCGCGTTGATCCAGGCCGGCGCGGCCGACGCCATCCTCCTCGCCGACGACCGTGCCCTTGCCGGTACGCCTGCGGTGCGCCAGCAGATCATCCGCTGGGCGCTGGGCCGGCGGCTGCCGGTGGCATCGCCCAGCGCACGCGTGGCCGCTGATGGTGGCCTGGTGTCACTGGGCACCGACCACTCGGCGCTGGTGCGGCGCGCAGCGCACTACGTGCATCGCATCCTGGGTGGCGCCAAGCCGGCAGAGCTGCCGGTGGAGCGGCCCACGATCTACAAGCTGTCGATCAATGGCAAGACCGCCAAGGCGCTGGGCTTGACGATCCCGCAATCGCTGCTGTTGCGCGCCGATGAGGTGATTCAATGATCCGGCGCAAGACCGTCATGACGGGCATGGCGCTCGCGCTCATTGCCGCGCCGGGGCTGCATGCGCAGCCGTCCGCCGCGATGTCCAGGATCGGGCTCCTCAGGCCCATCGACACGCTGACGCCGCAGGAAGAGCAACGCCAGGCAGCCTTGCGTGCGGGCCTGCGCGAGCTTGGCTGGATCGAAGGCAAGAACCTCGTCATCGACATCCGCTATGCCGGTGTCAACCCGCAGCGACAGCGC
>JANOJR010000265.1:0-1908 GCA_031418855.1 Rubrivivax sp.
GCGCAGGCCTTCGGCCTCGATCTCGGCACGCACGCGCATCGCCATCGACTTGATCTTGTCGGCATCGGCGTCGGCCTCGGCCTGCGCGCGGATCGCGTGGCCGCGGTCGGCGCTGGCTTCTTTTTCGGCGTTGGCCGCCGAAGTCAGGCGCAGCGCCTCGCGCTCGGCCACCTGCGCTGCGCCGATGAGGTCGATCGCCTTCTTGCGCTCGGCCATCTCGACCTCGCGCGCCGTGAAGACTTTCTCCTCCGCGCTAACGGCCAAAGCACGCGCCACCTCGGCCTCGGCCTGGGCCTCGCTCTGCGCTTTGCTTTCACGCGCCACGGCGATGGCACGCTGCTGCTCGCCGAGCTCCAGCGCGGTGCGGCGCTCGATCTCCGACGTCTGAATCGCACGCTCCTTGCCGATGCGCTCTTGCTCGATGCTCTGCTCGCTGCGAATGCGCGCGGCGTCCACCGCCTGCTTGGCGCCGATCTGCGCACTCTCGGCCTGTTGCTCACGCTGGGCGCGCTCGGTCGCGAGCTCGGCGCGCTGGCGCGCGCGCGCAATCTCGACTTCACGCTGCTGCGTCAGCCGCGCCGTTTCGCTCTCTCGGTCGATCTCCAGCGAAAGCTTTTCGGCTTCGAGGTTCTTGTTGCGGATGGCCACCAGCGTGTCTTGCTCGACATCGTTGCGCTGCTTCTTGCGGCGCTCAATCTGTTCGGTCAGCCGCGTCAAGCCTTCCGCGTCAAAGGCATTGCTGGGGTTGAAGAACTCCATGCCGGTTTGGTCGAGCTGCGTCAGCGACGCGGCTTCAAGCTCCAGGCCGTTCTTCGTCAAGTCTTCAGCCACGGCCTCGCGCACGCGGCGCACATAGCTGCCACGCTTTTCGTGCAGCTCTTCCATCGTCATCTCGGCCGCAGCGGTGCGCAGCGCGTCGACGAACTTGCCCTCCACCAGCTCTTTCAGCTGCTCGGGCTCCATGGTGCGTTGGCCCAGGGTTTGCGCGGCCGCGGCCACCGACTCAGGGTTGGCGGCGACGCGCACGTAGAACTCGGCGATGACGTCCACACGCATGCGATCTTTGGTGATCAGCGCTTTGTCGCGGCCACGGCTAACTTCCAAACGCAGGGTGTTCATGTTCACGGGAATGACCTCGTGCACGATGGGCAGCACAAACGCGCCGCCGTCGAGCACCACCTTCTGGCCGCCCAGGCCGGTGCGCACAAACGCGCGCTCTTTGCTGCTGCGCAGGTAGAGCCAGTGCAAGAGCCAGATGGCAATAGTGACAACGATCGCCACCACGATCAAGCCGAGGATGAAACTGCCGAATTCAGCGCCAGTCATTTGCGTTTCTCCAGATCAGGTCTTGCCGGCGCCAGCACGCATGCGCTTGGCGTCGGTGGTGTGAAAAATCGAGCGGACATGCAGGGTGGCGGCCCGCGGGCTGCCGGAAAAGTAGAGGCTCAAGTCCAACGTGGGCACGTAGAACTGGTCGCGCGCGACTTGGAAGGCCGAGGCCAACTCACCCTGGCCCACGCGCAGGAAGGCGCGGCCGTCCTGGGTGCTGAAGCTCAGCTTGCCAAGGCTGGGCGACATGTAATCGCCAGCCCAGGCCGGCAGCTCTTTCTTGGCGATGCGTGCGTAGGTACGCGCCGGCTCGGCCGCAGCGCTACGGCCGGCCAGCGTATCGACCAGCGCTCGCGTCAGGCGCAGGCCTTGCGCGGGCGAGAGGCTGCTGTTGCTGACGAAGGCCACCACCTCGCGACGGCCGCGGTCCCAGTAGACCTGCGAGAAAAAGCCGTTGTAGGCGCCGCTGTAGTGACAGCGCTGCTGGCCTTTGTCGCAGTACCAGCTCAGAACATTGAGCACGTTGTCCATGCCGCTGTCGAACATCGGCTGGGCCAGGCCCGCCTGCAGCCGCGCTGG
>JANOJR010000266.1:0-18826 GCA_031418855.1 Rubrivivax sp.
CCACGAAGCCGGCCACGCCGACGTTGAAGAGGCCCGTGAAGCCCCACTGCAAATTCAGACCCAGCACGATGATGGCGAACACCGCCGCGAAGACGAGGAAGAAGCTGCCGTAGGAGACGACGCCGGCGAGTGAGATCCAGGCGTCCATCACCGCTTCTCCGCAAAGAGCCCGCTCGGGCGCACCAGCAGGATGGCGATGAGCACGACGAAAGCCGCCGCCGCGCGCCACTCGGCCCCCACCACCGCCACCGCGACGCTCTCGGCCAGCCCCACCACCAAGCCGCCGATGACGGCGCCCCACACCGAGCCGATGCCACCCAGGATGACGGCGGCGAAAAGCGGCAAAAGCAGGTCCAACCCGAGTGTCGGCCGCAGCTGCACGGTGAGGCCAGCGAAGACGCCCGCGAGTGCGGCGAGCGCGCCGCCTAACACCCAAGTCACACGCAATATGCGCTCGGGGTCGATGCCCGCCAGGCGCGCCAGTTGCGGGTTGTGCGCGGTGGCGCGCATGGCCCGACCCAGCGTCGAGCGCGACAAGAACAGGTGCAGTGCCACCACCACCGCCGCCGTGAGGCCGACGACAAAAAGCTGGTCAGCCGTGATGCGCAGCCCGCCCAGCACCGAGCGTGGCACCAGCGCGATGGCGATCTGCAAATCTTGCGAGTAGTAGCGCGGGATGCCGCCGTAGAAAAACAGCAGCAAATTGCGCAGCGCCAGCGCCGCGCCAAAGCTGGCAATCACCAGGGTGATGGATCCTTGCAAACGCAGCCGCTTGAAGAGCACCCAGTCCAGCGCCAAGGCCATGCCCGCCACCAGCATGGCGGCGACCACACACGCGGCCAATAACGGCCAACCGAAGGTGAATGGTGCGATGGCGGCCTTGGGCAGGCCCAGCGTGGCGCTCCACATCGTGAGCGCACTCAAGGCGATATAGGCGCCCCAGGCCAGAAACTCACCGTGGCCGAAATTCGAGAAACGCAGAATGGAAAACGTCACCGACAGGCCGATGGCACCCAGCGAAATGATGGCGCCAATGATCAAGCCGTCGGCCAGCACTTGCAGCATCAGGCCGGCTCCCCATCAGCCACGGTGTGCCCAAGAAAGAGTGCGGCAAGACGCGGGTCGCCATGCAGTTGCGCGGCGGGTGCCACCAGCCGCTCGCGCCCCTCCACCAGCACGCAGGCGCGGTCCGCCAGGGCCAGCGCGGCCGTGACGTTTTGCTCCACCAACAGCAGCGTCACGCCGCTGGCGCGCACCTCGCGCAGCTTGTCGAAGACCTGCGTCACAAGCTTGGGCGAGAGGCCCGCCGAGGGCTCGTCCAGCATCAAGACCTGCGGCTTGGCCACGAGCGCGCGCGCCACCGCCAGCATCTGGCGCTGGCCGCCTGAGAGCCGGCCCGCGAGCAAGCCGCGCTGGCGTGCAAGGTCGGGGAACATGGCGAATATGGGTGCCAGGCTGACCTTGCGTTCGGCCTTCACCAGCGCCGCAGCCAGCTCCAGGTTTTCAGCCACCGTGAGGTTGGCGAACACGTTCTCGGTCTGCGGCACCAAAGCCAGGCCCTGGTGGATGAGGCGGTGCGCGGGGGTGCGCGTGATGTCCACACCACCCAGCACCACGCGCCCGGCGCTGATGGGTACCAGGCCCGCCACGGCCTTCACCAGCGTGGACTTGCCCGCGCCGTTGGGGCCGAGGATGGCCACGATCTCGCCCGGCGCCACATGCAGCGTGGCACCACGCACGATGGCCATTTCCGGCTCGTAGCCGGCGACAAGTTGCTCAATCGCTAGCGCTGAAGTCACGCGGTGTCACCCAGGTAGGCTTGCACCACGCGCGGGTCACGCAGCACGTCTTGCGCGCGGCCGCTGGTGAGTATCTGCCCCTGCACCATCACCATCACCGGCTCACACAGTCGCGCCACCAGCTCCATGTTGTGTTCGATGATGAGAAAGCTGGTGCCGGCCTGGTTCAAGGCCACGATCTTCTCGGTGATGGTATGCAGCATCGCCGGGTTGACACCCGCCGCCGGCTCGTCGAGCAGCACGAGTTGCGGCTCGCCGACCATCACGCGCGCCAGCTCCAGCAGCTTGCGCTGGCCACCCGACAGCACACGCGCGGGCTCATGCTCAAGTGCGCTCAGGCCGACGAAGCCGAGCCAGTGCCGCGCGGCGGCACGTGTGCGTTGCTCTTGTGCGGCGACCTTCGCCGGCGCCAACCAGTTGGCCCAGGGCCGCTCGCCGAGCTGGCCACGCGGCGCGAGCATGACGTTTTCCAGCACCGACATCGCGGCAAAGGGCCGTGGGATCTGGAAGGTGCGCGCCATGCCGGCCGCGAAGACGCGGTGCGGTCGCATGCCGGTGATGTCGTGCCCACCCAGTTCAACGCGCCCCGCGTCGGGCTTCAGCGCGCCGGCCAAACAGTTGAAGGCTGTCGTCTTGCCGGCACCGTTGGGGCCCACCAGGCCGGTGATGGCGCCACGCGTCAACGCCAAGCTCAGCCCTTGCAGCACGCGGTGGCCGCCGAAGGCTTTGCTAAGCTCACTCGCCTTCAAAAGGGCATGGTCCTGCATGGGCCGCAAAGGATAGTCGATGACCCCAGATGCACCACCCGTGGACCCGTCCGTCAAAGCCGACGACAGCTTCGAGCTCTTCGACCTGCGCGTCGACGTCGTCGCCCCGGAGGGCCAACGCGTGATGTGCGGCGCACAGGTCGGCGACCACTTCGAGCTGCGTGGCGAGATGCTGTATCTGCCGCCCGGCCAAGGCTTTTCGATCTACTCGCTGGCCGCCCTCTTGCCGCTGCTACCGGCCAAACAGCGCGCGCTGCACGCCAACGACTGGATGCACAGCGACAACGAAGTGGCCTGCTCCGACCCGCACTGCCCCACGCGCTTTCGCATCACCCGCATCGCCACGCGGCGCTTCAGGCATGGTGAGACGACGCTGGTGCCATTGCCGCAACCAGATGCCTGATGCCGCAGTCAACATCCTTGGCTGCACCGTGAACCACACCATGACGTACTCAAACGAACGCCTTCGACGCAAGTTCCTCGCCGCCGCATTGCTCGCGTGCCTCGCCGGCACTGCCGCCGCAGCCGAGGCGTGGCCCGAGATACCCGACGGCGCCATCGTGCTCTTTCGCCACGCCAACGCGCCCGGCGTAGGCGACCCGCCCGGCCACCGCATCGGCGAATGCAGCACGCAGCGCAATCTCGACGACACCGGCCGCGAACAAGCAAGGCGCATCGGCCAGACCTTTCGAGCGCGCAACGTGCCCGTGCGCCGCGTGCTCAGCTCGCAGTGGTGCCGCACGCGCGAGACCGCGCAACTGGCCTTCCCCGGCCTCGTGCGCGACGAGCCGCTCTTCAACTCGTTCTTTGAAGATCGCAGCAGCGCGCCGACGCAGACAGCCGCCGCATTGGCTCTGCTCAAACGCTGGCGCGGCCCAGGCGTGTTGGTGGTCAGTACGCACCAGGTCAACATCACCGCGCTGACCGGCGCCACGGTGGCGTCGGGCGAAGGTGTGGTGGTGCGAGTGGGCGAAAAGGGCCTGGACGTGATGGGCCGGCTGCCGCCATAGCCGACCTTGGGGCGCAGGTCGCGCCGGCCCCAGCGCTACTTCTGCGGCACCAGCTTAACTTGCAAGTCACAACCCACAGCCAGCGCGTAACGCTGAAGCGTGCCCAGGGAGGGTGTGTGCTTGCCGGCCGACTCCAAACGCGAAATCGCACTCTTGGTCGTGCCCATTTTTTCGGCAACCGCGTCTTGCGTCAGCCCGGCACGGGCCCTTGCCTTGAGCAACTGGGCGGCAACTTGGTACTCAAGTTCGAGCGCCTCATAGG
This sequence comes from Rubrivivax sp., assembly GCA_031418855.1. Lineage (GTDB taxonomy): Bacteria > Pseudomonadota > Gammaproteobacteria > Burkholderiales > Burkholderiaceae_C > Rubrivivax. Next base: position 3,839 of record JANOJR010000266.1, read on the forward strand.
CCGCCGCAAAGCCTTTGCGCGCGTGTGCCCGGGCAAGAAAAGCCCTGTGATCGTGCTTCACAGGCAGGTACTTCAATTCAGCCATGTTGTAGTTCCTTGGCGCGTTTGCGCGCTAGCTTCAAGTCCTTGCCAGTCGTCTGCGCCGTCTTCTTCACCAACGCGTGCAGGACCACCACACGCCTGCCAACCAGAAAACAGTACAGCGCACGGCCGATGCCAGAGCGGCCATGCGGCCGCAATTCGAACAAGCCGTCGCCCATGGTTCGTGAGTGCGGCATTCGCAGATTTGGGCCGTGCACCATCAGCAGCTCCACCAAGCGCGCGTAGTCAGCGAGCAGGTCGACAGGCCACGCCTCGATCACGGCGAGCACGCGTGGGTGGAAGTATTCGACCTCATAGGCCACTGCAGCATGTTAGCAGGAACGCTAACCAACAACGCAGACGCCGATGACCGTTCAGGTCCACGTTTCAAAGCAGACTGCAACCCTGGGCTATGCTGCGCGCCGATCCGTAGAAGCTGCCTCTGTGGCCGCACTCGCCGATATCGACGTCATGCTCGAAACCACCCAACTCGCCCCCGGCTACACCATCCCGCGCATCATCCGTGGCGGTTGGCAGTTAGCCGGTGGACACGGTGAGGTGGACCCGGTACGTGCCGTCGACGACATCGCGCGCTTTGTGCAGGCGGGTCTGAACACGGTGGACGGCGCCGACATCTACACCGGCGTGGAGCTGCTCTACGGTGAGTTCAATGCGCGCCAGCGCGCGAGTGGGCAGCCGCCACTGCAAGTGCACACCAAGTTCGTGCCCGACATGGACGATCTTGCGCGTGTGGACGCCGCCTACGTGCGCCGCATCGTCACGCGCTCGCTGCAACGCTTGCAGCTGGAGCAATTGCCGCTGGTGCAATTTCATTGGTGGGACTACGCCGTGCCTGGCCTGGCTGACGTGGCGCTGCACCTGGCCGACCTGCAAGCTGAAGGCTTGATCGCGCTCGTGGGCGGCACCAACTTCGACGCGCCGCGCAGCGCGCTGATGCAGCAAGCCGGCGTCAAGCTCGCCAGCATGCAGGTGCAGTACTCGTTGCTCGACCGCCGGCCCGCCACGGCGCTGGCCGCGCTGTGCCAGCGAAGTGGCATGCAACTGCTGTGCTACGGCGCGCTGGCCGGCGGCTTCCTCACCGATGCCTGGCTGGGCCAGGGCGAGCCGCTGGACATCAGCAACCGCTCGCTCATCAAATACAAACTGGTGATCGACGACTTTGGCGGCTGGGCGGCTTTCCAGCAGCTGCTGCAAGCCTTGCGTGGCATCGCCAGCCGCCGTGGCGTGTCGATTGCCGCTGTGGCCACGCGCTGGGTGCTTCAGCAGCCGCAGGTGGCCGCAGCAATCGTCGGCGCGCGTTATGCGGCGCACCTTGACGACACACTGTCGGTCTTCAGCTTCAAACTCGACGCGCAAGATCTTGAAGTGCTAACACCCATCCTGGCGGTACACACGGGGCCGCTGGGCGACACCTACACGCTGGAGCGTGACCGCCATGGCCGCCACGGCCGCATCATGAAAACCAACCTCAACAAGGCCTGACGGCCCAACCTGGAGAAGACATGACACGCAAGACCATCGCCCTGATTGCAACGGCCGCCGTTGCCACGCTCGCACCTTTAACGCAAGCACAAGCGCAAGCACCAGCCTGCACGCACACCGTGGGCATGGTGGTTTCGCTCACCGGCGCGGCCGCGCGCTTCGGCCAGGCTGCGGCCAAGTCGGTGGAGCTGGCCTTCCACGAAATCAACACGGCCGCAGGCAGCGCCGGCGTGGCCGGCTGCAAGCTGGCGTTTGACCTGCGCGACGCACAAAGCCAGGGCTCGGTGGCGGTGGACCAGGCGCGCCAATTGGTCGATTTGAAGAAGGTGCCAGCCATCATCGGCGGCATCATCTCGTCGGTGTCGATCCCCATCGTCACCTCGGTCACGGGGCCGGCCGGTGTGGTGCAGATTTCACCGGCGTCCACCTCACCCACGCTGACGCGCCTGGGCTATGAAGGCACCACCAAAGGCTGGTTCTTCCGCACCATCACGAGCGACGCATTGCAAGGCACCGCCGCCGCCAAATACGCGCTGGACCAGGGCTTGAAGCAGCTGGCCATCATCCACGTCAACAACGACTTCGGCGTCAACATGCTGGCCGAATTCCGCCGCGCGTATGAAGCGCTGGGTGGCAAGGTGCTCAGCGTCACGCCCTACAACCCGAACCAGCCGAGCTACGCCGCTGAAGTCACCAACGCCGGCAAAGGCGAGCCGCCCGCGCTGTACTTCATCGGCTACCCCGGCGACGGCACCAGCGTCATCCGCACCTGGGTGCAGCAAGGCGGCGCGCGCAAGTTCCTCTTCAACGACGGCATGAATTCAGCCGACTTCATCAAAGGCGTGGGAGCGCAATTTCTGAACGACGCCTACGGCACGAGCTCAGGCACCAGCCGCACGGCGTCGACCGACTACTTCGCCAAAGCCTACCCGGCCATGAGCGGCGGCTTTGATGCCGGCGCACCGGCGGCCGACCGCGCATTTGATGCCGGTGCCATCCTGGCACTGGCCATTGCGCATGCGGGCAAGTTTGAAGCCGCCGCCATCCGCGACTCGATCCGCCGCATTACCGCGCCCGGCGGTGAGGTGGTGCACGCCGGGCCCGATGGCTTCAAACGCGCGCTGCAACTTATCCGCGAGAAGAAGGCGGTGCGCTATGTGGGTGTGATCGGCGCGGTGGAATTCGACAAGGTCGGCGACATCGTCGGCCCCTTCCGCACCTGGAAGCTGGTGAATGGCGAAGTCACCACCATGGGCCAGATGAGCACGGAAGAAGTGCAGGCGGTGCAGGCGAAGTTGCCGGCGCGTTGAGGGCTGCTGCGCGCGTTGACTAACGTTTTAAGTGAGTGGGCGCCCACCGAATGCTTAGGTACCGCTCGCAAGCACCAGGCGACTGGTGATGAGCTGAGCCAGGGCGGCGACTTGCGCTGACGTGGATCTTGCCTGCGTGCTGTGAACGATGGCCCTGTACCCAAGCAGAGGGCCGAGCGCGGATTGCTCCGTGAGCATGGCAAATAGTTCAGGTGCGCGCCAGCTCCCGTCATCGTGCGCGGCGTGTCGGGTGCGCCCCATGAATCGACGAGTCGCTTCCTCGGGCTTGCACTCGCAATGAACCTCCACGACCTGGTGCACTGGAGCATGCAGCCACCACGGCGGCGTGCCGGATTCGTGGCTCGACTTTGGATGGCGCCACCATGACGCAACCACAGCTGACGTCGCCTTTCGTGCTTCGGCTTCGAACGCGATGTCGGCCTCTCGACTGAGCGAAGCTCTCGTCGCTACGCCACTGGATCGCTGGCGTTCGAACAGGACTTCGAGAAACTGGTCCTTGTCGAAGAGTGGATAGCCAAGGGATGTGGCGAGCAACTTGGCCAAGGTGGACTTGCCGCTGGCGGGCAGTCCAGTCAGGGCCACGACTTGAGGCACTTTGCGATGTCTAGCGTTTGACATGAGTGGTTCTCAAAACGGCGAAGCGCTTTGGCCCTTCCCTCGAAGCAAGAGCTACGCGTCACGGCGTTTCGCACGGCGAATAGGTGACGCACGCGTTCGGTACAAAGTTCGTCGCAGCTCCCCGAGCAGATAGGTGAGCCGAACCAAGGGGCCGTAGACCTCTGAGTACTCGAACCCGGACACAAAGAAACCGAGCTTGAGTTTCGCAACGATGACAGCGTTGTTGTTCGCCGCGTGCCGCGACAGAATGGCCGCGTAGCCTCGCGACTTTGCGTGCTCAATCACCAACCGCACCAGCTCTGCGTAGACCCCGCTGCGGCGCTGTGCCGGTGCAACGCCTGAATTGATCATGTAGAGCAGGCTCGCGCCTTCCGGACGCGCGAACGTCCAACCCACCAGCACATCATCTCGAAACGCACCAATGCGCAGATCGCCTGCTTGAACCGCGTTGACTGCTCCCTGCCGAGCCGCTGTCTCCTCGTTGGCGACATTCGTGAGCAACTCCGATGACTCGTAGTCTGCGAACACTTCTTCCACAAGCGCGGAGAACGCTGGCTCAGGGAACTCGTCAACGACGCGGAAGGTAATGTTGTTCATGGCGCCTGACTGGCGAGTGTCTGTCGCTTTCGGATGCGAGCACAGGTGGTGCCGCAGCTATCGGCGGCTGTCACCGTAATCCGGGTCACGACTCTGGTGCCGAACAACCAGAATGCGAAGCCCGGCATCGTCTTGCCGGTAGATGACGGAGTACGGGAAGTCGGTCAGTGGATGGACTCTGCGGCCATCTGCCGTCGGCGTTCCAATGTGTGGATGCTGCTCAAGCAACCTCGCGACGCGTTCGAACTCAGTAAGGAATCGCCGGGCAAGCCCGACGCCCGCTTCGTTCTTGTAGAACCGAACTGCCTCTGCGAGGTCTTCCGATGCGAACCGGTGAATGGACCGATTCACTGAACTTCCGCGCGCAGCTTTGCGAGCACGTCGTCCAGATCAAGCAGTGCCGACGGATCGCGGTCAGCGTCGGCGTCTCTTCGTGCCGCCACAGCGTCCCACGCTGCGTCACGTGCGGCATCGGCATCCAGGCTCGCGACGACCCGGTCGAGGACACGGATGCGGTCTGCCTTCGGTAGCTGTAGCAATTCGGCTTCGAGGACTTCTACTGGCGTTCCCATAGGTGCTCCACTGGTTTGACCCCGTAGCTTGCCACAGTCGCTTCGCTACGAGCACCGTCGCTCCTAAAAGCGCGCCACGCGCCGTTCGGTCCAGGGAAGTAGCGCGTCGCGGCACGAAGCAAGGCGTGCGCAGTATTGGCTGTTTTCAAACATGCAGAATTGCAGGCGATCCCTCGCAGACGCTTAGGCCCAATGCCACTATGCAACGCACCCAACTCGCCCCCGGGCTCGACATCCCACGCGTAGTCACCGGCCTGTGGCAGGTGGCTGACATGGAGCGCGGCGGCAAGCTGCTCGACCCCGTGCAAGCCGCAGCCAGCATGGCCGAATACGCACGCGCCGGCTTCAACGCCTTTGACATGGCCGACCACTACGGCTCGGCCGAAGTCATCACCGGCGAATTGCTCGCCAGCCCCGATGGGCAAGGCGTACGCGCCTTCACCAAGTGGTGCCCCAAGCCGGGGCCGATGACAGCGGCGATCGTGCGCGAAGGCGTGCAGCGCGCGCTGGACCGGCTGCGCGTGCCTGCCATCGACCTCATGCAATTCCACTGGTGGACCTTCGAGCACCCGCAGTACCTGGACGCGCTGGAGGAGCTTACGCGGCTGCGCGAAGAAGGCCTCATCAAACACCTGGGCCTGACCAACTTCGACACCCAGCACCTGCGTGTCGCGCTGGCGCAGGGCATCCCGATTGCCAGCAACCAGGTCTGCCTGTCGCTGCTGGACCGGCGCGCGACAGAAGCCATGAGCGAGCTGTGCCTGGAACGTGGCGTGCGCCTTCTCGCCTACGGCAGCCTGGGCGGCGGCTTCTTGAGCGAGCGCTGGCTGGGTGCTAACGAACCGGTTGAGGTGGCCGACTGGAGCAAGATGAAGTACCAGCGCTTCATCCAGGCGGTGGGCGGCTGGGCGGCCTTGCAGCAGGTGCTGCGCGCAGCGCAGGTCATCGCTTTGAAGCACGGCGTGTCGATCGCCAACGTGGCCACGCGCTGGGTGTTGCAACAGCCGGCGGTGGCCGCCGTGATCGTGGGCGCGCGCTTGGGTGAAGGCCAGCATCGCAGCGACAACCTGCGTCTCTTCACCTTCACGCTCGATGCGCAAGACCTGGCGCTGTTGGCGCAGGCCTTCAGCCACACGCAACGCATTGCCGGTGACTGTGGCGACGAATACCGCAAGCCGCCGTTCCTGACGGCGTCGGGCGACTTGAGCCACCACCTCGACACGCTGCCACCCGTCTTCACGCCTGAGGCCGTGCCGAGCGCAGGCAACGAGACCCCGCAACGCTTACGCGTTAGCAGCGGCAGCCAGTGGGAGCCGCTGGCCGGCTACGCGCGTGCGCTGCGTGTGGGCGATCGCATCCTCGTCTCAGGCACCACCGCCACGCACGGCAGCGGCCGACTCGTGGGCGCGGGCGACGCTGCGGCGCAAGCGACCTACATCCTGGACAAGATCGCCGCCGCCATCAGCTCGCTGGGCGGGCGCCTGGCCGATGTGGTGCGCACCCGCGTCTACCTCACGAGCGTGGCCGACTGCGACGCCGTAGCGCGTGTGCATGGCCGCTACTTCGGCGAGATTCGGCCGGCCAACACCTTGCTGCAAGTGGCGGCGTTGGTGGGTGATGGCTACCTGGTGGAGATTGAGGCTGAGGCGGTGGTGGGCACGGGCCGCTAGTGTGGTGCGCCACTCAAATACGCACTTGTCGAGCGAACACACATCCGCGGTGAGATCGAGCACCCCCAGGCTGTACCCGCACCACCGAGGCCCATCGTTAGCGCGCGGTTCGGCACTCCTGGGTGCCGGCTTCCGGGTCGCAAGTCGAACGCCTCCTGCCGACCCCGAGCGGAACCCCGACTCGCGGGATTGCTGGATGCGAAGCAGTCATCGCCCGGCAAAGTGGCGGCTGCCGCCCGGGCGCGCCTTCTTACAGCAGGCGAGCGCTTGTGAACAATGCCACTGACTCGTACAGTTCGCCCTAGAGATACAGGAGATAAAGGCATGAGCACCGACAACGCCTACCTCGGCAGCGCCTCCCGCCGCCGTCTGCTCACCGCCACGCCTGGCTCGTTGCTGTGGGCCTTGGCTGGCGGGCTCGGAACCGGGGCGCAGATCGCCACCGCGCAACCGCTGCAGGCGGGAGCGGTGCCCGAGGTGGACCGCTTGGCGGTGCGAGTGGTGACCGACTCGTACCACCATGCCTTCGAGGCCTCGCGCACCGTCGGCGATGTGCAGCTTCAACGGGTGGGAAATGTCCTCAAGCCCAATGCGCAGCCGCGCACCCTGCTCAACGAGTGGGGCCTGTCGCTGCACCTGCAATCCAGCCGCGGCGAAGAGCAGCGCCAAGTGCTGATCGACTTCGGCTTCAATCCGGCCACACTCAACAACAACCTCGAGATCCTGGGCGTGGACCCGGCGCAGCTCGATGCACTCGTGCTTTCGCACGGCCACTATGACCACTTCGGCGGCATGGTGGGCTTCCTGAAGGCGCATGGCGCCAAGCTGCGCAAGGGCCTGCCCTTCTACCTCGGCGGAGAGGAATGCTTCTGCACCCGCGAGGGCGGCATCGGCCCGGGCGTGGGCAACTTCGGCTCGCTGGACCGGCAGGCCATCCGCGACGCGGGCATGGTGGTTCACTACGCGGAGAAGCCCAGCGTGGTGGCCGGCCACGGCTTCACCACCGGCCGCATCGCACGCGAAAGCTTCGAGCGCGTGCTCTCGCCCACCCGAATGACAGTGGGCGTGAAGGACGGAATCGGCTGCGCGCCGGAGGGCATTCCAGAGGCCAAGCGCAGCGCCACCGCCTACATCCCTGACGACTTCGATCATGAGCAGGCCACGGCCTTCGTGGTCAAGGGCAAGGGGCTGGTGGTGATGACCTCCTGCGGCCACCGTGGCGTGGTGAACTCGGTACGCGCCGCGCAGAAGGCCTCGGGCGTGCAGAAGGTGCATGCGGTACTCGGCGGCTTCCACCTGGCGCCGCATCCGCCTGAATACCTGCGGCAGACGGCAGAGGCGCTGCGCGAGGTGAATCCCGACTGGCTGATCCCGATGCACTGCAGCGGCGAGCCCTTCATGGCGATTGCGCAGCAGGTGCTGGGCGAGAAGGTGTTGCGCTCGTCTACCGGCACACGATTCACCTTCGGGGCGGCCTGAGGTCCTGGTGGGCCACAGTGGCGGGGGGCGCGTGCCTCGGGGCGGCACGCCACCGTGGTCAGCATCACGAACGAAGCCTTGACCAGTGCCGTCACCAGCTTGCCAGCGGCCAGGCCCATTTCTTCCACCGCGCTCCGACTGACCACGGCCACCACGGGCAGCTCAGGATTCAGACCTGGCACTGGTCCACGTCTCGGTGACAGACCGCTTCAGGATAGTCCCGATGACCTTCAGCTCACCGCTTGGCCGCCCCTTGCGAGCGACTCCTGATGGCCGGCCGCGTGAGTTCGTCCGATGGTGAAGCCGACATCGCCCCACACGGACAGGTGCTGGGACTTCGAGCGCACCACACTAGCGTCGAGCCGTCGCTCGCCGACGCACGCGCATGGCCGAGAATGCCGCGCGTTGTCCACACTTTCCAATCCACCACCATGCTGATCAAGCACCGAATTGCCCGCTTGGCCTTGGTCCTGGCCGCCGGGTTCACGGCCACCGGTGCCAGCGCCCAAGCCTTCCCCACCAAGCCCGTGAAGATCATCGTCGGCTTCCCCGCCGGTGGGCCGTTAGACGCCCATGGCCGGCTGATGGCCGACCGACTGGGCCAGCTGCTGGGCCAGCCAGTGATCATCGATTACAAGGCCGGCGCGGGCGGCTCGGTGGGTGCCGAGTTCGTGGCCAAGAGTGAGGCGGACGGCTACACCTTGCTGCTGGCCAACACCGGCACGATGGTCATCAACCCCGCCATCTATCCCAAGCTGCCCTACAACACGCTGAAGGACTTTGTGCCCATCGCGCGCACGGCGCAGCAGCCGCTGGTGCTGCTGGTGAATTCGGGCGTGCCGGTGCAGACGGTGGCCGACTTGGTGAAGCTGGCCAAAGCCAAACCCGGCCAGTTGAACTACGGCTCAGCAGGCAATGGCGGCATCAGTCATTTGGTGCCTGAGATGTTCAAGCAGGCCACGGGCACCTTCATCGTGCACATCCCGTATCGCGGCAGCGCACCGGCGTTCACCGACCTCATCGCGGGCCAAGTGCAGGTCATGGCCGAGTCGATCCCGCAAGCGGCGCAGTACGTCAAAGGCGGCAAGTTGCGCGCGCTGGCTGTCACCAGCCGCGTGCGCAACCCGGCCTTGCCCGACACGCCCACGATGATCGAAGCCGGTTTGAAGGATTTCGAGGTGGTGGGCTTTTACGGCCTGCTGGCACCTGCGGGCACACCGGCGGCGGTGGTCGAGCGTTTGTCCGCCGCCTTCAAGGCCACGTTGGAAACGCCCGACATGCGCACGCGCATGGTCACGCAAGGGGCCGACCCGGCTTTTCTGGGCAGCGCCGACTTCGGCAAGTTCTTGGCTGGCGAGATGCCGCGCTGGGCCGACGCGGTGAAGCGCTCGGGCGCGAAGCTGGATTGACACCGCTAACAGCACAACTACCGTGACACGCCCCAACATCATCTTCATCGTCGCCGACGACCTGGGTTACGCCGACCTGGGTTGCTACGGCGGCCGCGAAGCCAGCTTCGGGCCCGTCTCGCCCGTGCTCGACGGCCTGGCCGCAGGCGGCATGACGTTCACGCAGAACTACGCCAATTCCCCCGTGTGTTCGCCCACACGTTTTGCCTTGATGACGGCGCGCTGGCAATACCGCTTGCGTGGCGCGGCCGAAGAGCCCATCAACAGCAAGAGCCGCGGCAGCACCACGCTGGGCTTGCCGAGCGAGCACCCCACCCTGCCCTCGCTCTTGCGCATTGCTGGCTACCGCACCGCCCTCTTCGGCAAATGGCACCTGGGATTCCCGCCGCACTTCGGGCCGCTGCGCTCGGGCTACGACGAATTTGTCGGCCCGATGTCGGGCGGTGTCGACTACTTCACCCACTGCGCCAGCAGCGGCGACCACGACCTCTACCGGGGTGATGCCGAGCACCATGAAGACGGCTACCTCACCGACCTCATCACCGATCACGCAGTGAACTGGCTCGGCCGCAGCGCCGGCCAAGACAAGCCGTTTTTCATGAGCCTGCACTACACCGCGCCGCACTGGCCCTGGGAAACGCGCGAGGACGCCGCACTCGCGCCGGCCCTGCACAGCAACCTGTTCCACCTGCACGGCGGCAATGTCGACACTTACCGCCGCATGATTTTTCAGATGGACGAAGGCATTGGGCGTGTGATGGCCGCGCTGCGTCAACAAGGTGTGGAACGCGACACGCTCATCGTCTTCACCAGCGACAACGGCGGCGAGCGCTTCAGCGACAACTGGCCCCTGGTGGGCGGCAAGATGGACCTCACCGAAGGCGGCATTCGCGTGCCCGTGATTGCGCACTGGCCCGCACGCATTGCGCCGGGCGGCGTGAGCGCACAGCAGGCGCTGACGATGGATTGGTCGGCCACCATGCTGGCGCTGGGCGGCGCCAAGGCGCATGCCGACTACCCGCTCGACGGCGTGTCACTTGAAGCCGGTTTGAGCGACCCTGCCGCGACGTTTGAGCGGCCGATGTACTGGCGCATGAACCACCGTGGCCAGCGCGCTTGCCGTATCGGCCGGCACAAGTATTTGCAGGTCGACGGGCACGAGTATCTTTTCGACATCGAGACCGATGCGCGCGAGCGCGCCAACCTGGCGGCGCATGAGCCGGCGCGGTTTGCACAGCTGCGCCAAGCCTGGCTCGACTGGCAGGCGAGCATGCCGCCCATCCCTGGCGACGCCACGGTGAGCCTGGGGTACGGCGTGCAGGACATGCCGCAGCGCTGAGGCAAGCCTGCGCGCTGGCACGCCAACTGCCCACATTCCTAGGGATGGCCCCCAGTTCGGGACTCGAATACGGTTCACCCACGCCCTTGCCCACCTTGGGCGATGTGGAGGATCCATGGAACCTACGATGCGCTCAGCCGACACACCCCGCCTGGTGGGTGACGACTCACTGAAGATCCAGACCGTGGCACACCCCTTCAACTTCGAACGCTCTGCCGACGCCGAACTGGCCCAGCGGCTGGTCGACGCCATCAACCTGATGGGTGGCGTGGGCGAGCGCGCCGAAGCCTGCTACCAGGGTGCGCTCGACGGCCTGGCACGGCGCGCCAAAGAAGCCGTGCACGCGCTGGCCGAAGAGTACGAGCGGTTGCCTGCGGCGCAGTACCTGGACCGCTGGGCGCTAATGCAGCTGATGGCCGAGCTCAAGCACGAGTCGGCCTTGGACCCACTTGACCGCCTGCTGGCCAGCCGCCTACCAGCCGAAACCTCCGCCGACCCGCACAGCTTCAGCACCGCGGGTGAAGAAATCATGATTCGAACGACGGCGGTCGAGGCCGTGATACGCATCGCGGCCGATGGCCATGCGCGCGCGCTGGAAGTCTTGCTGCGCCAAGTCACGCACGAGAACTTCTCCGTCAAGCGCGCCGCAGTCCAGGGCTACCTGGCCCACGGCGGTGAACACGCGCGCGACACGCTGGGCAAGGTATTGCCTGAACGCGACCACTTCATCATGGACATCCGGCGCGTGGATGTACGCCATGTGCCGCAAGCGCAGGGCGGCTTGCATCTGGTGTGTCGTGATCAAGCCGACCTGCCTTCGCACGACCTTGGGCGTGGCGACACCAAGCCTGGCCACGACGGCACGTCGGGTGGCAATGACGGCGGCAATGACAGTGGCAAGGGCGACGACGGCAACTGCAAAAAGTGCTGAACCCGCACCGCCCCACCACACGCAAACCCGGAGCAACATCATGGCAAGCTGCACCTATACCGTTCCCGACAAATCAGCCAGTGGCGACAACCTTTATGGCAGCGTTATTTGCAATCAGGCCTACATCGACTATTTCTGGAATGCCTATGGATTCCAAGGCAACAAGAACTACTGGGACGACGGCTTTGGCTGGGAAGACGCCTGTAATACCAGCAAGCCGTTGGCACGCGCGTTCAATGGCTGCTATTTGCTGACCTACTCGGCGCAGGACTACCAGAACGAAAGCTGGAACGCGCCGATCCTGAATTGGGGGCGGCGCTATGTGCGCAACAACATCGACGACCTGCGCTCCAAGTGCGGAGACGGCAGCGCCATCGCCAGTGCCTCGGGCGACACGGTCGAGCTGTATCTCGGCTTCTTCTACTCAAAAGATGTGCCGGGCCGCGCCGAGACGCTGATTCACGAGTCGCGCCACGCCGGCGGCAAGTCGCACAACGCCAACTTCCCTGCCGGCTCGGTGTTTGGCGCGGGCAAGAGCGGCGCCGATTCGAGCTGGGGCCACGAGGGCGCCTGGATGTACGGCGCGCTGTACCTGTGGTGGTTCTATGCCGCCGGTGCGCGCACCACCACCGCCATGCGCCAGCGTGCACGCCAGCGCGGCAATTTGGTCATCGACAACGCCTTCGCGACGCACCCGGGTTACAGCATTTGAGGGCGGGTGTGCAGGTTTCTAGGCCGCCACCGGCACCAAAAAGTCGCGGCTGATGCCCGCGCCGATATCACCCACGCGGTCGAGAAACTGCGTCAGGTACTGGTGCAGGCCGATCGACAAGATCTCGTCGATGCGGCTGTACTTCAGGTCCGACTGCAAGCGCCCGGCGCGGCGCAGTGTCTCTGCACTTCCAGCGTTAGCCACCAGGCGCAGGTTGGCCACCACCTCGTTGACGGATGCCGCCAGCGAGCGCGGCATGTCCGGGCGCAAGATCAATAGCTCGGCCACACGCTCGGGCTGGATCACGTTGCGGTAGACCTTGCGGTAGATCTCGAAGCCCGAGACCGAACGCAGGATGGCGCTCCAGTGATAGAAGTCGACCTCGGGCACGTCTTTGCCCTCGGCGGCGCCAAAGTAGTCGCTGGCCAGGGCCTGGAACTTCACGTCGAGCAAACGCGCGGTATTGTCCGAGCGCTCCAGAAAGGTGCCGATGCGCAGGAAGTGCAGCGCCTCGTCTTGCAGCATGGTGCCCACCGTGACGCCGCGCGAGAGGTGCGAGCGGAACTTCACCCACTCGAAGAAGGCCCCGGGGTCGCGCTCGAAGGCGCCTTCCTTGAGCAGCCGGTTGAATTCGAGCCAGGTCTGGTTCTGCGTTTCCCAGACTTCGGTGGTGAGCGCGCCGCGCACAGCACGCGCGTTCTCACGCGCAGCGCGCAGGCAGACCAGGATGCTCGAGGTGTTGGTCTCGTCGCGCACCATGAATTCCATGACGGCGCGCGGCGTCAGCTCCTTGTGCTTCTTCGAAAAGCTCAGCGTCAGCTCGCTGATCGAGAGCAGGCCTTGCCAGAGCTGCTTGGTCGAGTCGTCGGATTGCGGCAAGAGGGACGTCTGGTAGTTGACGTCAAGCATGCGCGCGGTGTTCTCGGCGCGCTCCATGTAGCGCGCCATCCAGAAGAGGTGGTCGGCGGTGCGGGACAACATACTCATCTCCCCCGTTAGTCTTCCAGAACCCAAGTGTCTTTGGTGCCCCCGCCTTGCGACGAGTTGACGACCAGCGAGCCATCTTTGAGCGCCACACGCGTCAGGCCGCCGGGCACCATTTGCACCTCGGTGCCCGACAGCACAAAGGGCCGCAGGTCGATGTGGCGCGGCGCGATGCCGCTCTCGACAAACGTCGGGCAAGTGGACAACGCCAAGGTGGGCTGCGCGATGTAGTTGCTGGGGTCGGCCAGCAGCCGCACCCGAAAGTCTTCGATCTCTTGTTTGCTCGCTGCCGGCCCCACCAGCATGCCGTAGCCGCCGGCGCCGTGCACTTCCTTGACCACCAGCTCGTGCAGGTGGCCCAGCACATATTTCAAGTCTTCAGCGTCACGGCACAGGTAGGTGGGCACGTTGCTCAGGATGGGCTTTTCACCGAGGTAGAACTCGATCATCTTGGGCACATAGGGGTAGATCGACTTGTCGTCGGCGATGCCGGTGCCGATGGCATTGCTCAGCGTGATGTTGCCGCGGCGGTAGACGTCCAAGAGGCCAGCGCAGCCCAGCGTCGAGTCTTTGCGAAAGGCCAGTGGGTCGAGAAAGTCGTCATCCACGCGGCGGTAAATAACGTCCACCCTGCGCGGGCCCTGGGTCGTGCGCATGTAGACAAAGTGGTCGCGCACAAAGAGGTCTTGGCCTTCTACCAACTCCACGCCCATTTGCTGGGCCAGAAAGGCGTGCTCGAAGTAGGCGCTGTTGTACATGCCCGGTGTCAGCACCACGACATTGGGCTCGTTCACGCCGCTGGGAGCCACCGCACGCAAAGTTTCCAGCAAGAGGTCGGGGTAATGCGCCACGGGTGCGACGCGGTGCAGGCTGAATAACTCTGGAAATAAGCGCATGGTCATCTTGCGGTTTTCCAGCATGTAGCTGACACCGCTGGGCACACGCAGGTTGTCTTCGAGCACGTAGTACTCGCCAGTACCGTCGGCCTGGCCGGCGCGCACGATGTCGATGCCCGCGACATGCGAATACACGCCGCCCGGCACGGCCACGCCCATCATCTCTTTGCGGAACTGCGCGTTGTTGAGCACCTGCACACTGGGCACGATGCCGGCCTTGAGGATCGCCTGCTCGTGGTAGACGTCGTGAATGAAGCGGTTCAGTGCCGTCACGCGCTGGCGCAGCCCGGCTTGCATCTGCGCCCACTCAGCGCTGGGGATGACGCGCGGGATGAGATCGAACGGGATCAGCCGCTCCGTGCCCGCGCCGTCTTCGTCCTTCGCGCCGTAGACAGCAAAGGTGATGCCGACGCGCCGAAAGATCACCTCGGCTTCTTCGCGCCGCGCCTGCATCAGGTCGGCGGCTTGCGCTTTGAGCCAGCGGTCGTAGACGCCGTACTGCGCGCGCACGGCGTGTGTTGCGCCGAACATTTCATCGAAAGCGAACTTCATGATGGGCTCGTCTCCTCGTCATTCAGCTTGGTTAGCAACATGCGGGCCATGAGCGTCAGCCCACCCGCCGCGTGGTCACGGCCACCGTCAAGGTATGTTGGCCACCGCCACGGATGACGCCACGCAGCGGCGTGACGTCGCCAAAGTCGCGGCCCACGGCCACGCGGACATGGCCCGAGCGTGGCACGACGTTGTTGGTGGGGTCCAGGTCGAGCCAGCCGTCGCCCGGCACGCCCGGCGTGCCGGGGCACCAGACCTGCACCCAGGCATGGGAAGCGTCGGCGCCCACGAGGTCGGGGTCTTGGGCATCGGTG
>JANOJR010000267.1:0-1808 GCA_031418855.1 Rubrivivax sp.
GACCAGCATTGCGTGCAGATGAGTCGCCAGCGCCTGGCCGGCACCGCTGCCGCAAATCAGCACCTTGCCGCCGGAAGTCAGCGCGCCGAGCAAGGCCTGCGTGGCGCTGTCGATGTCGCGCGAAAGCAGCTCGGCGCTCTGGTATTTGAGGTCGGCGCCCTCGAAAAACTGCTGTTGGATGCGCTGCTCAAGCATGGACATGCATCATATGACAGGGCTTGCGTGTATCGGTTCCGTTAGCAATTCATTGACCTGCATCGAAGGCCGCTGGCAACCATTCGATGTGGTCGCCATCAAGGGTCACGACATCAAAGCGGCAGGCCGGCATCACGGCCAGGCGTGCGAGGTAGTGCTGCGCCGTGCGCACGATGCGTGCGCGCTTGGTGCGGGTGATGCTGGCTGCCGCCCCGCCTTGCGCTGTGCTGCGCCGCGCGCGCACCTCGACGAAGATCAGCGTGCCGGCGCTGTCTTGCATGATCAAGTCGATCTCGCCGCCGCGCGCGCTGGGCCCACGTGCCACCCGATAATTGCGCTGCACCAGCCGCAGCCCGCGCGCGACAAGCCAGGCCAGCGCGCGGATCTCGGCCCCGTCGCCCGCCGCTTTGGTATTCGCCGCCCACTTGAACATCCACGCCACCTTGCTCCGCCAAGCTGCTGCCGCTGCCGCCGCACACCAGCACTATGGCGGCGGCACACTGTACGTGGTGGCCACGCCCATCGGCAACCTGGCCGACATCACGCTGCGCGCCATCCACGTGCTGGGCTTGGTGGACGCGGTGGCCTGCGAAGACACGCGCATGAGTGCGCAGCTCTTGCAGCACATCGGCGTGAGCAAACCGCTGATCGCCCTGCACGAGCACAACGAGCATGAAGCCGCCGCCGCCGTGGTGGCGCGGCTGGTGGCGGGTGAGTCGGTGGCCTACGTCAGCGACGCTGGCACGCCAGCGATATCCGACCCCGGCGCAGCACTCGTGGCGCTGGCGCATGCATCGCACATACGTGTGGTTCCGCTGCCGGGTGCGAGCAGCGCGCTGGCGGCCATTAGCGCGGCGGGCGACATGCTGAGCCATGGCTTTCGCTTCGTCGGTTTCTTGCCGGCCAAGGGCGCCGAGCGCGCCGCGTCCTTGGCCTTGGTCGTGGCTGAGGCCGCAACGCAGGTGCTGTTTGAAGCGCCGCATCGCATCGAGGCGCTGGCCACTGCGCTGGCGAGCGCCGCGCCCACGCGGCGCATCACGCTGTGCCGCGAGCTCACCAAGCAGTTTGAAACCGTGGTGGTGATGAATGCGGCCGAGCTGCCGGCCTGGCTGGCGGCCGACACGCAACGCCTGCGCGGCGAGTTCGTGCTGGTGCTGCATGCGCTCTCTTTGGCCGTTAGCAGCGACGCCGGCCTGCCCGCCGAGGCCGAGCGCCTGCTAGCCGTGCTGCTGCGCGAGCTGCCCTTGAAGCAGGCCGTGGCGCTGGCCGCCGAGATCAGCGGCGCGCCGCGCAACGCGCTCTACGCGCGCGCGCTGGCTTTGCGGCCGGGCTGATCACCAGCGGTCGGGCTGCGCGCGACCGCGCCCACATCTGCGGCGTGAAGCTGGGTAAAGAAGTTCACCGCGCGACTCCTACAATTCGGCCCCCACACGCTGCACCAGGAAGCCCGACCCATGATCACCCGCGAACCCACCCTGGAGCGCATGGCCATTGCGCAGTCGCTGATGCTCGACCCGTTTGGCCTCTCGGAAGCGACGCTGGCCAAGGCGCTGGCGCTGATCGGCGAACACCGCATCGACGACGCCGACCTCTACTTCCAGACCACACGCCAC
>JANOJR010000268.1:0-2816 GCA_031418855.1 Rubrivivax sp.
GTGATGCGCCGCGTGGTGCGCACCAGCAGCTTCACGCCCAGGCGTTCTTCCAGCGCGTCGATGCGCCGGCCAATGACGGCGGGCGCCACGCCCTCGGCGTGGGCTGCGGCTGTGAGGCTGCCTTTGGTCGACACCGAGGCAAAGGTTTCGATCTGCTTCAAGCGGTCCATGGTGCGCCACTATGCATCAAGCCGGCATGAATGCCTGACTTTTCAGCTGCTTAATAAGTGCTCAGGTATCGAATAGGCTCAAGGCATGAAACCGCGCGCAGTCCTTTTCGACGCCTACGGCACGCTTTTCGACGTCTACAGCGTCGCGCTGTTGGCCGAGCAGCTGTTCCCGGGCTATGGCGAAAGGCTCAGCGTGTTGTGGCGCGACAAGCAGATCGACTACACGCGCATCACCTCGATGAGTGGGCGTTACAGGCCGTTCTGGGAGATCACGCGCGCTGGGCTGCGCTTCGCGGCCGCTCGCCTGGGCCTTGAGCTGACGGGCCCGGCCGAAGATCGGCTGATGAACCAGTACCGGCACTTGAGCGCCTTCCCTGAAAACCACGAGGTGCTGAGCGAGCTCAAGCGACGCGAGATACCGACGGGCATCCTCAGCAACGGCGACCCCGAGATGCTGGCAGTGGCCGTGAAGAGCGCAGGCCTGGCGCCGCTGCTAACGCACGTGTTGTCGGTACACGAAGTGCGCCGCTTCAAGACCGACCCCGCCGCCTATGCGCTCGGAACACAGGCGCTGGGCTTGGCCGCCAAAGACATCCTCTTCGTGTCCAGCAACGGCTGGGACGCCATCGGCGCTACCTGGTTTGGCTACACCACGCTGTGGGTGAATCGCGCTGGCGCGCCGCTGGAACAACTCGACACCGCGCCCACGCGCACAGGCACGAGTCTGCGCGACGTGCTGGGCTTCTTTCCTTCCTGACTTCCCTTTGACAGCCACCACCATGACCACAAGAACCACCCGCCACAGCCTGCACGTGGCCACCACCCTGCAAACCTTCATCGACGAGCAAGTGCTGCCCGGCACCGGCATCACGAGTGAACGTTTCTGGACCGGCTTTGACGCCATCGTGCGCGACCTCGCACCCAAGAACGCCGCGCTGCTGGCCGAGCGTGAGCGTTTGCAAAAGGCGCTAGACGCTTGGCATCACGCGCATCCCGGCCCTGTGCGCGGCATGAAGGGCTATCGCCGCTTCCTCGAAAAAGTCGGCTACCTGGTGCCGGTGCCCAAAGACACCCAAGTCACGACGAAGAACGTCGACGCCGAGTTGGCCAAGCAAGCCGGCCCACAGCTTGTGGTGCCCATCACCAACGCGCGCTACGCACTCAACGCTGCCAACGCCCGCTGGGGCTCGCTGTACGACGCGCTCTACGGCACCGACGCGCTGCCAGAGGCTGACGGCGCGCAGCGCGCTGGCGCCTACAACCCCGTGCGCGGGGCCCAGGTCATCAACTACGCGCGCCACGTGCTGGACCGCAGCGCACCGCTGCAACGCGGCTCGCATGTCGGCTCGCGCGGCTACCGAGTCGAGGCCGGAGCGCTGCACGTCACCTTGGCCGACGGCAGCACCGCCACGCTGAAGAAGTCAGCGCAATTCGCGGGTTATCAAGGCGAGGCGGCTGCACCCAGCGCCGTGCTGCTGGTGCACCACGGCCTGCATCTGGACATCCGCATCGACCGCAGCACGACCATCGGCGCGAGTGACGCTGCGGGTGTGAGCGACCTCGTGCTGGAGTCGGCGTTGTCGACCATCCTCGACCTCGAAGACTCGGTCGCGGTGGTTGACGCCCACGACAAAGTGCAGGCTTACTCGAACTGGCTGGGCATCCTCAAAGGCACGCTCACCGAAGAAGTTGGCAAGGGCGGCAAGACCTTCACGCGTGGCCTGAACCCCGACAGGCGCTACACGGCGGCTAACGGCAAAGACGAGGTGCGTCTGCACGGCCGCTCGCTGCTCTTCTTGCGCAATGTCGGGCACTTGATGTGCAACCCGGCGATCTTGTGGGCGGACGGCAAAGAGATCCCCGAAGGCATCCTCGACGCCGTTGTCACCACCGCCATCGCGCTGCACGACCTGCAAGGCCATGGCGCGAATGGCATCCGCAACAGCCGCACGGGCAGCGTCTACATCGTCAAGCCCAAGATTCACGGCCCGGCCGAAGTGGCTTTCGCCAGCGAGCTCTTTGGCCGCGTGGAAAAGCTGCTGGGCTTGAAGGACAGCACCGTCAAGCTCGGCATCATGGACGAAGAGCGGCGCACCAGCGTCAACTTGAAGGCCTGCATCGCGGCGGCGGCCAGCCGCGTGGCCTTCATCAACACCGGCTTTCTGGACCGCACCGGCGACGAGATGCACACCGCCATGCACGCCGGCGCCATGCTGCGCAAGGGCGACATGAAAAGCAGTGCGTGGATCCAGGCTTACGAGCGCAACAACGTGCTCGTCGGTCTGGAATGCGGCCTGCGAGGCAAAGCGCAGATCGGCAAAGGCATGTGGGCCATGCCCGACCTGATGGCCGCGATGCTTCAACAAAAAATCAACCATCCGCAGGCGGGTGCGAACACCGCCTGGGTGCCCAGCCCTACCGCCGCCACGCTGCACGCGTTGCACTACCACCAGGTGGATGTCTTTGCCGTGCAAAAGCAGTTGGAGAAGACCGACTACAACGCCGCGCGCGAGGCCTTGCTTGAAGGCCTGCTCACCGTGCCGGTGGTGAAGCAAGCCAAGTGGAGCGACGCTGAAAAACAGCAAGAGCTCGACAACAACGCGCAGGGCATCCTGGGCTACGTCGTGCGCTGGATCGACCAGGGCG
>JANOJR010000269.1:0-10462 GCA_031418855.1 Rubrivivax sp.
TGGCGCCGGCGTGTGCCGCCGTCAGCCCCGGTGCGGCCAGCGTCAAGCGGCCCGACTCGAAGCGCAAGCTTTGCAGCGGCGCCACGCCCTCAGGCCAGGCCTGCGCGGCGGCGGCGAGCAGGGTTTCCATGTCGCCGTCGCCCGCGCGGCCTGCGGCGGCGCGCAGGGCTTCGGTTTCACGCTGCATTTGCAGCGGCGCGTCGAGCACGGTGCGCACCTGCGGGTGCGTGCTGCGCAGCAAGCTGTCGAGCGCTTCGCGCGTTTGCGTCAGGCTGCGCTGCTGTTGCCAGGCGTGGGCATTGAGGCCGATGAGTTGCACGGCCACCAGGCCTGCCAGGCCCCAGCGGGCGGCGCGCCATTCGCGTGAGAAAAAACGCCGCGCCGCTTCGCGCAGCATGCGTGTGCCGCGGTGGCGCGCCACGAGCTCGAACTGGCGCAGGTTCCAGGTTGAGGCGGTGCGTGAGAGTGCATGTTGCGCTTCGCTCACCACACGCACGGGTGCGCCCAGCCAGCGCTCCGCGGCTGCCGCGGCGGCGGGGGTGGCGCTCCAGGTGGCGGCGACTTGCGCGGCCTCACGTGTGAGCTCGCGCGTGATGAACGTTCTCGCCAAGCTGCCCTGCAGGGCGAGCGTGCTGACACCACCGGCGTGTGCCAGCGTGAGCGTAGGCAGATCGTCTTCGCCAGCTTGGCTGGGCAGCGCAAAGTGACCCTGCACGGCGGCACTCGGTGAGACCACCGGCTCGGCCGCAGGCAGCACGCGGTCGATCGAGAGGCCGCCAGTTTCAAGCTCCACGAGCACGGCGCCCAGCCAGGCTTGCTGCGTGGTGGCGACCCATTGCGCGTCGCCGCTTGTGCCAGGAGGCGGCAGCGCAAAGTGCACGCCCTCGGTGTCTTCGAGCAGCGCTTCTTCCAGCGCGCCGGCGAGTGCAGCCTTCATGCGCGCAGCACCCGTGCGTGGCAGGCTGATGTGGTGCCAGCTCAGCTCGCTGGCCGCCAGCAGCGCCACCACGCTGTCGGCGCGTGGCAGCAGGCCCACGGCGCAGCGGCCGCTGCGGGTGGCCGTCTTGCCGTCCTGGCTGAAAACGTAGTCCCATTCGGCGGGCAGCTGCATGGCCTGGCCGGCCGCAGCGTCGACGCCAGCGTCGCGTGCACCCAGACGTGGGCGCGGTGGAATCTCGATCAGCAGCAAGGACATCGTGGCAGGGCGTCGGTGAGCAAGGGCTATGGCGTGATGTTGCGGGCGCGGGTGTTGCGTGCTTGCGCGCTGACGATGTCAAGCCAAGCGGCGCCGCGTATTGTCAATGCTGCACGTTGCCACCTTGTAAGCCCCATCAGCTGCCACCGCCCAGTGCCAACGGGCGGCGTTCGCGGCGCAGCACGGTGACCTCGCCGCTGGCGGCGCGCTGCAACAAGGCGATGTCGCGCAGCGCCCGGTCCTCGTAGCGCACGGTGGCGCTGACTTCGAAGAAGCTCGACTTCACCGCCACGCGTTGGCCGTTGAGCTGCGCCTTGAGCTCGTCGCTGGCGAGCAAGTCCTTCACCTGCGTGATGTCCGCGAATCGGTTCGTGCGGCTGCGCACCAGGCGCGCGGCGGTGGCCAGGTCCAGGCCGTCGATAACGGCGTAGATGACCTCCGCCTGCGCGGTGTTCAGGTTGACCGGCGTGGGCTCGGGCAAGAGCGTCACGAAGCCGGACAGGCGCGCCAGCGTGGCGGCGTCCAGCCCCAGCCAGGGCAGCTGGTCCATGCGCCCGGGCGCCAGCGCGGTGGTCGCCGCGACCTCGCCAGCGGCGTCGGCCCACGATGCGCGCAAGGCCGCAGCCAGCGTTTCGGCCGTGCCATTCAGGCCGATGGCGTCGCACAGGCGTTGCAGCGTGATGAGCTCGATGTCCTTCGTGGCCGGCGTGGTCTTGGCCACCACGGCGGCGAGGTTGCGCAGGTTGTAGCGTGACTGCGCGTCGTCCACACGGCCCGAGATGAAGGCTTCGAGCGAGGCGTCGGCGCTGTTGTCGCGGTCGGCCGCGAGCAGGGCCGACAGGCGCGTCTCGGCCAGTTCGCTGTCCCAGGCTTGATCGTGGCGCGGGTCGGCGTTGCCGTAGCGGCGCACGACTTCGCGCGCGAAGTCGATGCCCGATTGCAGCATCCAGCCCGCCTGCGAGCGCGCGCGTTCAGCGGCCTCGATCTGGATCGCACGCGACTGCTGCCAGACCATGCCGGCGGCCACCGTGCTGATGAGTGTTAGCACGATCATGGCCAGCAAGAGGGCTGCGCCGTGCTGGCGTGTGTTCGCTGCGCGCCTCATGACTGCGGCACCAGCGCGAGTTCACGCTTGAGTGTCTGGCCATGAATGCGGATGACCAGCTGCACGCCGTCAGGCAGGCGCTCGCGTGCCTGTGATGGCGCTGCGCCCGAGGCTGCGCCCGAGGCCGCCGCCGGCGCCGCCACCAGCTCGCCGCTGGATTGCGCGTTGCTCAGCCGGCCGTCGCGATAGAAAAAAACCTGCCAACTCTCCACGCCGTCAAGCAGCTGCAACTGCGCGCTCTCGCGCCCCTGCAGCTGCTGCGCGCGCAGCCAATGCTCTTGCAGATCGTTCGCACGCGTGACGACCGGGCTGACCCAGCGCTGCCAGCGGCCTTCAAACACCGTCCAGGCGACCATCTGCACACCGCCCGCCGCATTGCGCGCCAGGCGCAAGGTGTTGCCGTCGAAGGCGATGGGCGGCACGCTGCGGTTGTCGTACAGCGCGCTCAGGTCTTGCTCCCACTGCGTCATGACGGTGGCCAGCCGCGTGGTGGCGGCCAGGCTGGCCTGCGTGCTGTCTCGCGAGCGCAGCATGCCGTCGACACCACGCCAGGCCAGCGCCGACATCACGGCCATCACCACGAGTGCGACGAGCACTTCCACCAGCGTGAAGCCCCCAGGCTTGTGGCCGCGGCTGCCGCGCTGCAAGTTCATCGCCGCGACGCCAAGGTGGTGAGCGTGAGCAGCGGCACGCCGGCGTCGTTGCGCATGCTGGCGTGCACCTGGCGGAAGTCGGGGTTGAAGCCGGCCGGGCGCACGAGCAACTGGCCGCGGTAGGTGCGCCCGAGCTGCTCGCAGCTGAACTCGGCCTCGCCGATGTCGGGGAAGCGCTTGCTCAGCCGCATCATGGTGAGTTCGTTGTCGGCACACCATTGCGCGGCCGTGACTTCAGCCAGGCGCTGCGCGTTGTCGGTCAGCGCGCCGGCCGCACGCAGGCCGGCGCCCAGAGCCACGGCGACGATGGCCAGCGCGACCATCACCTCGATCAGCGTGAAGCCGCGCGGCGGGCGTGTCATGGCGTGGCGGGCAGGTTGACGACGTTGAAGGCTTCCAGGCCATCGCTAACGACCTCGATGCGCTGACGCTCAAGGCTGAGCAGCACGCGCTGCGGCGGCAAGATGGCTTCGGGCCCCAGTCGCACGTTGGCGCCGCTGATGACCTGCGCCCGCACGCGCGTATCAAGCCAGTGGCTGGGCAAACTGGTCTTGGCGCTGAGGCCGATGAAACGAAATTGCGCGCTCAGGCCGGCCGCACCAGGCACGGGGTCGCGTTCGGCTGCGGCCGGCACCCAGACCACAGGCAGGCCATTGGCGCGGGCTTCGGCGCGGGCCATTTCCAGCAGCGCGGCCAGGCGCGTGGCGTCGCGCTCAAGGCGGTCTTGAACGGGGTCGCGCAAGGCTAGCGAGACGACGGCGACGCTGATGGCGATGATCGCGATCACGACCATCAGCTCGATGAGCGTGAAGCCGCGCGGGAGCGTGCGCCGCAGCTTGTGCAGACTACTGCCAGGAGCCAATGTCGGCATTCTTGCCGTCGCCACCGGTCTGGCCATCGGCGCCCAGGCTGAAGACATCGATCTCGCCTTTGATGCCCGGGCTCAAGTACTGGTAAGGCCGGCCCCAGGGGTCGCTGGGCAGCTTGTCGAGGTAGGGCTTCCAGGTCGGTGGCACGGCGCCGGCAGTGGGCTTGCGCACCAGCGCGTCCAGGCCTTGTTCGCTGCTGGGGTAACGCTGGTTGTCGAGCTTGTAGAGCTTGAGTGACTGCATCAGGTTGTTGACGTCGGTGCGCGCGGCCGTCATGCGTGCGTCGTCGGCACGGTCGAGCACGTTGGGCACGATCAGCGCAGCGAGCACGCCGATGATGACCAGCACGACCATCAGCTCGATCAAGGTGAAGCCGCGGGCGCGCCGGCTGGCGCGGGGCAGGCGTGCAGCAGTCGATCGGAGCAAAGTGTTCATGGGCGCGGTTCGTCAAGTCACCTGGGTGCGGACCATCATAATGGCTGCATGTCGCCGCGAATCACGAGCCTTGCCCTCTTTGCCGTGGCCGCTTCGGTGGCGGCCAGCATGGTGTTTTGGGGCTTCAAACTGCTGACCCGCACGCCCGCGCTGCCGGCCCACGCCACGCTGGCAGTTACGCCCTTGGCCGCCGCGCCCGACTGGTCGCGCATGCTGGGCGCCGAGCCCGCGCCGGCACCGGTGGCGGCCGCCACCGAGCCACCTCCTGATGCGCGTTATCAACTCATCGGCGTGCTCGCGCCGCGTGCCGGCGAGCAGCGCTCGCGGGGTGGGGTGGCGCTGATCGCGGTGGACGGCAAACCGGCGCGCGCGTTTCGCGTCGGCGCGGTGGTGGATGGCAACACCGTGCTGCAAGCCGTGCAGGCGCGCGCGGTGTCGCTCGGGCCACGGGATGGGCCTACGCAGGCGACCTTGCAGATGCCGCCTTTGCCCGTGGCGGCCACCGGCAGCCTGCCGAATTTGCAAAATCCGCAGCCTGCCCCCGAGGCGGCCAGCGTCATCGTGCCGCCACCACCCTCGCAACCCCGCATGCCGCCGGGCCGCCAGCCGCCGCCCATGGCTGCTAACGACGGAACGCTACTGACACCTTCCGCGATGCCAGGCAGCCAGAACCAGCCACCGGGACGCGCTGGCTTGCAGACGCGCTGAGCTTCAGCGCGGCGCTTGTCTCAGTACAGGCGCTCACCCGGAAAGAGATGGGCCAGCGGCGCGTCGTCACCGTTCGCGAGCGGTGTCGGTGCTGACGGCCCGGCGTCGTCGCCGTCGAGCACGTCGGTCAACAGCGCCGCTGCACTGCGCACCAGGGGCCAGGCCAGCGTGGCGCCCGTGCCGTCGGTGTGGTCCAGGCCGAGCTCCATCAAGGCGGTGGCGCGGAACAGCGACAAGGTCTTGTCCAGGCCGCGCTGCGGGTGGCTGCGGCAGAAGACGCAGTAGTCGGTCACCGGCTGCGCAATGCGCGAGGCCAGCATCAGGGCGGCGCAGGCCGGCATGCCGTCGACCAGCAACAGGTGGCGCTTGCTCGCCGCCATCAGCATCACGCCCACCATCACGGCGATCTCAAAGCCGCCCAGGGCGGCCAGTACTTCGACGGGGTCGCTCACGCCGCGGTGGCGCTGCAGGGTCTTCTTCACGATGTCGGCCGCTGGCGACGGGGTGTCGCCCTCGTACGCCGGCGTGCTCAGCATGAGCTCACGCACGGGTGTATCGCTCAAGCGCGATAAGACCATGGCGGCACTTTCGTTGGAGCCCACGCCCAGGCCGGCCAGCACCACGGCGTTGCCACGCAGCTTGTCGCCAATCTCCATGCCAGCGCGCATGGCGGCATGCGCCTGCTCGACGCTCATCGCCGCCGACAACCTGGCGTTGCGCGTGCCGTGCGCGATCTTGCGCATCAAGAGGTGGTCGTGTGCGGGCAGGTCGTGGGCGACGCCGCAGTCCACCACGCTCAGCTCGATCTGCTGCGCGCGCGCAAACACCGACAGCGGCAAACGCCCGCCGATGAGCTGGTTCACGATGTCGTGCGTGCTGGGCTGGTGCGGGCCGCCAATGCCGTCCACCGCGATGCCATGGTCGGCCGCGAAGATCAGCATCTGTGGGTCAAAGAAGCGGGGCTTGAGCGAGTTCTGCATCAGCCCCAAGCGCACCGCCAGCGGCTCCAGCTCACCGAGGCTGCCGCCGCCCTGGTTGCGGCGGTGGATTTTCTCCAGCAGCGCCATCTCAAGTGCCGGGTTGGAAGTGGGTGATACCAGCGATCGCGAAGCCATGGCGTCGAGTGTAGTGGTGGCCGTTCAGCGCAAGAACAGGCGGTAGACCGGGTTGGCGGTCTCGTCGATGAAGGGATAGGCCAGCGACGTCAGGAACTCGGCGAAGTCGCGCTCGTCGCCCTTGGGAACCTGAATGCCGACCAGGATGCGGCCGTAGTCGGCGCCCTGATTGCGGTAGTGAAAAAGGCTGATGTTCCAGCCTGGATGCATAGCCGCTAAAAAGCGCATCAAAGCACCCGGGCGCTCGGGGAATTCAAAGCGAAAGAGCCGCTCGTCGCGCGCCAGCTCCGAGCGCCCGCCGACCATATGGCGCACATGCTCCTTGGCCAGTTCATCGTCGCTCAGGTTCACGGTATTGAAGCCTTGGCGCACGAAGTGGCGCTCGATGCGCTGCGCCTCATCCCGCCGGCTGATCGTCAAGCCGACGAAGACATGCGCCTCGTGGGCATCCGAGATGCGGTAGTTGAACTCGGTCACCGAACGTGGCCCGATGAGTTCACAAAAGCGCTTGAACGAGCCGCGCGCTTCGGGGATGGTGACGGCGAACAGGGCTTCACGCTGTTCGCCAAATTCAGCGCGCTCGGCCACGAAACGCAGGCGGTCGAAGTTCATGTTCGCGCCGCAAGTGATGGTCACCAGCGTCTGGCCTTTGAGCTTGTGCGTCTGCACGTACTGCTTGATGGCCGCCACGCCCAAAGCGCCGGCGGGCTCGAGCACGCTGCGCGTGTCCTGGAAGACGTCTTTGATGGCGGCGCAAACCTCGTCGGTGTTGACCTCGATGAATTCGTCGACCAGCGCACGCGTGAGACGGAAAGTCTCTTTGCCCACGAGCTTGACGGCGGTGCCGTCGGAGAACAGGCCCACGTCTTGTAGCGTGACGCGCCGCCCGGCCTTGACCGACTGCACCATGGCGTTGGAGTCGGTGGTCTGCACGCCGATGACGCGTATCTCGGGGCGCACGGCCTTGATGTAGGCGGCCACGCCGCTGATCAGCCCACCGCCGCCAATGGCCACGAAGACGGCGTCGATCGGGCCCTGGTGCTGGCGCAGGATTTCCATGCCGACGGTGCCTTGGCCAGCGATGACGTCGGGGTCGTCGAACGGGTGCACGAACGCCAGGCCATGGGCTTCTTGCAAGGTCAAAGCGTGCGCGTACGCGTCGGAGTAGCTGTCGCCGTGCAAGACAACCTCGCCGCCGAGCGCGTGCACGGCGTCGACCTTCACGCGCGGCGTCGTGGCGGGCATCACGATCATGGCCTTGCAGCCGAGCTTGCGCGCGGCCAAGGCGACACCTTGGGCATGGTTGCCGGCCGACGCGCAGATGACCCCTTGGGCCAGCTGTTCGGGTGGCAGATGGACCATCTTGTTGTAGGCCCCGCGCAGCTTGAAGCTGAAGACACTTTGCTGGTCTTCGCGCTTGAGCAGCACGTGGTTGCCCAGGCGGCGCGAGAGCGAACGGGCCGGCGTTAAGGCGGTCTCGGCAGCCACGTCATACACACGGGCGGTGAGGATGCGCTGCAGGTAACTCGCGGCAATGCGCCGTGCGCTGCTTGCCAGGTGTTTGGGTTCGTTGGCCATCGGCGCTTTAGGCAGCGGGGGGCTGTTGCGGGGTCGCGGATCATAGGCGAGGCAGCATGAAATCGGCCCCTGGCCTGCGGCGGCAGCCGGTGCATGTGGCCGCCCGGCCAGCCCACGACAATCGATGCCGCGCTGCGCCGACGGCCACAACACAAGGATGACCATGGAATGCACGATCAACTGGATGCCCACTACGGGCATGGGCTTCGTCGCCGAGACCGGCAGCGGCCACTTCTTGACGATGGACGGCGCGCCCGATGGTGGTGGCCGTGACCTGGCGCCACGGCCGATGGAAACCGTGCTCGCCGGCACCGGCGGGTGCAGCGCCTACGACGTGGTGTTGATCCTCAAGAAGGGCCGCCACGACGTGCGCGGCTGCGAGGTGAAGCTCAGCGCCGAGCGCGCGCCGACGGATCCCAAGGTCTTCACGCGCATCCACATGCACTTCAAGGTCAGCGGGCGTGGTCTGCCTGACGCGGCGGTGGCGCGCGCCATCGCCCTGTCACACGAACGTTATTGCTCGGCCAGCATCATGCTGGCGAAGACGGCTGAGATCACGACGGCGTACGAGCTGATCGAGGTGTGACGCCGGTTTGAAGCGCTTCTTGCGGCGCTCAGATGCGCTGCGCCGTCACCGTCATCACCTTCGCGGCGGCACGCATGGCCAGCCGGACCACGGCGGGCAGGGCGGTGGCGCCGGCGTGCTCGGCCGCGTCGCCGTGGCGGCGCTCGTCGTCTTTCATCTGCGCCACGATGGCGCGTGAGCGCAGATCGTTGGCAGGCAGGCGTTCCAGGTGGCCGGCAAGGTGCTGCTCAACCTGGCGCTCGGTCTCGACGACTAGCCCCAAGCTGATGGCGTCGCCAAGGCGCCCTGCGATCAAACCGATACCGAAAGCGCCGGCATACCAGAGCGGGTTGAGCACACTGGGGCGGGCGTTGAGTTCGGACAGCCGCGTCAATGTCCATGCTAGGTGGTCGGTCTCTTCGCGTGCGGCGTCGGCCATTTGTTGGCGCAGCTGCGGTGTTCGCGCCGTCAGGCCTTGCGCCTGGTAAAGCGCTTGGGCACAGACCTCGCCCACGTGGTTTACCCGCATGAGGCTGCCCGCGAGTTGCCGCTCAGCCGCGCTGAGGTCCGCAGTGGGCAGGGCTTGCGCCGGTTCTGGCCTTGGCCTCGACGCATGGTGGGTGGCAAACACGCTGCGCAAACTGGTGTCCAGTGCACTGATGAATCGATCGACGTGGTTCATGGTGAGGCCGAGAATACCGGGCCATGCTCGTTGTTGCCAGACAACATCAAAGGCCGATTTGGAACACAGTGCTTTGCAAGGCAGTAGCCCCTCTGGTGCAATACGCTCAGTTTCCGCTGAGGTGCTTGGACAGTCCAGCGCCTTGCCGGGTGAACCCCGAATCGGAACGTTTTGTTCAACCTAGGAGATCGTTGCAATGAAGAAAACTCTGCTCGCCCTCGCCACGCTCACCGCGTTTGCGGGTGCCGCATCGGCCCAATCGTCGGTCACCCTTTTCGGCATCGTTGACGCTGCGTACGGGCACGTGTCAGCGGGCGGCAGGTCCGTCACCGGCATCTCGAATTCGGGCCTCAACAGCAGCCGTCTGGGCTTCCGTGGCACCGAAGACATCGGTGGTGGTTTGCGTGCTGGCTTTCACATCGAAGGCGGCTTGGCTAACGACGACGGCAACTCCGCCGGCTTGACGTTCCAGCGCCGCTCGACTGTGAGCCTGATGGGTAATTTCGGTGAAGTCCGCCTCGGCCGTGACTACACGCCGTCGTTCTGGAACACCACCATATACGACGCCTTCGGCACCAACGGCGTTGGCTCGGCCATGACTCCCAACCTGCTGCGTCAGGCCGGCTTGGTCTCGACCGCGATCCACGTTAGCGGCGTTCGTTCGAACAACACCATCGGCTACTTCCTGCCGGGCGGCCTGGGAGGCTTCAACGGCCAAGTCCAGTACGGCTTTGGCGAAGTGGCGAGCAACCTGCCCAACAAAGGCCAAGGCAACTACTTCGGCTTCCGCGTCGGCTACGGTGCGGGCCCCTTGGGCGTGAACTACGCCTACGGCAACCAGAAGGGAGTCTCTGGCGCGACCAACGTCAAGACCAGCAACATCGGTGTGTCGTATGACTTCGGCGCCGTGAAGCCGATGCTCTTCTGGGGCAATGAGAAGGCCGGTACGGGCGCAAAAGTTACCGCGTGGGAACTCAGCGCCGTGGCGCCGATGGGTGCGGGCGAACTGCGCGCCGCCTACAGCAAGTACGACGTGGCCAGAAGCGCGAACGACTGGAACAAGTTCGCGCTGGGCTATGGCTATAACCTGTCCAAGCGTACCCAGCTGTACACGACCTACGCTCGGGTCAGCAACAAGGGCGTGCAGAACCAGTCGGTCGCGAACGGTGGCGCGGCCGCCTCGGGTGGTCTGTCGGCTGGCCTGGCTTCGGCTGGCGGCGGCTCCACCGGCTACGAGTTCGGCATTCGCCACTCGTTCTAAGCCATCAGTTCAACACCCAGCGGGCTTCGGCCCGTTTGATGCGCAGCCAAAAGCCGCCCCTCGGGGCGGCTTTTCTACGTCCAGATCAGACGCGTCGCACACGGTTGCGCGTCTCTGTCTCGGGTCTTTCCCGTTTGCGGCCAAGCGTCAAAGTCGCCAACATCCACCGCTTGGGTCGCGCGCAGATTTCGCCGTCCTCGACGGGCTTTTGAATTCACTGCCCACAGCCGGACAGTGACACCACCACGATGCTGGTTTTCATCCTTCGCCGCCTCGCCCAAGCCATCGTGGTCATG
>JANOJR010000270.1:0-2702 GCA_031418855.1 Rubrivivax sp.
GTGAGGTACAGCAGCGTCTGGCCAGCGTGGCTGACCGTGCGCCCGACGGCGGCCAGCAGCAGCGGCCGGCTGGTCAGCGCCTCGCGCCTGGCCTGCGGGTTGGCCGCGCGAACGTACCAGCTCCACCAGTTGTAGACCAAGCCGTCTTCCCAGGCTTTGGCGACCTCGTCGCTCACGCCCTTGGGCCCGGCGATGCCGCGGAACTTGGTGACCACGACGTTGAAGCCTTGCTCCTTGGCGGTGGGCAAATTCGGCAGGCCGTCGAGCCGCTTTTCGTTGAGCACGGCCAGCAGCCTGATCTTGCCGGCCTCAAGCTGGCCTCTGAGCTCCTGGATCTCGCCCACGCCGATGTCGTAGGTGCCATTGAGAACGCCGATCATCTGGTCGCCCCCACCTTCATGGCTGACGATGGGCGCCTTCACGCCCGTGCTGCGCGCCAGGCGCTCCATCGCCAAGCGCTCCAGCGACGCCGGGTTGCTGGCACCCCAGCGGCTCTTGCCCGGGTTGGCGCGCGCGAAGTTGATGACGTCGGCCAGCGTCTTGTGCGGCGACTCCGTGCGGGTGTAGATCACCTCGGGGTCGATGAAGACGATGGCGATGGGGTCCAGGCCCTCGTACCCCACCGGCGGCTTGCTCAAAAGCGTCGTCTGGATGTAGGTCGGTGTCGTGCCGTAGAAGATGCTGCCGTCGGGCCTGCCGCCAGCGACGTTGGCCACCGCCGTGGCGCCACTGCCGCCGCGAATGTTCTCCACTGCGAAGCTGGTCTTCATGATCGGGCCCAGGTGCTGGCTGAGCTCGCGCAAGAAGAGGTCGGTGCCGCCGCCGGGGCTGCTGTGCGTCACGAGGGTGACGCGGCTGGCGGGGTAGGGCGCCTGGGCTTGGGCCAGGGCCGCAGCGCACAGCGCCAAGGTGGTGATGATGAGGCGGTGAAAACGCATGGTGGTTGTCTCCTCAGGTTTGACGTTAGAGCGTGGCCGCCGCGATGAAGCCACGCAGGTCGTTTTGTTGCGCCGCCGACATCGCCAGCTCCCAGGCCGTCGCGGTCTTGGCCGCGCCCAGCACAGGCTCGGCCTGGCCCGCGAACTTGGCGCGCAGCATGGTGTTGGTCATGGGGTTTTGCACGCTGCCCACAGCGTGCTCGACGAAGAGATGCAGCGTGCGCCCGTCGTGGGTTTCCAGCGTGAGGTCGACCGAGGCCTCATGGATGTTGTCGTCGACGATGGCCTCGACCTTGGCGCGCAAGTCCAGCACCTCGGCTCGGTTCACCACCTCGTCGGTGTACTCGTGTTCGCCGGCCTGGCCGTAGAGCAAGCCGACGGCGCAGGAGTGGTAGACGCTGAACTTGCTTTGCAGCCCGTCGCTGGGCGTCTTCTTGCCCGTGAGCTCAAGCACGAGTGAATGCACTTTGAGCGTTAGCTTTTTGATGTCGCTCGCCTTCAGGCCATGCGCATTGCGCAGCTGCACGCAGCCGTCAATCGACGGGTGGATCACGATGCCGCAGGCGAAAGGTTTGTAAGTGTTGAGCGCGGCTTCCCAGCGCACGCCCAGGTCGCCCGTGATCTCGCTCCAGTCGGTCTTGTCGCTGAAGACCTGCAGCAGGCCACGCGGGGCTTCGAGCGCGCGCTTGCTCGCGGTGTAGCCATGCTTGGCCATCAGCGCCGACATCAAACCCACACGCGCGGCGGCGCCGGGGTGCAAAGGTTTGGTCATGCTGCCGAACTGTTCACGCAAGCCCGTGGGCTGCGACGCGGCGATGCCCAGCGCCATGTGCGTACGCGCGACATCCAGGCCCAAGAGGCGCGAACAGGCGGCCGCGCTGCCCAGCATGCCGGTGGTGCCGGTGATGTGCCAGCCGCGGTCGTAGTGGTCGGGGTAGATGGCGTTGCCGACGCGGCAGCTGACCTCGATGCCCAGCACCAGCGCGTCGATGAACGCGCGGCCCGACAGCCCCAGGTGTTCGCACAACGCCAATGCTGCGGGTGCTACCGGCCCGGCGGGGTGGATGATGGTTTTGAGGTGCGTGTCGTCAAAGTCCCAGGTGTGCGAGCTGATGCCGTTGATAAGCGCCGCGCTGGCGATGTCCAGCCGCTCGCGCCGGCCCAGCACAGCGGCTTGCGCCGCGGGTTGCAGTTCCTGCACAGCATTCAGCGCAGCCAGCACCGTTTCGTGGCTAGAGGGCCCGATGGCGCAACCGGCCCAGTTGGCGAATGTGCGGTGCGCTTCGGCGTCGACGGCGTCGCCCCAGCCACGGCTGGGGTGCTCAATGGCAAAGCGCGCGAGCTGCGCGGTGACAGCCGGCGCGTGTGCGTCGGCTTGGCGAGTCTGGTTCAGGGCCATGCGGCAGTCTCGGGTTGGATCGTGCGGGTGTTTCTGTATGCGGAACGCAGGTCCGCATCAAGGGACAGGAGATTAGGCCGGGGGTTGGCCCCCAAGTCAACCCGGTCGCGCACCGGTTTTCTGCACTGCAGAAGTTACTTGACGATCAACATCAAGGCCACGACCACCAGAAAGCCAAGCAGCACGCGGCGAAACACCGCCTCGCTAAGGTGGCGTCGCACGCGCTTGCCCACGCCCAAGCCAAGTGCGACCGGCAGCAGTGCCAGCGCTGACAACACGACCTCGCGCACGCCGAACCGGCCTTGCGCGGCCATCGAGCCGTACAGCGGGACCGAGCCGCAAAGGTAGATCACGCTGATGGTGCC
>JANOJR010000271.1:0-2490 GCA_031418855.1 Rubrivivax sp.
CACACGCGCATGATGAAAGCGTCGATCTTGCCGCCGGCAAAGCCTGAGAGCAGACCGAGGCTCACACCCACCACCACCGACAACACCACCGAGGCCAGGCCCACCAGCAGCGAGATGCGCGCGCCGTACATCAGGGCCGAAAGCATGTCGCGGCCCTGGTCGTCGGTGCCCAGCAGGTAGGCGCGGCTGCCACCTTCAGACCACGCCGGTGGCAGGCGTGCATCTGACAAGTTCAGCGTGGCCAGGTCGAAGGGGTTGTAAGGCGCGACCCAGGGCGCGAATAACGAACAAAAGACGCAGACCGCGGCGATGGCCGCCGCGACCATGGCGGTGGGCGAGTTCTTGAAGCTGTGCCATACGTCGCCGTCGAAAAATCGCGCGAGGGGGCCTGGTGCTGCCGCGATGGGATGGTTCATGGTGTCAATGCCCGCCCGCAGGTTTTTCAATGCGCAAGCGCGGGTCGACGGCGAAGTAAAGCAGGTCCACCACGAGGTTGACGATGACAAAGATCAGCGCGATCAGGCACAGGTACGCGGCCATCACCGGCACGTCGGCGAACTGCACCGCCTGGATGAAGAGGAAGCCCATGCCGGGCCACTGGAACACCGTCTCGGTGATGATGGCAAAGGCGATCAGCGAGCCGAGCTGCAAGCCGGTGATGGTGATCACCGGCACCAAGGTGTTCTTGAGCGCGTGGCCGAAGTACACCGCGCGGTCTTCCAGGCCACGGGCGCGGGCGAACTTGACGTAGTCGGTGCGCAGCACTTCGAGCATTTCGGCGCGCACCAGGCGCAGGATCAAGGCGAGCTGGAAGACCGACAGCGTCACCGCCGGCAGGATGAGATGCTTCCAGCCGTCGGCATTGAGGAAGCCCGTGGTCCAGGCGCCCAGCGTCACGACCTCGCCACGGCCGAAGCTGGGCAGCCATTTGAGCGTCACGGCGAAGATCAGGATCAAGAGGATGCCGATGAGGAAAGTCGGCAGCGAAACACCCAAGAGCGACAGCGTCATCACCAGTTGCGAGCCAAATCGCCCACGGCGCAGCGCCGCGTAAACGCCCAGCGGCACACCGGCGCACAGCGCGATGACGGCGGCGGCGAGCGAGAGCTCGAGCGTGGCCGGAAAGCGCTCGATGATCAGCGACGAGACCTTGCGACCTTGCCGAAGACTGAGGCCAAACTCACCTTGCAGCGCATTGCCAACGAAGTGCGCGAACTGCACCGGAAATGCCTGATCCAGCCCGAGGTCTTTGCGCAATGCGTCACGTTGATCCTGCGTCGCGTCTTGCCCGAGCAAGCTCGTCACCGGGTCGCCCACATACTGGAACAGCATGAAGGCCAGAAAAGACACCGTGAGCATGACCACGATGGCTTGGGCGAGGCGGCGAAGGATGAAAACCAGCATCGTGGTGGTGTCACTGTCCGGCTGTGGGCAGTGAATTCAAAAGCCCGTCGAGGACGGCGAAATCTGCGCGCGACCCAAGCTATGCATGTTGGCGACTTTGACGCTTGGCCGCAAACGGGAAAGACCCGAGACAGTGGCGCCTGGCGGTGTGCGATGCGTGCAAGTCGGGCGTAAAAAAGCCGCCCCTAGAGGCGGCTGTTGCATGCACATCAAACGGGCCGAAGCCCGCTTGCGGCTTAGAACGAGTGGCGAATGCCGAACTCGTAGCCGGTCGAGCCACCGCCAGCCGCAGCCAGGCCAGCCGACAGGCCGTTGTTCGAGACCGAACGGTTCTGCGTGCCCTTGTTGCTGACGCGAGCGTAGGTCGAGTACAGCTGGGTACGCTTGGACAGGTTGTAGCCGTAGCCGAGAGCAAACTTGTTCCAGTCGTTGGCGCTGTTGGCCACGTCGTAGCGGCTGTAGGCAGCGCGCAACTCGCCAGCACCCATAGGTGCCACGGCGCTGAGTTCCCAAGCGGAAACCTTGGCGCCCGTGCCGGCCTTTTCGTTGCCCCAGAAGAACATCGGCTTGATGGCGCCGAAGTCGTACGCAACGCCGATGTTGTTGGTCTTGACGTTGGTGGCGCCAGAAACGCCCTTCACGGTGCCAGTGGCAAAGTTGGCCGCCAAGGGGCCCGCAGCATAGCCAAGACGCATACCGAAGTAGTTGCCCTGCCCCCTGTTGACGGCATTGCTCGCCACTTCACCGAAGCCGTACATGAATTGACCCGTGAAGCCGCCCAGGCCACCCGGCAGGAAGTAGCTGACGCTGTTGTTCGAACGAACCGCGGTGGTGTTGGTGGTGATGCCAGCCGCGCTGATGAGGCCAGGGGCCATGGACTGACCAACACCGTTGGTGCCGAAGGCGTCGTACACGGTGGTGTTCCAGAACGTCGGCGTGTAGTCGCGGCCGAGGCGGACTTCACCGAAGTTGCCCATCAGGCTGACGGTCGAACGGCGCTGGAAAGTCAGGCCGGCGGCATTGCCGTCGTCATTCGACAAGGCGCCTTCGATCCAGAAGCCAGCACGCATGCCGCCACCGATGTCT
>JANOJR010000272.1:0-7595 GCA_031418855.1 Rubrivivax sp.
ACGCATTCGGCGATCAGCTCGCTGGCCATGGGGCCGACGATGTGCACGCCGAGTATTTCGTCTGTTAGCGCGTCGGCCAGCATCTTGACCATGCCGGTGGTGTCGCCCAGCGCGCGCGCGCGGCCGTTGGCCATGAACGGAAACGTGCCCGCCTTGTAGGCGCGGCCGGCGCTTTTGAGTTGCTGCTCGGTCTGCCCGACCCAGGCGATTTCGGGGTTGGTGTAGATGACCCAGGGCACGGTGTTGAAGTTGACATGGCTGTGCTGGCCAGCCATGCGTTCGGCCACCGCCACGCCCTCTTCTTCGGCCTTGTGCGCAAGCATGGGGCCGCGCACGACGTCGCCCACAGCCCACACACCGGGCAGGTTGGTGCGACATTCACCGTCGACCACGATGACGCCGCGCTCGTCGAGCTTCAGCCCCACCGCCTCGGCGTTCAGGCCCACGGTGTTGGGCACACGACCGATCGAGACGATGAGCTTGTCGACGTGAAGCGTCTTGGCGGCACCGCTG
Organism: Rubrivivax sp.; assembly: GCA_031418855.1. Classification (GTDB taxonomy): domain Bacteria; phylum Pseudomonadota; class Gammaproteobacteria; order Burkholderiales; family Burkholderiaceae_C; genus Rubrivivax. The sequence goes on from JANOJR010000272.1 coordinate 514, forward strand.
GCGTCGGTGTAGGCCACCACCACACCCTTCTTTCCGCTCTTGATCTCGCCGACCTTGACGCCGAGTTCGATCTTCAAGCCTTGCTTGACGAAAGCCTTGTGCGCTTCTTTGGCGATCTGCTCGTCGACCGCACCCAGGAACACCGGCAGCGCTTCCAGCACGGTGACTTCGGCGCCCAGGCGGCGCCACACCGAGCCCATCTCCAGGCCGATGACGCCCGAGCCGATGAGGCCCAGTTTCTTGGGCACCGCAGCTATGCGCAGCGCGCCGTCGTTGCTGAGGATGTTGTCTTCATCGAAGGGCGTGCCCGGCAGCGCGCGCGCGCTCGAGCCGGTGGCGACAACGATCTGTTTGGCTGTGAGCACGGCCTCGCCGACGCTGATCTGGTAGCCGCCCTCGCCCGCCGACGCGAACGCGCCGCGACCGTGGAAGAAGCTGATCTTGTTCTTCTTGAACAGAAACAGAATGCCGTCGTTGTTTTGCTTTACGACCGTGTTCTTGCGCGCCAGCATCTTGGCCAGGTCGAGCGTGAGCTCACCGACGCCGATGCCATGGTCAGCAAAGTGGTGCGCCGCTTGGTCGTAGTGCTCGCTCGACTGCAAGAGCGCCTTGCTCGGGATGCAGCCGACGTTGGTACAGGTGCCGCCCGGCGCCGGGCCGCCTTTCTCGTTCTTCCACTCGTCGATGCACGCAACCTTGAAGCCGAGCTGCGCCGCGCGAATGGCCGCGATGTAGCCACCCGGGCCGGCGCCGATGACGATGAGGTCGAAAGTAGTCTCCATGGTCATCGCACTCAGATGTCGAAGAGCAGCCGCGCCGGGTCTTCCAGCGCTTCTTTCATCGTCACCAGCCCGAGCACGGCTTCGCGGCCGTCGATGATGCGGTGGTCGTAGCTCATGGCCAGGTAGTTGATGGGCCGCACCACGACGACGCCGCCCTCGACCACCGCGCGGTCTTTGGTGGCGTGCACGCCCAGGATCGCGCTTTGGGGCGGGTTGATGATGGGCGTGGACAGCATCGAGCCGAAGACGCCGCCGTTGCTGATGGAGAAGGTGCCGCCCGTCAGCTCGTCCATCGACAACTTGCCTTCGCCGGCCTTTTTGCCGTACTCGGCGATCTTCTTTTCGATGTCCGAAAAACTCATCTGGTCGGCATCACGCAGGATGGGCACGACCAGCCCGCGCGGCGAGCCCACCGCGATGCCGATGTCGAAGTAGCCGTGGTAGACGATGTCGCTGCCGTCGACCGAGGCGTTGAGCACCGGGTAGCGCTTGAGTGCCGCCACCGCCGCTTTCACGAAGAAGCTCATGAAGCCGAGTTTGACGCCGTGCTCTTTCTCGAACTTCTCCTGGAAGCGCTTGCGCATCTCCATCACCGGGGCCATGTTGACCTCGTTGAACGTGGTCAGGATGGCGTTGCTGGACTGCGATTGCAGCAGCCGCTCGGCCACCCGTGCGCGCAGGCGCGACATCGGCACACGTTGTTCGGGGCGCTCGCCCAGGTTGGCCGGCGATGGTGCGGCGACAGACTGCAAAGCCTTGGGTGCCGCAGGCGCGGGCGCGGCGGCTTTCGCCGTTGGCGCCGCTGCGGGTGCAGGTGAAGCCAGGGCCCCCAGCACGTCACCCTTGGTTACGCGGCCGTCTTTGCCGGTGCCGGCAACTGTGCCCGTCGCTAACTTGTTATCCGCCATGAGCTTGGCGGCGGCGGGCATGGCGATGTCGCCTTTGCTCGCAGCGGGTGAAGCAGTTGCGGCCGGTGCAGCGGGCGCCGCCGCCGCAGGTGCAGCCGCACTCGCCTTGCCCTCGGTGTCGATGCGCGCAATGAGCTGATCGGCCACTACCGTGGCGCCGTCACCGACGACGATTTCCACCAGCACGCCAGCGGCAGGTGCGGGCACTTCCAGCACCACCTTGTCGGTCTCGATCTCGATCAAGATTTCGTCGATGGCGACGGCGTCACCGGGCTTCTTCTTCCACTGCAACAGGGTCGCTTCAGCGACCGACTCCGACAGCTGCGGAACCTTGACTTCTTTGATTGCCATATTCTTCTTTGCTAACGTTTATTTGCTAAGCACAAAGCCCTTGAGCTTGGCGAAGGCCTGTTCGAGCAAGGCCTTTTGTTGCTCGACATGAAGGTGCGAATAGCCCACCGCCGGTGAGGCCGACGCGGGGCGCCCGGCGTAGCCCAGCTTTTGCCCGTCGCTCATGTTTTCGTGCACGTAGTGCTGCACAAAGAACCAGGCGCCCTGGTTTTGCGGTTCGTCCTGACACCACACGATGTCACTGGCATTCGGGAAGCGCTTCATCTCGGCCGCGAAGGCTTTGTGCGGGAACGGGTAGAGCTGCTCCACGCGCACGATGGCCACGTCCCAGGCCTTCTTCTCGTCGCGCTTCTTGATGAGGTCGTAGGCCACCTTGCCCGAGCAGGCAATGACGCGCTTTACCTTCTCGCCTTCGACCTCGGTGCGCTGCGGCCCGATCACCGTCTTGAATTCACCCTTGGTGAACTCGGTCAGCGGGCTGGTGGCGTCCTTGGCGCGCAGCAGGCTCTTGGGCGTGAAGATGATCAGCGGCTTCCTGAACTGGCGCACCATCTGGCGGCGCAGCAGGTGGAAGATTTGGCTGGCACTGGTGGGCTGCACGACCTGCATGTTGTTGTCGGCCGCGAGTTGCATGAAGCGCTCCAGCCGCGCCGAGCTGTGCTCGGGGCCCTGGCCTTCGTAGCCGTGCGGCAGCATCAGCGTCAGGCCATTGACGCGGCCCCACTTGACTTCACCCGAGGCGATGAACTGGTCAATCACCACCTGCGCGCCGTTGACGAAGTCGCCGAATTGCGCTTCCCAGATCACCAGCTTATTGGGCTCGGCGATGGCGTAGCCGTACTCGAAACCGAGCACCGCTTCTTCACTCATCAGCGAGTCGATCACAACAAAAGGCGCTTGGCCGTCGGCGATGTTTTGCAGCGGCGTGTAGCTGCCGGTGTCCCACTTCTCGCGGTTCTGGTCGTGCAGGACGGAGTGGCGGTGCACGAAGGTGCCGCGGCCGCAGTCTTCGCCCGACAAGCGCACCGCGTAACCGCTGGCCACCAGCGAGGCGTAGGCCAGCGTCTCGCCCATGCCCCAGTCGACGTTGATGTCGCCGCGCCCCATCGCCGCGCGGTCGGCCAGCACCTTTTCCACCAGCGGGTGGACCTTGAAGTTGCCCGGCACGGTGGTCAAACGCTCGGACAAGCGCTTGATCTCAGCCAAGGGCAGCGCCGTGTCGGCCGCGTCGGTCCACTTCTTGCCGAGGAAGGGCGCCCAGTCGACGGCGTACTTGCTCTTGAAGTTGGTCAGCACCGGGTCGATGGTGTGCTTGCCGGCGTCCATCGCGGCGCGGAAGTCCTTGACCATTTGGTCGGGGCCGTCCGCCGGCAGCACACTTTGCGCCACCAGCTTGTCGCCGTAGAGCCGGCGCGTACCGGGGTGTTTGACGATGACCTTGTACATCAGCGGCTGCGTCAGGCTCGGCGTGTCTTGCTCGTTATGTCCGAGCTTTCTGAAGCAGATGATGTCGACCACCACGTCTTTGCGGAACTGGCGCCGGTAGTCCATCGCCAGCTGCGTGCACAGCACCACCGCTTCGGGATCGTCGCCGTTGACGTGCAGCACCGGCGCTTCGATCATCTTCACGACGTCGGTGCAATACAGCGTGGAGCGTGAATCGCGCGGGTCGCTGGTGGTGAAACCGATCTGGTTGTTGATCACCAGGTGCACCGTGCCGCCGGTGAAGTAACCCCGCGTCTGCGCCAGGGCCAGCGTTTCCATCACCACACCCTGGCCGGCAAAGGCGGCGTCGCCATGGACTAACACGGGAAGTACTTGCGCACCGGTCTTGTCGCCACGGCGCTCCATGCGCGCCTTGACCGAGCCTTCGACCACCGGGTTGACGATCTCCAGATGTGACGGGTTGAAGGCCAGGCTCAGGTGCACCGCGCCACCCGGTGTGGTGATGTCGCTGCTGAAGCCCTGGTGGTATTTCACGTCGCCCGCCGGCAGCACTTCGGCCGCCGTGTGGTCGAACTCGGCGAAGAGGTCGGCCGGCATCTTGCCCAGCGTATTCACCAACACGTTCAGGCGCCCGCGGTGCGCCATGCCGATGACGATTTCCTGCACGCCCTGCGCGCCCGCGCGCTGCACCAGCTCGTCCATGCTGGCGATGAAGCTTTCGCCACCTTCAAGCGAAAAGCGCTTCTGGCCAACGTACTTGGTGTGCAAATAACGCTCAAGTCCCTCTGACGCGGTAAGGCGGTCAAGGATGTGCTTTTTTTCAATGGCGCTGAAGCTGGGTTTGCTGCGGATCGACTCCAGGTGCTCTTGCCACCAGCGCTTTTCGGTCGGGTCGGTGCAATGCATGAACTCCACGCCGACGGTGCCGCAGTAGGTTTCACGCAGCGCCTGCACGATCTCGCGCAGCGTCATGTCGTCGCCGCGGCCGAAGTAGGTGTTGCCGGCGCTGAACGTGATGTCCATGTCGGCTTCGGTGAGGTCGTAAAACGTCGGCTCAAGCTCGGGGATCTTCGGCCGCTCGGTGCGCTTCAAGGGGTCGAGATCGGCCCAGCGTGAACCCAGGAAACGGTAGGCGGCGATGAGCGACTGCACATGCACCTGCTTGCGCGCCACCGCCAAATCGGCCTCGCTGGCCTTGAGTGCAAAGGCGTTGGCTTTGGCGCGTTGCGCGAACGACTCAACCACCGGTGCATGGGCAACGTCGCGGCTGTCAGAGCCGTCGAGCGCGGGCACGTGTTGAAGCCGGTCGAAGTAGGCGCGCCAGTTTTCGGGCACCGAGGCCGGGTTGTCGAGGTAGGCCTCGTAGAGCTCTTCGACGTAGGGAGCGTTGCCCCCGAACAGGTACGAGTTCGACCTGGTTTGCTGCATCATCTTCGCTCACCTTTGGCCCCGGTTTCCAGGGCTCACGATGGGTTCAAAAACCTTCCGCGTCCCCGGCTTCACCGGGCGAGCGGACTAGCGACCCGCCAAACGAATCAGCGCTTGATGCCGGGGCATCAAGGGATTCGCCATTGGGACGGAAGGGCCAACAATCTGCGTAACGGCGGCGACTTTATCACCGCACTCTGGCCTTGATGGCGATCAACTGGGCGGCGTTGACCGCCCTGCTCAGCAGTTTCCCCGCTATGAAATGTGGCCAAGGCGCCTAGCATTGCACTTCCGATTTTTTCCTGAGGACACCTGCATGAGACTCAAAGCCTTGATCGTGGCCACCGCAGCAAGCTTGGCCCTGGCCACCAGCGCACAAGCCCAAACCCTGCGCTGGGCCGCGCAAAACGACATCCTGACGCTGGACCCGCATTCGCAAAACCACGCCACCACCAACGCCATCCTGATGCATGCCTACGAAGGCCTGACGCGCTACAACGAGAAGTACGACGTCGAGCCCGCGCTGGCCACCAAGTGGACTTACCTGAGCCCGACGCAGGTGCGCTTTGATCTGCGCAAAGGCGTCAAATTCCAGGACGGCAGCGACTTCACCGCCGACGACGTGGTCTTCTCCTTCGGCCGCATCAAGCAGCCCCAAGGCACGATGGCGATCTACGTCACGGGCATCGCCGACATCAAGAAGGTCGACGCGCACACCATCGACATCGTGCTCGCAGCACCGAACCCCATCTTGCTGCGCAACATCATCGACTTCCGCATCATGAGCAAGTCATGGGCCGAGAAGAACCGCACCACCAACGTGCAGGACTACAAGGCCAAGGAAGAGAACTTCGCCTCACGCAACGTCATGGGCACGGGGGCGTTCCGTATCCTCTCTTGGCAGCCCGAGCAGCGCATCATGATGGCGCGCAACGACGCGTGGTGGAGCAAGAGCACGGGCAACGTGTCCCAGGTGGTCTACACGCCCATCAAGGCTGAAGCCACGCGTGTGGCCGCCCTGCTCTCAGGCGACGTGGACATGCTTACCGACGTACCCACGCAGGACATCGACCGCCTGCGTCAGGACAAGAAGCTGAAGGTCGTTGACGGCCCCGAAGTGCGCACCATCTTCCTGGCGCCCGACATCGGCAGCAATGAGCTGAAATACAGCAACGTCAAAGGCAAGAACCCCTTCAAAGACAAGCGTGTGCGCGAAGCCTTGAGCGTGGCGATTGACCGCGAGGCCATCAAGAAAAGCATCATGCGTGGTATGTCGGTGCCCGCCGGCATGATGGTCGCACCCGGCGTCAACGGCTACGACAAGGTGCTCGACACGCCCGTCAAAGCCGACACCGCCAAAGCCAAACAGCTGCTCGCCGACGCTGGCTACCCAAGCGGCTTTGAGTTCCAGCTGAATTGCCCGAACAACCGCTACGTCAACGACGAGAAGATCTGCCAAGCCGTCATTGCGATGTGGGCGCGCATCGGCGTGAAAGCGAACCTGGCGTCGGAGAACATGGCCACCTTCATCCAGAAGGTGCAGAACTTCGACAGCTCGATGTACCTGCTGGGTTGGGGTGTCGCCACCTATGACGGCCAGTACGCCGTGCAGTCGCTGGCGCGCACACGCACCAGTGGCGCGGACGGCAACTTCAACTTCTCAAAAGTCAGTGACGCCACGGTGGACAGGCTCACCGACGCCATGAAGACCGAGACCGATGTCGCCAAGCGCAACGGCATGATTCGCGACACGCTGGTGCGCATCAAAGACGAGACGCTGCTGATTCCGCTGCACCACCAGATTCGCCCCTGGGTGATGAAGGCCAACGTCACGACGGTGCACCGCTCGGATGATCGACCGGAGGCGCGGTTTACGTCGATCAAGTGAACGGTTAGTAGCTAACGCGCTAACGCAACGGGGCCTTGAGGGGCCCCGTTTTTCATGGTTAGTTAGAACGCTCTTCGGCTTTCCGCGGTTCGCGACTGCTGCGATTGGCGGCGGCGCTGCAGAGGGTCACTGTGTTCCGTTCATGTCCCCCGAAGCCGGCCTGAACGGCCGCTTTCTCCTCCTTTACCCTAAAAACAGCAGCTACCCGGTCGCGGCGAGCGCCGCAGGCGGGATAGGCAGTGCCATTTGACCGACGATGCGTTGGCAGATGTAGCCCAC
>JANOJR010000273.1:0-2951 GCA_031418855.1 Rubrivivax sp.
GCCGGCAGCGGCGACGACAGCGCACGCGCCTTCGGCCTGAATGGCCTGCCCTGGCGCGAAGCGCTGGCCTTCGCCCTGACGGCGCCGGCCTTGCCCACCGACATCGGCGAAGTGCAGACCGAACACGAGACGCGGCCCTTCATCTCCAGTCTGGCTGTGGGCTTTGACGCCGCAGTGGCGCAGCGCGCATTGCGCGGCCCGGCTTGGCTGCGTGGCATGCCACGCTATCTGCTGGCCACGCTGCAAGAGGTGGCAGCGCTGCGTCTGTTCGATATGAACGTTAGCGTTGATGGCCAACCGCTGCACCTGGGCCCTGCCCTCTTCGCCTCGGCCTTGAACACGCCGAGCTACGGCGGCGGCATGCCCGCCGTGCCGCATGCGCGCATCGACGACGGGCGGCTTGACTTGCTGCTGGCCGGCCGCTTCACGCGAATGGGCACGCTCCTGATGCTGCCGCGCCTACTGCTGGGCTGGCATCTCGGGCATGCGCGGGTGCGGTGCGAGTCGTTTGCGGCGCTGCGTATCAACAGCGCCAGCCCGTTGCCGCTGGCCGCCGATGGTGAAGCCATGCGGGGAGCCGGGCAGGTGGAGGTGAGCGCTCTTGCAGCGGCGTTGCGCGTCGTGCGGCGCGTGAGCGATTCGTCAGTCAACAGCCACTAGCCGTGGCAACAACGATGCGCCGCGCTGACGAAAAAAGGCCGCCGATCTCACGACCGGCAGCCCTCTTTTCGGCTGTTAGCGTACTGGGCTCGGCTCGATCAAGCCGCCAACAGCTGCCGCAACACAAACGGCAAGATGCCCCCGTGCTTGTAGTAATCGACCTCGATCGCGGTGTCGATGCGCAGCGTAACCGGCACCTCGCGCTTCTTGCCATCCGTGCTGGTGATGAAGAGCTTGGCGTCTGACAGCGGCTTCACGTCCGCCGCCAACACCACGTCGACCGTCTCGTCGCCCTTCAAGCCCAGCGTCTCCCACGTGGTGCCGGCCTTGAACTGCAAGGGCAGCACGCCCATGCCGATCAAGTTGCTGCGGTGGATGCGCTCGAAGCTGCGCGCCACCACGGCCTTGATGCCCAGTAGCGCCGTGCCCTTGGCGGCCCAGTCGCGGCTCGAACCGGTGCCGTACTCTTCGCCGCCAAACACCACCGTTGCGGTGCCGGCAGCCATGTACTTCATGGCCGCGTCGTAAATCGCCAGTTTCTCGTTGCCCGGCTGATAGAGCGTGTAGCCGCCCTCTTCACGCGAGCCGTCGGCCTTGGCCGGGATCATCAGGTTCTTGATGCGCACGTTGGCGAAGGTGCCGCGCATCATCACGTCGTGGTTGCCGCGGCGCGCACCGTAGCTGTTGAAGTCGGCCTTCAGCACACCGTTGTCGAGCAAGAACTTGCCCGCGGGCGTGGTGTCTTTGAACGAGCCTGCGGGCGAGATGTGGTCGGTGGTGATGCTGTCGCCAAAGAGGCCCATGATGCGCGCGCCTTGCACGCCGGTGACGAGCTTGGCCGGCTCCATGGTGAAGTCTTTAAAGAACGGCGGCTCGGCGATGTAGGTGCTCTTGGGCCAGCTGTACACATTGCGGTCCTTGCCAAGCCCGTCACCCTTGATCTTCTCCCACAGCTTGCCCGGGTCGGACTTCACCTTGTCGTAGTTCTTGCGGAAGGCCTTGCCATTCATGGCGTGTTTCATCAGCTTGTAGATCTCGTCGCTGGTGGGCCAGATGTCACCCAGGAACACGTCGCGCCCGCCCTTGCCTTTGCCCACCGGCTCGGTCATCAAGTCGCGCGTGACGTTGCCGGCAATGGCGTAGGCCACCACCAGCGGCGGGCTGGCCAGGAAGTTGGCCTTCAGGTTCGGGTGGATGCGCGCTTCGAAATTGCGGTTGCCCGATAGCACGGCCGCGCAGATGAGATCGTTCTTGTTGATGAGCTCGTTGAGCTCAGGCGTCAGGTCACCGGCGTTGCCGATGCAGGTGGTGCAGCCATAGGCCGCGACACTGAAGCCTAACTTTTCAAGGTAGGGGAGCAGGCCCGCCTTTTCCAGGTAGTCGGTGACGATTCGCGAGCCCGGCGCGAGTGAGGTCTTGATGTGCCTGGGCACCTTCAAACCGGCTTTCACGGCCTTCTTGGCCAAGAGGCCCGCGGCGAGCAGCACGCTGGGGTTGCTGGTGTTGGTGCAGCTCGTGATGGCGGCGATGAGGATGTCGCCGTTCTTGATCTTCACGCCGTTGCTGGTGGTGAAGGTCTCGCCCAGCTTTTCAGCCTTTTGGTTGAAGCCGTTGTCGGCCGCGCCGGCGCTGTAGAGCTGGGTGAACTTGGCCTTCACGTTGCCGAGTTCGATGCGGTCTTGCGGGCGCTTGGGGCCGCTAAGGCTGGGCGTCACCGTCGACAAGTCGAGCTTCACCAACTGCGTGAAATCGATGTCCTTGGCCAGCGGCACGCCGAACATGCCTTGCGCGCGGAAGTAGCTCTCAAACGCCTCGATCTCGCTCTTGGTGCGGCCCGTGCCTTTGAAGTACTCGATCGTCTTTTCGTCGACCGGAAAGAAGCCCATGGTCGCGCCGTACTCGGGCGCCATGTTGCCGATGGTGGCGCGGTCAGGCAGGCTCAGCGTGCGTGTGCCTTCGCCGCAAAATTCGACGAACTTACCCACCACGCCGTGCTTGCGCAGGATTTCGGTCACGGTCAGCACCAGGTCGGTGGCGGTCACGCCTTCACGCAAGCGCCCGGTGAGCTCCATGCCGACCACGTCGGGGGTGAGGAAGTACACCGGCTGGCCCAGCATGCCGGCTTCGGCCTCGATGCCACCCACGCCCCAACCCACGACACCGATGCCGTTGATCATGGTGGTGTGGCTGTCGGTGCCGACCAGGCTGTCGGGGTAGTACACCTTCAGAACTTTTCCATCCGGCGACTTCGCGCCGGGGGTCTTATGCACGCCACGCGCCAGGTACTCCAG
>JANOJR010000274.1:0-22450 GCA_031418855.1 Rubrivivax sp.
GCGTAGCGTCGGCCATGGCGCCTGCTTCGGCGCCGCACCCTGAAGGTGAAGCCATGCCCAAGACCATCGTGTTCTGTGCCGACGGCACCTGGAACAGCCCCGGCAACGACCACGACTGCGACGAGCTGCCCGACCCGACCAACGTCTACAAGCTCTTCCTGGCCTTGACCGGTGAACTCGCCAGCGAGTCGCTGCGCAACGCCGACGAGCAGGAAAAGTCGCACGCGGTGAGCGGCGAAGTACGCCAGGTGGCCAAGTACATCCACGGCGTGGGCGACTCGCGCAACCCCATTATCAAGCTGATGGGTGGCACCTTCGGCGCAGGCGTCGTCTCGCGCATCGTGCGCGGCTACACCTTCATCTCACGCAACTTTGAACCCGGTGACGACATCGTGATCGTTGGCTTCAGCCGGGGCGCCTACACCGCCCGCGCACTGGGCGGGCTGATCGCTTCGCAAGGCCTGCTCGACCACGCCATCACCGCAGACAAAGAGCTGGCCTACCGCCGTGGCGGCGAGGCCTGGGCGCGCTGCCGCCGCGCCGCGACCACCGGCAGGCGCGGCGCGATGGCGGCGCTGCGCGAGGTTGTGTCCAACCTGCCGGGTTTCCTGTCGCAGAAGAATCTGCGCGACGAGGACCTGCACGCGGTCGAGCGCATCGCCGCCGTGGCGGTGTGGGACACCGTGGGCGCGATGGGCGTGCCGCAGTACGCGGCCAGCGGCGAGCGTGTTGACGCCTACCAGTTCGCCGACCTCAAGCTGAGCACCAAGGTCGCCGCAGGCTTTCACGCCGTGGCGCTGGATGAGATGCGCGGCGACTTCACGCCGACGCTGTGGGAGCCGGCCGCGCATGTAACGCAAATGCTTTTCCCCGGTGCGCATTGCGACGTCGGTGGCGGCTACCCCACGCGCGACAACGAGAGTGGCCTGGCCGACGGAGCACTGAAGTGGATGAGCGACCAGCTCACCGGCGTCGGCGTGAAGTTCAGCGCTGCCGGCCTGCGCGCGCTCGTACCCAGCGCGCACGGCGTGGCACATCGGCCATGGGCGCATGGGCCGTGGCGACTGCTGAGCCCGAGGCCGCGGAGCTTCAGCGCCGCGATGGCGCTGGCCGAACATGGCTCCGTCATCGAGCGCTGCGCGGCGCCGCATGCGGTGCATGAGCCAGGTGAGCGGCCGGCGCGCTATGCGCCTTTGAATCGGCCTGGCGCGTAGGGGGCACCCCCTCTTCAACCTGTGCCCGTGGAGCCGAACCCGCCCTCGCCGCGATCGCTCGCCTTGAACTCCTCCACCACGCGGAAGTTGGCGTGCACCACCGGCACGATGACGAGTTGCGCGATGCGCTCCATCGGCTGGATGGTGAAGGCCGAGCTGCCACGGTTCCAGCAGCTCACCATTAGCGGGCCTTGGTAATCGCTGTCGATCAGGCCGACCAGGTTGCCGAGCACGATGCCATGTTTGTGGCCCAGGCCCGAGCGCGGCAGGATCATCGCGGCGAGGTGCTTATGCGCCAGGTGCAGCGCGATGCCGGTGGGGATGAGCTCGGTCTGGCCGGGCGCCAGCACCAGCGGCACATCGATGCAGGCGCGCAGGTCCAGGCCGGCGCTGCCCAGTGTGGCGTACTGCGGCAGCTGGTCGGCCAGGCGGGGGTCTAGCAGTTTGAGTTCGATGTCCATCACGGGTGCGGGGCGTTCACGTCAATGGGGCCTCGGTGCTAACGCTCGAAATGCGCGTGGCCATTTCGCGCACCAACTCGCGTGCCAGGTGCAACTTCGACGCCGTGGGCAAGGTGGTTTCGCCATCGGCATCCACCAGCACCAGGGTGTTGTCGTCGCGGCCGAAGGTGGCGGCGCCGATGTTGCCGACGATGAGCGGCACGCCCTTCTTCACGAGCTTGGCGCGCGCATGCGCCACCAGGTCGTGGCTCTCGGCGGCGAAGCCCACGCACCAGGGGCGCTGCGCGGCGGGCAGCGCGGCCACGCTGGCCAGGATGTCGGGGTTCTCCACCAAAGCCAGGGCCGGCACCTGGCCGCTGCCGTCCTTCTTGATCTTGCGATCTGCGGCACCCGCAGGCCGCCAATCGGCCACCGCCGCTGTGGCGACAAAGATATCGTTGGCAGCGGCCAGCGGCAGCACCGCGTCGAACATCTGCTGCGCGCTTTGCACGTCGATGCGCTTGACATGGCGCGGTGTCGGCAGGTGCACCGGGCCTGCGACGAGTGTCACGATGGCGCCGGCTTCAGCGGCGGCTCGCGCCAGTGCAAAACCCATCTTGCCGCTGGAATGGTTGGTGATGCCGCGCACGGGGTCGATGGCCTCGAAGGTCGGGCCGGCGGTGACCAGCACGCGCTTAGCCAACAGCAGCTTGGGCTGGAAGAAGGCGATCAGCTCGTCGCGCAACTCCTGCGCTTCAAGCATTCTGCCGTCGCCGATCTCGCCGCAGGCCTGGTCGCCCGCCGCAGGGCCGAGCACGTGGGCCCCGTCGGCCTTGATCTGCGCGACGTTGCGCTGCGTCGCCGGGTGCGCCCACATCTCGCGGTTCATCGCCGGCGCCACCAGCAAGGGGCAGTGCTGCAGGGGCCGCGCCAGGCACATCAGCGAGAGCAACTCGTCGGCGCGGCCAAGGGCGAGCTTGGCGATGAAGTCGGCGCTGGCGGGGGCCACCAGCACGGCGTCAGCGCCGCGTGTGAGGTTGATATGCGGCATGCCATTCGATTCGCGCGCATCCCACTGGCTGGTGTGCACCGCGCGGCCTGAGAGCGCCTGCATGGTCGTGGCGGTGATGAAGTGCTCGGCCGCTTCGCTCATCACCACCTGCACGGTGGCGCCGGCCTTGACCAGTTCGCGCGTGAGCTCGGCGGCCTTGTAGCAGGCCACGCCGCCACTGAGGCCGAGCACGATGTGGCGGCCTAACAGTTCAGTGGAGGTGGACGTCATGGGCGGTGCGGCCATCACCGTCAGGCCAGATCTTTGTGGCTGTCGATCACGCGCGCCACGATGCCGTAGCCCACCGCCTCTTCGGCGTTGAGCCAGAAGTCGCGCTCCATGTCGGCCAGCACGGTCTCAAAGCTGCGCCCGGTTTGTTTGGCGATGACGCGGGCAATGCGTTCGCGCGTGCGCACGATTTCCTTGGCCTGGATCGCGATGTCGGTGGCTGGCCCGCCGGCGCCGCCCGAGGGCTGGTGGATCATGAAGCGCGTATTGGGCAGGCACAGGCGGCGCTCTTTGGGCGGCGCCAAAAAGATGTGCGCGCCGGCACTGGCGACCCAGCCAGCGCCCACCGTCGTAACGGGCGCGCGCACGAAGCGCATCACGTCGTGGATGGCGTCACCCGATTCCACATGGCCACCCGGCGAGGAGATGAGCATGGTGATCGCCGCGTCGCTGTCTTGCGCGAGAGCTAACAGGCGGCGCACGGTGCGCGCGGCCATCTTGTCGTCGATCTCGCCGAAGACGAGCACAAATCGGGACTTGAAGGACAGGCGCTCTTCGAGGCGGTCGGCTTCATCGGCCTTAACAGTGGGGGCGGTTTCAACGGGGTTGGGCATGACGGGTTCTCCATCTGGCCACGGCGTTCAGGCGCCGTGGCACTTCTTGTATTTCTTGCCGCTGCCGCAGTGGCAGGGCTCGTTGCGCCCGGGTTTGGGCACGGCGTGCACGGTAGCAGGCTTGGGGCTGTGGTCGAGCCACCAGACGCGCAAGTCCTGCACGGCGGTGCAGGCAATGTCGATGAGCTCGTCGCGGTCGGGCCGGCTCTTGTCGTCAAAGTCCCGCAGGTGCGCGGCCATGCGCGGGCTGTCGTCGCTGCAAGCCAGGATGCCGACCTGTTTCAGCAAGGACCCGTAGTAGGCCATGGCGAGGGCATTGACCTCTGGCGACCAATCGTCAGCGAAGTCGCGCACGGCGTCGACGAAACCCAGGCTCCAGTCGCCGCCGCTGACCAGGCTGTGCGCATCGGCCTCGGCGACACCGCCGTCGGCTACGGCCTGCGCGCGGCTGGCTTCGTCCCAGATCTCGATCAGCGGGTCCAGGTGCATTGCGTCGGGCGCATCGAGCAGCCGCTCGGGCTCGAGTTGGCGCGCCAGCATGCGCGCATGTGCGGCCAGGCTGGCACGCGCGGCCGCCGCGTCCACCGGGTCGGCAAAGCAGCGCTCAAAGGCATCACCACACATCACGGGCAGCCATTCGTCGATGCCAATAGTGCGCGGGCCCGCACTCAGCGCGGTGAGATAGCCGTCGGCCCATTCGGCGCTGACACGATCGGAAAAACCGCTGAGGCGCTCGCAGGTGGTGATGAAGACGTCGGCCTCGGCCGGGCTGGAATCGGGGGACATGGCGGTTATTCTCCCGCTAGTTTCACGCGCCGGGGCGAGGCGACAATGCCCCGCGATCCGCGTCCATCCGCTAGAAAAGGTAGCCATGAGCCCAGGCATTGACAAGCACGAACAGCGCCAGCTGCTCGTGTTGTGCGACGGCACCAACAACAACCTCACCGGCGGTGAGGAGGACACCAACGTCGTCAAGTTTGCCGAGCTGCTGTCACGCTACTCTGACGCCCATCGCGTCGTGTTCTACGACCCCGGCGTCGGCAATCCGGGCGAGCTGCCCGGCGCCACCATGGTCGACCGCCTGCTGCGTGGCACGCAGCGCGTCGCCGGCCTGGCCTTCGGGCGCGGGGTCTACGAAAACATAGCCGAGGGTTACCGCTTCCTGATGCAAAACTGGCGCGACGGCGACCAGCTCTTCATCGTCGGTTTTTCGCGCGGCGCGTTCGCCGCGCGCAGCATCGCCGGCCTCGTCAACCAGTTCGGCATCTTGCGCCCGCACATGGAGTCAATGCTGCCGACACTGCTTCACATCTACTTTTCTGACCGTATCGACACGCGCTGGAAGCGCATTTCGGCGCAGACCAAGCGGCTCTTTGCGCGCGGTGCGTCGCGCCAGGCCGAGATCCATTTCATCGGTGTCTGGGACACGCTAGACGCCGTGGGTATGTGGCCGCTGCGGCTGAATTTCACGGCCTCGGCCGATCTCAACGGCAAGTGTTTTGTGCACGTACGTCAGGCGTTAGCACTGGACGAGCAGCGTGCGCAGTTTCTGCCGCGCCTGTATGCCAGTGGCAACGGCCCGCACCAAACGCGCAATGGCACGGCGGGCACCTTGGTGCAGCTGTGGTTTCGCGGCAGCCACGGCAGCGTGGGCGGCGGCTACCCGGCGGGCGAGTCGGTGCTGAGCGACCAAGCCTTGGTGTGGATCGTCGGCGAGGCCGTACGCCTGGGCCTGCGCCTGGGCACGGGCGAGTCGCGCCTGCTTGACGAAGCCGCCATCGGCGCGGCCGTCGAGGCGCTGCCGCCCATGCCTGCAGAGCGCGAACCGCTGGTGCACAGCCAGCTCCAGCAAAACCCCTGGTGGGCGTTGACGGGCATGACCCAGCGCGACACCACGCACATCGTGCTTGACGATGTCGAAGTGGCCGAGGTCACCGCGCACGAGCATCCCTCGGTGGCGCGCACTTTGCAGCCCGGCATGGCCACGTCGCAATGGTTGCGCCCGCGCAAGCAGCTCGGTATGTGGCTGTGCCTGCTCTCGCTGCCCATGTGGATGCTGGCCCTGGGCCAGCTGCTGGTTGGGTTTCGAGCCAGCGGCGCGGGCGTTGTGCAAGACGCCCTCTTGATGGCCTCGCAGGCACTGGCCTATTTGCGTGCCGACATGCTGTTCCAGGGCTGGCAACTCACGGGCCTGGTGCCTGCGCTGTGGCAGTCTTTCGCCACTGGCTTTGACGCGCCGCGGCTGGCCTTGCTCTTCGATCTTGGCTTCATCGCCTGTTATGCCTATGTGCTCGCGTATTGGGCGAGCTGGGCCTTCGCGCGGCGCAGCGGCTGGCGCCGTGCGGGGCAGCCGGTGTCGGTGTGGACCAAGCGCCTGGGCTGGGCTTTGCCGCTGGCTGTGGCGTGCGACGTGCTGGAAAACATCTTCACCTGGAGCACGTTGACGCTGTGGCATTCGCCCGTGCCGTGGGCGGCCGCCGTCACGGCGGTGGCGATGAGTGTGGCCGCCAGCGCCAAGCTCATTGGCTTGGGCGGCGTGTTCATCTTGATCGTGGGCGGCCTTGTGCCCAAACGCCACCTGCCCGTCGTGAAGAAGGTGCAGCGGCCGCCGCAGACAAGGCCGAACTACTGAGCGAAGGTGGGCGGCCTGGGATGCAGGCGCGCCATCGCCGCGCAATCGGCATACACACCGTCGCGCAGCGCGTAGCCACGCAGCAGGCCCTCATGCTCGAAGCCGAAACGCCGGTACAAGGCGATGGCACGTGCGTTGTCTGAAAACACCGTGAGCTCGATGCGCAGCAGCTGGCCCCAGTCGTCGGCGTAGTCGCACAGCGCCTGCATCAAGGCGTGGCCCACGCCGGTGCCGTGGTGCGCTTCGGCCACCGAGATGCCCAGCATGGCCACGTGCCGGCGGCGGATCTGCACGGCAGGGTGCAGGCCGGCGCTGCCCACGACCTCGCCGCCGCGCTCGGCCAGCAGGTGCAGATCGGCCCTTCCCGGTGCGTTGGCTTCGCTCAGCCGCTGCGTCCACTGCTCTTCGCTGCTGAAGGGCAACTGCATGAGGTTTCGCTGCACGGCGGGGCTGGCCATGATGCGTGTCAGGGCTGCGGCGTCTTTGACGGTGCAGCGGCGGATGGTGATGGGGGCTTGCGTCATGGCGGGCGCCTCGTCAACAGTGGGCTGGGCCAGCGATGCTACGTGGGCGCTGTCTCACTATGGCATCTTGCTAAGACACCTCGCCAGGAGACCTTGCTAGGACAAGGCCACCAAGACGCCCTGGTTGAAGTGCTCGCGCAGCTTGTACTTCTGCACCTTGCCCAGGCTCGAACTCGGTAGCTGGTGCACCAGGAACCAATGGCGCGGCGTCTGCTGCACGGCCAGGTGTCTGCGCACGTGGCGATGCAGCTCATCCTTGCGCAGCAAGGCCTCACCGCGTGGGCAGATGAAGGCAGCCAGCGCTTCACCGCCTGCGGCGTCGGGCAGCCCGAGCACCGCCGCCTCGCTGATCTGTGGGTGGCGGCACAGCACGTCTTCGAGCTCATGCGCGCAGACGCCGCCCACGCCGCGCGCGACGTGGTCACTCAGCCGCCCGGCGAAGCTGAGGACACCGTGCTCGTCCATGCGAGCGAGGTCGCCCGTGCGCAACCAGCCCTCGCTGTCGACGGCGTCATCGCCGCCCACGTCCGGCTCGTGATAGCCCCGCATCAGGTGGTAGCCGCGCACGCAGATTTCACCGAGCTCACCCGCGCTCACAACGTGCGTGGTGTCGGGCAGGCACAGGCGCACCTGCACACCGGGCAGTGGCGTGCCGAGCATGTCGGCGCGACCGTCGGTGGTGGCGGCCGTGCTTGTGGCGTCAACCGCGCTGGTCATTAAACAGCAGGGTGCCGCCTCGCTCAGCCCATAGACACTGTGCAAGGGCAGCGCCCATTGCGTGAGGCAACGTGTCGCCAGCGCGGCCGACACACGCGTACCGGCCGCCGCCAGCACGCGCAGCGACGAAAGCTCAGTGCCCCCGGCGCGCTCGGCCAGGGCTTGTTCAAGCATGTCTTGCACGAGCGCGGGCGCGGCCAACACCACGTTGCCGCCGTAGTGCTTCACAAGCTCAAGCACGAGCGCGGCATCGAGCTCGTGCGCCAGCACCAGCGTGGCGCGCCGGCTCACGGCGCCCAGCACCGTGAGCGCACAACCCGCCGCCTGCGAAAGTGCCGCGGCGCCGACCCAAACGTCACCGTCGCCCACGCCTAGCCGCTGCGCCATGTGCGCTGCGTTGTTGACCAGGCCGAGGTGGTGCAAGCGCGCAGCCTTGGCCGCACCGGTGGTGCCGGCCGTGTACTGGAGCATCACCACGTCGTCACACTGCGTGGGCGGCAGCACGGCGTGCGCGTGCGCATCACCGCTGGCCACAAACGCCTGCCAGCGCTCCAGCCGCACCAGCTCGCGCATGCTGCGACAACGCGGCGCCAGCGCCTGCACGGTGGCCACCATGTCCTGGCCGCGATGGCTGTTGCCGACGACCACACCCGCAGCCGCGCAATGCTTGAGCACACGCTCAAGCTCGGCCGCGTCGACGTCGGGGTTGATGGCCACGAGCACCACGCCGGCCATCGCCGCGCCGAACTCAAGCATCACCCATTCGGGGCAGTTGGGCGCCCACAGCGCGACACGCTCGCCGGGCCGAAAGCGCGCGTGCAAGGCATGCGCGACGCGCAGCGACTGCGTGTACAGCTCGGCGTAGGTCCAGGTGCGGCGTTGCGCCGGGTCAGGATGCCCGGCCACCAGTGCCGTGCGGTCGGGCCGCGTCATCGCGGCCCAGGCCAGCAAGTCACCTGCGGTCATGTCGCGCAGGGCCGGCCCATCGGGCCCGACGGCGAGCGCGGGTGCTAACGTCGATTCAGACGTGATGTTTGCGTGGTCAACGAGCGGCGCAGTTGCGTGGTCAACAAGCGGCGCAGTGCCGCCGTGGTCCAGCGGTGCCATCGCGCGGCGCAGCGTCAGTGTGGTGATCAGGTCCATGCCAGCACCTGCACACGCGCGTCGCGCAGTGCGTGCACCAACACGTCACCACAGTCGTCGCCCGGCATCGCCCAACGCTCACCCGCTTCCAGCACGTGGTCGGCAGAGTTGCAGTCTTGCGTGATCCACAGCCTGCCTTCCAGACACTCGATGAGGCCGCCTTGAGCAGGCGCGATGGCCCAGGTCTCGCCCTGGGGCATGGCGCGCGCTTCGGTTCGAGGCGCAGGTGCCGCAGCAAGGCGGCGGCGCAATGCGGGCCAATGCTTGAAGAGTGTTTCGACGTGGTTTGCAGTGACGTACATCGTGGTCCCTGAGCAGTTGTTGTTTGCTGCCACTCTAGGAACCCGGCGCTAGGACCGCCAGTTCGCACTGCACGCGCGCAGTGCGACTTTTTCACATCGCGCGCGCCTGAGCTCAGCGCCGCAACCGCGCCTCGATCTGCGCCAGCGCCCAGGGCAGCGCCACCTCGCCCTGCGCGCTGATGGCCACTTGCGCGTTGGCGCGCGCAAGTGCGGGCGCGCGCAGGTCGCACACCGTCATGCCGCGCGTGTGGCGGCCGGCGAGTTCGATGTCCACACGCGCCCGGCGCAACTCAAAGAGCTCGGGCCGCGCCAGCCACATCACCGGCGTGGGGTCGTAGACCGACTGGAAGGCGCGGCCACGCTTGCGCGAGATGTCGACATAAGCGTCCAAGTAATCTGCAAAAACCTGCGCCTGCACCCCACCGACACGGCGCACCTGCGCCACATGCTCGGTCGTCACCGGCACCTGGCGGCAGACGTTCAAGCCGAACATCGCCACACTGACGCCGCAGGCGAAGACTTGCGCGGCGGCCTCGGGGTCGGCGTAGATGTTGAATTCGGCCGCAGCCGTGGCGTTGCCGCCCACCGTGGAGCCACCCATGATGACGATCTGCTTCAAAAGGCCGGGCAATTCGGGTGCCAGCAAGAAGGCGGTGGCGATGTTGGTGAGCGGGCCCACGGCCAAGAGCGTGATCTGGCCTGGCATGGCACGCACAGCGTCGATCAAGGCCAACGCGCCGTGGCCTCGCGCCAACGTGGCCTGCACCTCGGGCAGCGCGGCGCCGGTGGTTTCCATGCCGTGCAGGCCCAGCACGTCTTGCGCCGTGACCTGGGGCTGCGCCAGCGGGCGGTCGCAGCCGGTGTAGACGGGCGTCTCAAAGCCGTGGAAGGCCTTGATGCGCAAGGCGTTGGGCTGGGTGATCGCCAGCGGCGCGTTGCCCGCGACCACGCTCACACCGTGCAGGCGAAATTGCGGCAGCGATTCGATCAAGAGCCAGGCCATCCAGTCGTCAAAACCGGGGTCGGTGTCGAGCCAAAGGTCCATCGTAGTGCCCTTATCTTCGGTGTTAGATCAGCGCGGCGCGCGCGGGGTCGAGCGCGACGCTCACTGAGTCGCCTTCGAGCCACGGTGCGTGGATGTCGGCACTGGCCTTGATGTCGCCCAGCGCGGTGCGCACCAGGTATTCGATGCGCTCACCCAGGTAACTCTTGGCCAACACCTTGCCCGCTAGCAACTGGGCGCTGGGTGCACGCACCGGCACATGCTCGGGCCGCCAGGCGACATGGCTGGCCGCACGCGGCAGCGGCATGGGCCAGCGCGCCGCACCCGCGTGCAGCTCACCGTCTTTCCACGCAAATAAGTTATGCCAGCCCATGAAGGTGGCCACAAACGCCGTGGCCGGCTGGTGGTAAACCTGCGCCGGCGTGGCGTCTTGCTCAATACGGCCATCGCGCATGACGACGATACGGTCCGACAGGCTCAAGGCCTCGTCCTGGTCGTGCGTCACATAGAGCATGGTGATGCCCAGCTCACGCTGGATGCGGCGCAGCTCGGCGCGCATCTCCACACGCAGCCGCGCGTCCAGGTTGGACAGTGGCTCGTCCAGCAGCAGCAAGCGTGGGCGCAGCACGATGGCGCGCGCCACCGCGACGCGCTGCTGCTGGCCACCCGAGAGATTGGCCGGCAGCCTTGCTTCAAAACCTTGCAGACCGACGCTGTGGATGGCGCCCTTCACCCGCACATCCAGCTCACTCGCTGCCACCTTGCGCAAGCGCAGCCCGAAGGCGACGTTCTCGAACGCCGACAAGTGCGGGAAGAGCGCGTACGACTGGAACACCAGCCCGATGTCACGCTGGTGCGCTAGCACGCGCGTGATGTCCTGCCCGGCAAGCAGGATGCGCCCGGCGGTGGGCGGCAAGAGCCCCGCCACCGCGCGCATGGTCGTCGTTTTGCCGCAGCCCGATGGGCCCAGCAGGCTGACGAGCTGGCCCTGCGGCACAGCAAGGTCCAGCGCGTGCACGGCGGCCGCCTTGCCGTAGCTCAGTGACAGTGCTTCGAGTGTTAGATAACTCATACGTACTTGGAGATTCCCAGCAAACGCTCGGTCGTAGCCACCAGCGCAATGGTGAAGAGCACGAGCAGCGTGGAGAGCGCAGCGATCGACGGGTCGTAGCTCGTTTCCATGTAGGCCATCATCTCAATCGGCAGCGTGCTCACACCGGGCCCGGTAAGGAACAGCGACACCGGCACCTGGTTGAACGAGGTGATGAAGGCCAGCACAAAGGCTGCGGCCACGCCACCGCGAATGTTGGGCAGCACCACGAGCCGAAAGGCCTGCCAGCGCGTGGCGCCCAGCGTCATGGCGGCGTCGTCAATGTCCACGCGCAAATTGGCCAGGCTCGCCGAGACCACGCGCACCGCATAGGGCACCAGCAGCGTGGTGTGGCCGACGAGCAGGCTCAAGGTCACCGGCAGATTGAGTGCCAGCACGCCGTGGTTCAAGAGTGCCAAGCCGACGATGATGCCCGGCACGATGATGGGCAGCGTGAGCAGCGTGCGCACGACTTCAGCACCACGGAACCGGTAGCGCGACAAAGCGTAAGCCACCGGCACACCGAGCGCTAACGCCAAAAATGTGCTGCCAAAGCCAACGATCAAGCTCGTCACCAAACTACGCTGAAAAGCTTCGACAGTGAAGACATGTAGCAGCCAGCGCAAAGACCAGCTCTGCGGCGGAAAGCGCAGCGTCTCGTCGCCCGACATGCCGGCCACGAAGACCACCAGAAACGGCCCGAGCAGGAAGCTCAGCACCAGCGCCAACACCAGCGTGGCCAGGCGCGAGCGCGGGTTCATCGCGACAACCTTCGCAGCAGCTGGTTGACCGCGATGGTGGTGGCCAGCAGCAGCACAGCAATGACGCTGGCCGCCACTGGGTCGGACAGGATGTTGACCTTTTGGTAGAGCAGCGTTTCCAGCATCAGCACCTGCGGCCCGCCCAGCAGCGCTGGCGTGATGTAGGCCGTGACACAACCGGTGAAGACCAGTGTGCCGCCGAGGATCAAGCCCTCTTGCGTGAGCGGCAGCACCACGCGAAAAAACGTCTGTACGCGGTTCGCACCCAGCGTGCGCGCGGCGGCTAACACGTCAGGCGGCAGGTTCTCCAGCGCCGACACGAGAGAGATCAACATCAACGGCAGCATCAGCTGCAAGAGCCCCACAAACACCGCGCCTTCGGTGAAGAGCAGCTGCACCGGCTCGGTTGCGAGGCCCAGGCCTGTCAACGTCGAATTGACCATGCCGCTCTTGCCCAGCAGCACGATCCAGGCGTAGGTGCGCGCAATCGGCGAGATCATCAGCGGCAGGATCACCAGCGCCGTGAGCAGCCCGCGCCAGGGCGCTGGCACACGCACCATGGCCAGCGCGGCGGGGTAGCACAGCACGGCACTCACCAGCGTGGCCAAGAGCGCGATGCGCAGCGTGCGCCAGTACACGTCGCGGTGCAGTGGCTCGGCGAAGAAGGCGCTGAAGTGGCTGAGGCCCAGTGCGCCGTCGACCTGGAAGGCGCTGACCAAGAGCGCCAGCACCGGCGCGATGAAGAGCAGGCCGATGAACGCCAGCGCGGGGCCGAGCAGCCACCACGGCGTGCGCCTGTTCACTTCATCGCCTTGCGCAGCGCGGCGTAGTGCTCGGCCTTCGCGCTTTCGCCCTGGTCGCGGTACAGCAGCTCCAGCTCTTCGAAGACATAGATGTCGCTCGTGCCGGCGGCGGCGTTTTCGCGCTCCAGGCGCAACTGGATGGCCAGCGCTTCCTCGCCGCGCTTCAAGGCGCGTAGCGTCCACGCGATCATCCAATGCGCGACGCGAATGCTGCCGGCGTTGCCTGCTTTCTCGCGCACCGCCAGCGCGTGCTGAAACTCGGCCAAGGCTTCGTCATAGCGCGCGAGCTGATGCAAGGCGAAACCGATGTTGTGGCGGATCGAGCCTTCCCAGCGCTTGGCTTCCAGCTGCGTCGACGCGTTCACGACCGTCAGCGCTTCGCGGCCCCACTTCAGCGGGTCAGCAGGCGTGGTGTCCACAAAGGCCAGCATGTGGATGGCGTCGATCGCCAGGCCGTCGAGCGCGCCGGCGCGCGCGCTGGCCAGGGCGTCGAGGTAAGCCACGCGCGCCTGCTGCTTGTCGTCCACCGACGGCTGGCTGTGCGTGGCCGACGCAAAACTGCGGCCCCACTCCAAGGCCCAGCGCGTGCGCGCTTCGGCGCTGGCCGTGGCCAGCTGCGGCTTGATCTGCAACAGCACCGCGCGAGCTTGCTCGAAGTCTTTGCGCAGACCATGGCTGCGGGCGATCTGCGTCTGCAGGATCAAGGCCTCGTCAGTCGTGGCGCTGGCCAGTGCCGCACGAAAGCGCTGCTCGCTGGCCGCAGGGTCCTTGAAATTCCACAGGCTTTGCAAGTCCAGCGCCAGCGCAGGCTGCGCAGACACAAGGCAAATGGCTAACGTGACAAGTACGCGCATGTTGGATCACGTCGCCATGGTCAATAGGCAAGCGCGTCGCTTCATCACCGGATCACCTCGTCGGCCGTCAACAGCAGCGCCTTCGGAATCGTGATGCCGAGCGCCGCGGCGGTAGCCAGGTTGATGACGAATTCGAACCGCGTCGGCTGCTCGATCGGCAGCTCGCCCGGCTTGGCGCCCTTGAGGATCTTGTCGACGTAGGCCGCAGCACGGCGCTCGACTTCGACGAGGTTGGTGGCGTACGACATCAGCCCCCCGGACTCAGCAAACTGCCTCAGCCCGAAGAGGGACGGCAGCCGCTCGCGCGTGGCGAACGCAATGATGCGTGCGCGGTTGCCCAGGTTCACCGGCGAGTCGCTGCACCAGATCGCGTCGGGCCGGTGGCGCGACATGGCCGTGAAGGCGGCGTCCAAGTCTTCGGGGCCGTCGACCACGGCGGCCGACAGCACGAGGCCGAGCGCGCGCGCCGCCTCGGCGGTTTCCGCAGGCCACATCGGTTGCCCAGCGACCGGGCTCGGGCGAATGTACGTGACGCGCTTGACGGCAGGCACGGCGCGCTTGAGCAACTGCAGCCGCTTCGCGGCCATGGCAGACCCGGACTCGAAGGTCAGCCCCGTGACGTTGCCGCCGGGCCGCGCCAAGCTGCTGGCCAGGCCCAGCGCCACCAGATCGGGGCCGATGGCGACGATCGGCGTCGTGTCGGTGGCTTGCCGGGCGGCGCGCGACATTGCACCCCCGGCCGTAACGATCACGTCGACCGGCCGCTCAATCACTTCGCGCAGCAACGCGGGCAGCCGCTCGGGCCGCCCTTCGGCCGAACGATTCACGATGGTGACATTGCGGCCATCCACCCAGCCGAGATCGCGCAGGCCGTGCACAAAGGCGCGTGCGCCCGGATCGACCGGGTCGGGGCCGACGATGTCCGCCAGCGGCACTTCCATGCGTATCCGCGCAACACGCGGCAGCCCCTTCGCGGGCTGGGCGCGAGCGGGGCTGCGGGCGAGCAGCCAGAGCAGCGCCGCAGCACTGGCCAGAGGCCTGCGTCCGATCATGTGATCACCTCGTTCGTGCGCTGAAGCATCGTCGGTATGGGCGGGTGCATCGTGGGTGCGTTTGCGTTTGACGGCCCGTTTCGCGACAGGCGCAAGGACAAGTGTGACGGCGCTACATACGCGGCGAGTGCAGCGGCCTTACAGCAGCGCAGGCTACGTGATTTGGAGCACCAACTCCCGGCCGCATGCTTGGGCGTACTTCCGCAGCGTGGCTAGAGACGGTGAGTGTTTGCCGGTGGCAAGTGAGCGCTCCAGGCGTGCCACCGAAGGGGCTTGTGTCCCCATGCGCTGCGCAACTTGAGCCTGGGTAAGCCCGGCGTCCTGCCTTGCCTTGAGAAGTTGATCGAGCAGTTCACCTTCCTCGCGTTCGATGCGCTCAACTTCCTTCCTCACGCCGGGCCGGCGAAGCAGGGTCGAAACAACTTGATCATGAGTTCGCATCTTTGATTTCCTTCATGCGCTTGCGCGCAACGTCCAGTTCCCGCAGGGGAGTTTTCTGAGACTTCTTGATGAACGAGTGCAGCATCATGATTCGACGGCCGATCAGCGTGCAGAAGAAGACCCGCGCAATGCCATCCGCAGCTTTGAGCCGCAACTCAATACGTCTTGCCGGCGCAAGGCAAGATGAGAAAGCGTGCGCCTCGGATGCCTAACCTTTGAGTGACGCGCATACCGATCTACTTCGCCGCGATCATCCGGTTCCACTGCGTGACCCAGCCCGCGCGCTCGCGCACCACCATCTCAGGCTTCATGAAGACCAGCGAGTTGATCTGCGCGGCGCCGAAGGTCAGCGACTCCATGGCCTCGGGCGTGGGCTTGCTGCTTCGGTTGATGGGGGAGTCGACCAGCTCGTTGGCCAGCGCCGTTTGCACGTCCTTGCTGAGCCAGAAGTCGATGAGCTGCTGCGCCAGCTCGGGGTTCTTGGCGCCCTTCGGAATGGCCAGCACGTTCAACATGCCGAGCTGCCCTTCTTTGGGCACGACCCAGGCCAGCGGTTTGCCGGTCTTCTTCAAATTCAGCCAGGCGAAGCGGCCCACAGGCGCGACCCAGGCTTCGTCTTGCGCGAAGAGCGCGGTCATCTGCGCCGTCTGGGTGTAGAAGGTGACGGCGTTGCTCTTGATCTCGGCCAGCTTGCCCATCCCCGTGCTCATGTCGGTGGCCAGGCCGCCCCAGGCGCGGTCAGCCATGAAGAGCGTGGCCAGGCCCTGGTTGCCGGTGATGTTGGCCAGCATGAGGTGGCCTTTGAGCTCGGGGCGCCAGAGGTCGCGCCAGCTCGTGATGCTGCTGGTGGCGGGCTTGTCGGTGCGCACCACCAGGCCCACGGCATACACGGTGTAGGCCACCGCCTCGCCATTGCGCAGCGGGTCGCGGCCGAAGTCGTAGATCTGGTCGAGGTTCTTTAGCTTGGCGGCGTCGATGCGCGCGAGCAGGCCTTTGTTCGATGCTTCCAGCGCCGTGAAGTCGGGCATCTGAATCAGGTCAACGTTGGGGTTAGCACGGCGCGCTTCGAGCTTGGCGAAACGCTCGGCCACGTTGCCGGTTTCGATCACCAGCTCGCAGCCGCAGCGTGCCTTGAAGGGGTCGTAGACATGCTTCTT
Source organism: Rubrivivax sp. (assembly GCA_031418855.1). Classification (GTDB taxonomy): domain Bacteria; phylum Pseudomonadota; class Gammaproteobacteria; order Burkholderiales; family Burkholderiaceae_C; genus Rubrivivax. Next base: position 16,027 of record JANOJR010000274.1, read on the forward strand.
CAAGAGCTCGCCATTGAAGCCGTAGGTCGAGACCACCAGGCTGCGTGTTTGCGCTTGTGCGGCCAGGGCCAGGCTGAGCAAGGCCGCAGCAAAGATCAGGTGTTTTTTCATCGAAAGCTCCTCGTTGTTTTCATGATCGCATGGCCTGCGCTTGGGCATGCGTCAGGGCTTGCAGCGTGGGCATGCCGCCGCGTGCACCTGGCGACTGGCATGACAGCGCGGCGGCGACGTTGGCGCGGCGCAGGGCCGCCTCGAAGTGGAGGCCCTGCACCAGGCTGGCAGCCAGCGCGCCAACGAAGGTGTCGCCCGCGCCGGTGCTGTCCACCACCTTGACGTGATGGCCGGGCACGGTGATCACGCGGCCGTGGTCCCAGGCACGAACGCCGCCTTCGCCGAGCGTGACGACCACACGCTGCGGCCCCAGCGTGGCGGCTGCGGCCAGCGCGTCGGCTTGTGGGTCAACTCGCTTGCCCACCAGCGCGTGCAGCTCGCCTTCGTTGACCACCAGCGTGTCCACACACGCCAGAAGTGCTGCCGGCAGCGTGGCCATGGGCGCCGCGTTCAGCAGCACCGGCACACCACGCTCGCGCGCGGCCTGCGCCCAGGCCACGCAGGTGGCCAGAGGCAGCTCCAGTTGCAAGACCAGCAGTGCGGCCTGCCACTGCGCGGGTGGCAGCGGCGCAAGCAGGTTCGCGCCGGGCAGCACGGCAATAGTGTTTTCGCCCGCGTCGTCCACGCTGATGAGCGCACAGCCGCTGGCCTCGTCAACACTTTGCACGGCGCCGGTATTGATGCCTTCACGCTGCAACTCGGCCAGCAACTCCACGCCAAAAGCATCGCGCCCGACCGCGCCGACAAACTGCACCGCCGCACCCAGCCGCGCTGCGGCCACGGCCTGGTTGGCACCTTTGCCGCCGTGGTGGCGCGCGAAGTGGTGGCCCAGCACCGTCTGCCCAGGCGCAGGGATCGCGGGCACACGCGCCACCAAGTCCATGTTGATCGAGCCGGCCACGGTCATCATCGAAGCACGATAGCAGCGCGGATTGCGTCAGCACTTGGGCAGAATCGCGCGTCGCGCCTTGCGCAGTTACGCCCAACCACCGAGAGCCCCGCATGCCCAGCCACGCCGAGATCACCACCTTCCTGGCCACTGAGTTCCCGCAGAACACGTGCACCGTTGAAGCCGTCGGCGACGGCAGCGCCACCGTGCGCAAAGCCATCGGCGTGGCCGACCTGCGACCCGGCGGCACCGTCTCGGGCCCTGTGCTGATGGCGGTGGCCGACGTGGCGCTGTACGTCGCCATCCTCGGCAGCATCGGCATCGTGCCGCTGACGGTGACCACGCAGCTCAGCATCAACTTCATGCGCAAGCCCGCAAGCGACCGCGACATCGTCGGCGTGTGCAAGCTGCTCAAGCTCGGCAAGACGCTGGCGGTCGGCGAGGTCTCGCTCTACTCCGAAGGCCTGCCCGACGTGGTGGCCCACGCCGTGGGCACCTATGCCATTCCGCGCCGCGCGGGCGCTTGAACAAGCTGTTCTGCGAACCCTTTAGGGGAACGCCAAGCACGACGGCGGCCCACCTACCCCAACACAAAAACGGAGACACGCCCATGCGACATCACACCCTTAGCCTGACAGCCGCCGCGCTGCTGTCGGCATGCGCCTCAGCACCGCCCAGCCCCGACGCGCGCACCGCCACCATCCAGCGCACGGCTCACGGCGTGGCGCACATCAGCGCGCCTGACGCGCAGACGCTGGCTTACGGTGTGGCTTACGCCCACGCGCAAGACAACGTCTGCCAAAGCGCCGACGCGCTGGTCACCGTACGCGGCGAGCGCTCGCGCCACTTTGGCGGCACGGCCACGGCGCTGCTGGGCCAGCGCATGCTGGCCAACGAGCTCATCGACACCTTCATCGCCGCGCATGTCAACGACGCCGCGCTGGAAGCGTCATGGGCACGCATGAGCGCCGAGGCGCAAGCGCTCTCGCGCGGCTACGTCGAGGGCTACAACCGCTACCTTGCCGACCACGCGGGGCGCCTGCCCGCCGCCTGCAACAACCAATCCTGGGTGCAACCGATGACGCCGGCCCACTACCGCCGTCTGGCCGAGCTCATCACCGTGCAGGTCAGCAGCGCGGGCTTGGCCGACGCCATCGTGCTCGCCAGGCCGCCTGCGGCCACGGTCGCGCTAACGCCCGAAGTACAGGTGGCCGACGCCGCACAAGCGTTGCGCGACATCGGCCTGCTGGATTCCCCGCTGGGCTCCAACGCCTGGGCATTTGGCAAGGACGTGACCGCCAACGCCGGCGGCCTGCTCATCGGCAACCCGCACTTCCCCTGGGTCGGCGTGAACCGCTTCTGGCAAATGCACCTCACCATCCCCGGGCAGCTTGACGTGATGGGCGTGGCCATCGGACACCTGCCGCTGGTGACCATCGGCTTCAACAAAGACGTGGCCTGGTCGCACACCGTGAGCACCGGCAAGCGCTTCACGCTGCATGAGTTGACGCTGGTGCCTAGCGACCCGACCAGCTACCTCATCGACGGCGCGCCGGTGAAGATGACGTCCAAACAAGTCAGCGTGAGCCTGCGCGCCGCCGACGGCACGCTCAGCACCAAGACCAGCACCTTGTGGGCCACACGCTGGGGCCCGGTGGTGGTCATTCCTAACGCCGGACTGACGTGGAGTGCCAAAACCGCCTACGCGCTGCAAGACGCGCTAACCGGCAACGTACGCGGCGTCGACAACTGGCTGGCCATGGCCCGCGCCGGCAGCGTTGAAGACTTGCGCCGGGGCATGCAAAGCATGGGCATGGCCTTCGTCAACACCATTGCGGCTGACCGCCATGGCAACGCCATGTACGCCGACCTGAGCGCCGTGCCCGATGTCGACGCCGCACAGCTTGAGCGCTGCGCGCCCAGCCGCGCGGCGGCCAACCTCTTTCGCAACGCCGGGCTGGTGGTGCTTGACGGCTCCAAGAGTGCGTGCGACTGGCGGCGCGACGCAAGCTCACCCCAGCCTGGCATCACGCCGGCCACGCGCATGCCAGTCGCCGTGCGCAGCGACTGGGTGCACAACAGCAACGACAGCTTCTTCTACAGCCACCCGCAGCAGCGCTTCAACAACATCTCGCCGCTGGTGGGTGACGCCAGCGTGAACCGGCCGCGCACACGCGCGGGCTTGAGCGAAATCCCCGAGCTGCTCTCGCGCGGCAAGGTCACACCGGCCGCTGCGCAAGCGCAGCTCTTCGACAACCGCAACTTCATGGGCGGCGTGGTCGTGCCCGATTTGCTGGCCGCCTGCGCCCTGCAAGCACCTGCCGCCGCCGAGGCCAAAGACGGCTGCGCCGCGCTGCGTGGCTGGGACCGCAAGAACAACCTCGACTCACGCGGCGCGCATCTCTTTCGCGAGTTCTGGCGCGCCGCGCGCGTGATCCCCGGCGTGCACCGCGTGCCCTTCAACGCCGCGCAGCCGGTGGACACGCCCAGTGGTTTGAAGATGGACGACGCCGCGGTCGCCACCAAGGTGTGGGAAGCGCTGGGTGGCGCGGTGACACGTGTGCGCGCAGCCGGCTTCGCACTCGACGCGCCACTGGGCACGGTGCAGCGCCCGCTCATCACGAGCGATGCCATCGCACTGCACGGCGGCGACGAGATTGAGGGCGTGCTCAACAACCTCGGCAGCCGCGCAGCGCCCGCCATCGCTGCGCGCGGCCTGGGCATTGACTACGGCTCAAGCTACCTCCAAAGCGTGAGCTTCGACGCGCGCGGCCCGCTGGCGCAGGGCATCCTGACTTACGGGCAATCCACCAACCCGGCCTCGCCCCACGCCAACGACCAGCTGCTTGTGTTCTCGCGCAAGCAGTGGCCGGTGCTGCCGTTCCATGCAGATGATGTGGCCAAGGGGCGGGTGGGGGAGGTGCTGCGGCTGGTGCGGTGAGGCATTGCGTTGGGCAGTGAGGGAAGTGCGAGACGGCATGCGATGCAAGGCGCGAAGCGCGGCGATGCACGTGGGCGTCGCGATCACTCGTAGCGTTGCGGAGCGCCCGTTTCGCGTGGACTGCGTCGAACGGATTTCAGCCTCCGGGTTGACGAGTGCGGTTTGCCACACGGTTGGGTAGTTTTCGGGGGGCTCCTACGGACTTCGACGTTGTTCACGGCGGCACTCCACGGAGTGACGAGTTGCGGTCAAGTCCGCCGTTAGGCGTGACCGAGCAAGCGAGAACGGGCATCGGGCGTCGGGTGCCAGGCGGAATCTCCTCTCACGAACCGCCGCCAACGGTGAGGCTCGTACCGGCAAGGGCGGCTGTGCAGCGTAAGGAGCCGGTGGCGAGGACCCGCTTTCCGGCAGCCCAATTTCATGAATCGTGGAGCCGGCCAGCCGCCGTTCGTGTAGGCCGGCAATCGACCCTCTGCAGACATAGAACCAGCGGATCTGGCCGCCGCAAACCGACCGTTCGATGGATGGCTGCATGAACTCCAGCGGCGACATCACCAGGTGCGTGGTGCCGTCGAGCCAGGCTGTCTTGAGCTTGAGAACCACCTGGCCCGAGGCGTTGGTTTGCACGCGCTCGTTGGCCAGCGCGGGCCGGGTGATGTAGCGGCACAGCTGCTCCAGTGCCTGGCGGTCGTCGGCGCCGCAGCGCACGGCGGCGTGCAGGCTCAAGCCGTCGATGTCGGCGCACAGCGTCTTCTTGAAGTCTTTCTCCCTTGGCATGGCGCCCTGCAGCGTCAGCACCTTCTGGCCGGCGCGCGGACCGAAGGCGATGCGGTAAGTACAGGCCGCAGCCTGCAGTGGCCTGAGCGAGCGCGCTTCGTCCGAATCACCGCGCCGCTGAGCACATGGTCGGCGAAGTGCCGTTCGCCACTGCTCGGTGTGTCCAGCCCACCGAGGATGTTCAGCAGCGTGTCTGCCCGGCGCGGTGCACGCGCCTGCCAGGCAGCGCCGCAGGCCGCGGCGACGCAGCGTTGCCGCTACTCGACCACGCGGTCGGCGCGCACGAGCAGCGACTTCGGTACCTTGAGGCCGAGCGAGCGGGCGATCTTCAGGTTGATGACGAGCTCGTAGACCGTGGGCTGCTCCATCGGGATCTCACCCACCTTGGCGCCACGCAGCACGCTGGCCACCATGTCGGCGCCGCGGCGCCACATGGCGGGGAAGTTGAAGCCATACGACATCAGGCCTCCGGCATCCACCCAGCCGCCCTGATGAAACACGCTCGGCAAACGTGCGTTCATCGCCGACTCGACGATCACGCGGCGCGCGGGCACCCAAAGCCCCGACCCGAGCAGGAACAGCGCATCGGCCTTGGAGCGCACGACGTCCGCGAAGGCTGCTTCGAAGTCGAACGGGGGTCGCTTCAGATCGACCACGTGCAGCGCCAGACCCATCCGGCGGGCCGTGCCTTGCACCAAGGCGAGCTGTGCGCTCGTATCCGCATTCGTGAACACCGCGAGCCTGGACAGCCCGGGCATCAACTCCTTAAGCAACTCGAGCCGCTTGGCTGGCAGCGCCGACTGCAGTGCCGTGACGCCCGTGACACGGCCACCCGGACGAGCCAGGCTGGCCACATCGCCCGTGGCCACCGGATCGAAGTCCACGGCAACAAAGACGATCGGCGTCTGCGCGCTGGCCTGGGTCAAGGCTGTCAGGACGGTCTCGCCGCCACCACCAAAGAACGCATCGCACTTGAGCTTTCCGAGCTCGGCCGAAACAGCCGGCATCCGATCGAGCTTCCCGTCGGGGTGCCGTCGCTCGATGACGAGGTTGCGGCCTTCGACGAAGCCGAGCTCGGCCAGACGCTGCGTGAAGGCCACGGCCTGTGGCTCCTTCAAGGTGTCAGCGTTCGCGCTGACCCAGCCCAGGCGATAGGTGCGACCGGGTTGCTGCGCACCGACCCAACTCGGCGTGGAACATGCCACCACCGCTGCAAGGAGGCTTCGGCGAGTGTTCATCGAGTCATCTCCAGAGCATCGGGCATGTCGATCCCACCGTGTGAGGGCCGAACCTGAACAGCGACATTCTGAACCAGGACGCAAGGTGGAGGATAGTGTTTTCAAACGCCATTTTTCCTTCCCCATGGCACCCCGAACATGGCACCCGACGCTCTTGAATCGGCCCTTGGAGTTGGCTGAGATCTGCTGATCGTAAGCAGCGCAGCCGAAAAGCGTCGTTCTCGGGCGCCCTGATCTTTAGTTGGCCGCCGCAGTTCGGGAAGTGCTCCATCAGCAGGACGGTCACGGATTCAACGCACGGCCCCCGAATCAGACGACCCCGAAGCGGCCGCTGCCGAGTACCCGCTGATGGCCGATGGCGGGTACTCAGGTAGACGAAATCGACGCCACTTTGCTGACGTTGAAAGGCACATCTGACCGGCCGGTTTGGAGCGAGCAGTTCCGAGAGTCGGCCGTCGCCTGTCAGTC
>JANOJR010000275.1:0-1737 GCA_031418855.1 Rubrivivax sp.
ACCTCCAGCCCGCGCCACATCGTGCCCGTCGAGACGGCATTGCGGATGACGTTCTTGTCGTCGAGATTGACCTCGATGCGCAAGTGCCCTTCGATGCGCGTGACGGGGTCGACGACGATGCGCCGGCCGCTGTTGTCGAGCCTGAAGCCTTGGGTTTCGATGACGGTCATATTCAGCTCCCGCCCTGGCTGCGATCAGCCTCAGCCATGGCCTGTGTCTTGCTGCGGTCTGCCGCGCGCTTGATGGCGGTCACCGCAGCATGGGCGGCCACCGCCGCGCCCGTGATGCCCGCGCCCACCAGCCCCACCTTATCGGCGTTAGCCTCGACACCAAAGGCGCCGAAGTTGCTTAGCCGGTCGTAGAACGAGCCCTTGTCCCAGAAGCCGTCTTCACTGCACCCGATGCAGCCATGGCCCGAGGCGATGGGGAAGGACACGCCTTCGTTCCAGCGTGTGGTGGAGCAGGCGTTGTAGGTGGTCGGGCCTTTGCAGCCCATCTTGTAGAGGCAGTAGCCGGCCTTGGCACCTTCGTCGTCCCACTTCTCGACGAACTGGCCGGCGTCGAAGTGGCCGCGGCGATAACACTTGTCGTGCACGCGCTGGCTGTAGAACATCTTGGGCCGGCCCTGGCGGTCCAGCTCGGGGATGCGGTCGAAGGTGGCGATGTAGGTCACCACCGCCGTCATCACCTCAGCGATGGGTGGGCAGCCGGGCACCTTGACGATGGGTTTGTCGGTGATGACTTTGTTGATCGGCACGGCCGTCGTCGGGTTGGGCTTGGCCGCCTGCACGCAGCCCCAGCTGGCGCAGGAACCCCAGGCGATGATGGCCTTGGCGTCCTTGGCCACGTGCTTGAGTTTGTCGACAAATGGCCGACCGCCAGGCATGCAGAACATGCCGTCTTCACCCAGCGGTGGGTTGCCTTCCACGGCCAGGATGTACTGGCCTTTGTAGTCCTTCATGACCTGCGCCAGCGCGGCCTCGGCCTGGTGGCCGGCGGCGGCCATGATGGTGTCGTCGTAGTCCAGCGAGATCATCGACAGGATCACGTCTTTGGCCAGCGGGTGCGCCGAGCGGATGAAGGACTCGGTGCAGCAGGTGCACTCCAGCCCGTGCAGCCACAGCACCGGCGTGCGCGGCTTGGTCTCCAGCGCGTGTGCGATGGTCGGCGCGAAGCTCGGCGCGAGGCCGAGCGAGGCGGCGGTGAGGCTGCAAAACTTGAGGTAGCTGCGACGGCTGATGCCCTGGCGGCGCATGACGTCGTAGAAGGTCTCGGTCACGGCAATCTCCTATCTCACAAGGGGCGCACCTGGCGACTTCGGGCAGTCTGCGCGCGGGTGCCGTGCACGGCCTGATCCACGTCAATATCTGGCGCATCTGCGCCGGCCATGCTGCGCCGGCGCAAGAACAGGCTTAGGGCCGGGGGCAAGGTTTGGAGCTGACTCGTTCGGTGCTCTTGCCCTACGCGGCGCATGACATGTTCGACTTGGTCGAGCGGGCCGAGCACTACCCGCAGTTTTTGCCCTGGTGCACGGCGGCCACGATCCACGAGCGCAGCGACGACTGGGTGGCGGCGCGCTTGGAGTTCAGCTATCTGAGCGTTCGTTTCGGCTTCGCGACACGAGCAGCTACCCGTACTGCCGGAGTTCCTCGGCTTGCTGAAGAAAATGGGCAAAACCCTGCCCACCTCCGAGATCCCTGCGCTGATGCAGTTGCCAGATTTGAACTTGCTTTGGCC
>JANOJR010000276.1:0-6163 GCA_031418855.1 Rubrivivax sp.
ATTTCCACGCAAGAAAAGTTCGAGCGCGAGCGCTGGCGCATGGCCAACATCGTGTGGGACGAGATGAAGGCCAACAATTCGGCAAATTGCCGCACCTGCCACGACCCCAGTGCCTGGGACGCGAAGAAACAAAGCGAAGACACCTTGAAGGCGCACAAGAAATTCAGCAGTGGCAAGGCCACCTGCATCGAGTGCCACACCGGCGTGGCGCACAAAGAGCCCGTGGAGCCCAAGGCGGCGGTGAAGGCAGCCTCGGCGCCGTAGTGCGGCGACTCGACGACGGTTGGGCACATTGGCGGCGTCGACACCCGCTGCCCCAGAGCGAGGCCTCGTTGCTTCTCACAGTGCGGAGCACGGCACCGGGCCCAATAGGTCAACACGCTGTCAACACAGTTCCAGCGTTGGGGGTGCATCGTCACGCACATCGGCTGCGCACCCGTTTGAATCCAGCTCGAACTTGACCCTCTTCTATAATGCATATACATTTTGCGCATGATCAGCTGGGACGAACCCAAGCGCCAGGTGAACCTCAGGAAGCACAAGATCGACTTGGCCGACCTGGAGCCCGTGTTCGACAGCCCGATGATCACGGTGGAAGACGCTCGCGAACGCTACGGTGAGCTTCGGCTGCAAAGCCTGGGCTTGTGGCTTGGCAGAGTCATCTTCCTGGTGTGGACTCCGCGCGGTGACGACACCGCGCACCTGATCTCCTGTCGTTATGCCGATCGCAAAGAAACAGATGCCTACTTCGGCGCCCTTTAGTGCTGCCGACATTGCAGCGGCCAAGGCGGCCTCGCCTGCGTCGGTGTCAAGCAGGGCCAAGACCGATTGGGGTCAAGGCACTGTCACAACCGGCGGCGGTGTCGCGGCCACAGTGGCCCAGCTGCGCCGAACGCGTGGTCCGAACAAGCGGCCGATCAAGGAGCAGGTCGCCATTCGCCTGGATCAAGAGGTTCTGGGCGCCCTTCGCGCCAGCGGCCCGGGTTGGCAGACACGCGTGAACACGGCGCTCAAGGAGTGGTTGGCCGAACAACCGGCGAAGCCAAAAGCACGCGGCCAAAGGGCGGTCTAAGGCAACCCTGATCACCGATGGCGGTTGCCAAGTTGAATGGCGCCCTCAGAACCGGTAGCGCATGGCCAGCCGCAGCACGTGCACCTCGTAGCGCGGTGCGGCGTGGCCCAAAGTCAGCAGGTTGGGCACGGTGGCGGCTTGCACGCCGTCCAGCCGCCAGTCGCGGGCATCGAGCTTCTCGAACCAGTAGCTGCCCTGGATCGACATGGGCTCGCTGAGCTTGTAGGTGGCAAAGAGCTTCAGGCTGTCTTGCGTCGTCTTGTCGGTCGGGAACGCGGGCTCCAGCAGCACGGTCTGGACGTTGATGCTGCTGCGTGAGCGCGAGACGATCAGGTCGGCGCCGATGTCGAGCTTGTCGGGAATGGCGGCATGTTTGACGCCCAGCCCCAGCAGCTCAAAGCGGTCGCTCGTGCGTGCCGCCCAGTCGGAGCCGGGCAGGAGCTGGCTGCCCGACTGCACTGACCGGATGCGCTCGCCCTGCGCGAAGGCGTAGACCTTCGTGTGCTCGGAAATCGCCCAGGCTGCGTCGAGCGATGCACTGGTGCTGCGCGCGCTGGTCAAGCCCACCAGCGAGCCGCCGTAGTCGTCTCTGGCGTGGTCGAGTGTGAGGCCGATGCTAACTTTCTCGCTGAGGGTGATGTCGGCACGCAGGCCCGCAGTCTCGCGCTGGCGCTCGGCCAGGTTGTACTTGCGCAGCAAGGGGTTCTCGGGCGCGGTCAGCCACGTCGCCACGCCGTAGCTCGAATGGGTGCGATCGCTGCTGGCGAGCTTCACGCCCAGGCTCAGCATGTCGATCGGCTGCACGCTGGCGCGCAACCACAGTGTGGTCTCGCGCGTGCGCACGGCTTCGGCGTAGCTGCGTTCACGTTGGTCCCAGTCGGCGCCAAGGGCCAGGCGCAGCGTCGCTGGGCCGCGCCAGTCGGCGCTGAGCTTGACGCGGTCTTGCCACTGGTCGGCCGGCATGTTGCTGCGCGGGCCTGTTGTGACGAAGAGGTCGGTGGCGACTTGCGGGTAGCTGCGCACCGCCGTGTCGTTCAAGCGCACGTCGCGTGTGTACACGCCCACCAGGCGCAGGCTGGCTATGGGCGTGGCGCTCAGCCGCACGCTGGAGTGGAAGGTGTCGACCTTGCCGTCCAGCGACGCTGCGGGCAGCGCGGCTGAGGTGATCGACGGTGTGATCGTGGACGGCAGGAAGGCTGCGTTCTGCGTCAAGCGGCCGACGGCAAAGTCGCCGCTGGCACGCAACCAGTCGTTCACGGTGTAGGCGCCCGAGCCGAGCAGCTGGTGCTGCTGGTTGTCTGGCGCCAGCGCAATCTGGCCCGTGGTGGCGCCAGGGGTCACCGGCGCAAAGGGGTTGGCCCAGCGCAGCGCGCTGGCGTCGTTGCTGAACTGCGAGAAGACATAGGCCAGGCTGCCTTGCATGCGGCGATCGGTGTAGGACGCAGCGAGCTCGATCTGATCACTGACATGGTCCACCGGCGCGGGCAGCTGCGCGGCGGTCGCGAAGAACGAAGCGTTGAAGGGCCGCGTTCCGTCGCGCACATCGCGGCGCAGCTTGACGCTGAAATTCCACTTCGGCAGCGCCAGCCACGAACCGCCCAACTCCGCGCGACGCCAATCGAAGCCCAGATCGGCATCACGCAAGGTGGTGGAAAGAGGCATCGCACCGCTGGTGGCGGCCGGGAACCCTGGCGGCAACGTGAGGTTGACGCCACCGCTGCCAAGGAAGGGCGTTCGCGCGCCCTCAGCGAAGTGGCGCGGGATGCTCGCAAAGCCGACGTCCAGGCTGTAGAGCCCTTCACGCCCGCTTTGCGCGGTGAGGCGGCGTGTGTCCAGCCCCAATTCGTCGGCCATCAGATCGGCGTAGTAGCCGCCGGCATTGCGGTACGACAGCTCGCCGCCGAGCACGAGGTGCGCGCCCTTGCGCTGCAGGCCGCGCCAATCGCCGAAGGCGAGCGAGTCGTCAGAGACGGCGCCCAAGCCCACCGTTACCTCCGCCACGCTGCCTTTGGGGTAGGGGCAGGTGCTGCATGACCACTGCGAGGTGTCGACCTGGGCCGAGGCCAGCGTGGTGAGCAGGCCCATCGCCATGAGCAGAAAGCCTGAGCTGTGAATCTTGTTCATCGTCATGTCCCTCACAAGAAACCGATTCGCCGGACGCATTCGGCTTGGCTCCTTCCCCCTTCAAGGGGGAAGGTTGGGATGGGGGTTCAGTGTTGACGTGATGCCTGCACTCGACCCCCTCCCCAGCCCTCCCCCTGCCAGGGGGAGGGAGCAAATCAGCGCAATAACTTCGCCCCGGAGGGGTGGTTGGAGCCGTGCACTTTCGTGTGGCAGTTGGCGCAGCCGCCGGCGACCACGAAGGCCGCGCCGCCGCTGCTGCCGCTGTTACCACTGCCAAGAAGTGAGTTCGACGTGCGCGGCACCGCCGGATGGCCGCTGGCGCTGTGGCAGCTCTGGCACAGCAGCGGCGAGGTCTTGGTCAAGAGCGCTGCGCGCACCGAGCCATGCGGCGCATGGCACAGCGAGCAGTCCTCAGCCACGGGCTGGTGCTCCCACAAGAGCGGCCCGCGCTTGTCGGCGTGGCAGGTGAAGCAGGTCTGGTTGACGGTGGCCTTGGTGAGCATGCCCGGTGCCGACGAGCCATGCGGGGCATGGCAGTCGCTGCAAGCCATCACCCCCTTCAGCACCGGGTGGGTTGAGGCCTTGTGGAAGTCGGCGCGCTGCGACTTGTGGCAGGCGAGGCAGACCTGCGCTTCGCTGGCCTTGGCCAGCACCAGGTCGCGCGGCTGGTGCAGCTTGTGGCAATCGGTGCAGGCCAGCTTGCCGGCGTCGTGGGCGCCGGCATGCCAGGCGCTGCGCGTACCGCCTTCGTGGCAGCCCAGGCAGGTCTGGTTGCGCTGCGCCAGCGTGGCTTTGGAGTCGGGCTTGAAGCTGATGATCGAGGCCGCCTTCTTGTTGCGCGCGTGCAGCGCGCCGGGGCCGTGGCACGACTCGCATTGCAACTGCCCGGCGCCGAAGGGCGTGCGCTTGTCGCCACGGTGGGCGTGTTTGCCTTTGAACATCGCCTTGGCGGAATAGGCGGCGTTCTCGTCGTCGTGGCATTCGAGACAGGTGTCGGCGCCCTTGGCGCTGTATTGGTCGGCGCGCGGCAGGGGGGCTGGGGTTTGCGCTGGGGTTTGCGCCTGGGTTTGCGAAAGCGCGGCCGAGGCCAGCAGGCACAGTGTGAAGAGCAGGAGCTTCATGGTCTTCATCGGTGCCTCGCTAGGGTTGGGTCTTGGCTGGCTTGGGCAGGCTCTTCTGGTTCGCCACAACGTGCCGGTTGACCGCATCGAACTGCGCTTCGTTTAGTACGTTGAACTCAAGCAGCCGCGCTTTGCTGCGGTACGGGCGCGCCGCCACGATGCGCGCCGCCTCGGCTTTGCCGATGCCCGGCAGCATTTGAAGTTCAGCCACGCTGGCGCTGTTGATGTCGATCGGCTGTGGCTTCAGGCCCGAGGGCTTGGGCGCGGGCTGGCTCGCCGCCGACAGCGCGGCGCTGGCGGCGAAGGCCAGTGCGAGCAGTGCGATCAGCGACGGGCGGCGGGGCATTCGGTGGGCCTCATAGAAATCGAAGCCGGCGTACGGCAATTGCCTTGCTCCCTCCCCCTGGCAGGGGGAGGGCTGGGGAGGGGGTCGAATGCAGGCGCGGCGGGGTCCACATTCGACCCCCATCCCAACCTTCCCCCTGCAAGGGGGAAGGAGCAATACCCCGCATCACTTGTGGACCTTCACTGCATCGAACTCGCGCCCCGGCCCGTGGCAGACGGCGCAGGACTCGACGTCCTCCACCCCCGTCGGTCTGGCCGCCGCGCGGGTGCCGTTGATAACACCACCGTTGAGGGTGATGTGCGCCTTGGCCGCCGGCCGGTCGTGGCAGGTCGCGCACGCAGCGGCGAAGGGCGTTGTCACGATGTCGGTGCCGCTCGCCGTGGCCAGCGCCGCCTTGGCGTGGGCCGGCGTGGCCGTGCCGGCTGCGATGCCCGCCGCATAAGCCGTGTCGATGGCCTCGTAGGTCGACGCCAGCGTGCCACCCGGCACATAGTTGTAGGTCTTCTGCTCGGTGCTTGCCGCCGTGACGTGGCAGGTCTCGCAGTTCTGCATGCGGCCGGGGAAGTCCATGCGCCGGAAGTCCAGCAACTGGATCACGCCGCTGCTGGCGCGGTCGCGTGCGTCCTGGAAGGGGCTCACGCGTTCGCGCCCGGCGTGGATGCCGTGGATCAGGTCTTTGAAGTTGTTGCTGGTCGCCGGGAACTTCAAGGCTGCGTTGGGCAGGGTTTTGTCGAACTTCCAGTCCGAGAGGATCTTGGTCGACGCCGCGTTGAAGGTCCACGTGTTGAGCAGGCTGTCGGCGATGCCGCGTCCGCTGGTCGTTAGCCCCGGGTTGTGGCACATCACGCACATCTGCGGCTCGAAGACGCGGTTGCCGCCGTGCGCCTCAAACCACTCGTGGCAGTTCGCGCACTTCTGCGAATCCACCACCGCGCGGCGCACCACGTCGCCCGTCACGGCCTTGACGACGGAGATGGCGTGGCGGCCGTTGGGCGCCTGCGCCGTGGCCGGTGCGGTGATCTGGGTGTAGTAGCCCTGTAAGCCCACCGCACGCAGCCGTGCGCCGAGCGGGAAGGCCCATTGGCCACTGCCTTTGATGGTGGCGACGTAGTAACCCGCTGTCGTGCCTGAGGCCGCCAGCGTGCCGTTGGCGGCCTGGCTGGTGGACAACAAGCTGGCCAGCGAGATGCTTCGCGGCTGCGCCTGCACGCGGCCAGCGTTGTTGTAGTCCACCGGCGTGGTGATGCCGTCTTGCGCTTGCGCGTAGGCCAGCAGGAAGCTCGGCCCGCCGGTGAACCCGGCCAGCGAGCTGCTTACCGTCGCGGCGGCCGGCACCAGCGTCACCAAGGTGTCGGTGGTGCTTGGGGCGATGCGCTGCTTGATGCCGAACTCGACGATCAAATCATTGGCCGCATTGACGCTGGCCGTCTTGATGTCGTACGTGAACGACGCCAGGCCTTCGGTGATCTCGGGGTTGTTCTTGGTGATGTTCTCCATGCG
>JANOJR010000277.1:0-2001 GCA_031418855.1 Rubrivivax sp.
GCTCGACGAGCCCTTCGCGGGCGTCGACCCGATCGCCGTGATCGAGATCCAGCGCATCATCGGTTTCCTGCGCTCGCGCGGCATCGGCGTGCTCATCACCGACCACAACGTGCGCGAAACGCTGGGCATTTGCGACCGCGCTTACATCATCAGCGAAGGCCGCGTGCTCGCTGAAGGCACCCCGCATGAGATCGTGGCCAACGCGCAAGTGCGCCGCGTATACCTCGGCGAACACTTCAAGATGTAGCGCGGCGCGGCCATGATGAAACCCAATCTTCAGGTCCGCCTGTCGCAGCACCTGGCGCTGACGCCGCAGCTGCAGCAGTCGATTCGCCTGTTGCAGCTCTCCACGCTAGAGCTGCAGCAAGAAGTCGAGCAGATGCTCGAACAAAACCCCTTCCTGGAAAACGACGAAGAGCAGGCCGCCACGTTCGAGCTGCCGCAGGAACGTGCCAGCACCGAGCGCGTGAATAACGACGAAAGTGAGGGCAGTGACAACGCCGGCGGTGACGGCGAAATCACCGGCGCCGAATTCGGCACCACGGCCAATGAGGAATGGGAAAACGGCACCGAGCGCGACGACTTCGACGGCATCCGCGAAACACCCGGCAAGGGCAGCGGCGCCGACGGTGAAGAAGGCGGCGGTGACGGCGAAAACCAGCGCGTGGCCTCGATGTCCCTGCAAGAGCATTTGCGCAGCCAGGTCGTGGGCATGCGCTTGTCGGGCGAAGACGCGCTGGCCTTGCAGGTGCTGATCGACTCACTCAACGGCGACGGCTATCTGGCCGACACGCTGGAAGACATTGCCGAGCGCTTGCACGAGATGCTGCCCAAAGAGCAGCGTGGCGAGTCGCAAGAAATCTTGGAGCGGCTGCAATGCGGTTTGCGCTGGCTGCAGAGTTTCGATCCGCCAGGCGTGGGCGCGCGCAACCTGCCCGAATGCCTGGTCATCCAGTTGCTGGCCAAACCCAAAAGCCCCGCACGCCAGCTCGCCATCCGCATCTGCCAAAAGTACCTGGAGCTGCTGGCACGGCGCGTCATGAAGCGCCTGATGGCGCTGACCGGCGCCGACGAAGACGCCCTGCGAGCGGCCCAGGCCATGATCGTCAGCTGCGAGCCCAAGCCGGCGCGGCCTTTTGCCGACGCCGAGTCGAACATCATCGTGCCCGACGTCATCGTCTCGCGCAGCGGGCGTGGCCTGAAAGTGGCACTCAACCCCGACGTCATGCCCAAGCTGCGCATCGTTGACCTCTACGCGCAGGCCATTCGCGGCCAGCGCAATGGCAGTGGTGCGGGGCTGTCGGCGCGGCTGCAAGAAGCACGCTGGTTCGTGAAGAACATCCAGCAGCGCTTTGACACCATCTTGCGTGTGAGCAAGGCCATCGTCGAGCGGCAAAAAAACTTCTTCACCCACGGCGACATTGCCATGAAGCCGCTGGTGCTGCGCGAGATTGCCGACGAGCTGGGCCTGCATGAGTCGACGATTTCGCGCGTCACCACCGCCAAGTACATGGCCACGCCGGGTGGCACCTTCGAGCTGAAGTATTTCTTCGGCAGCTCGCTGCACACCGAAGCCGGCGGCGCCGCGTCAAGCACGGCCGTGCGTGCCTTGATCGGGCAGCTGGTCGAGTCTGAAAGCCCGGGCAAGCCGCTGTCGGACAGCCAGCTCTCTGAGATGTTGTCGGAGCAAGGCATCACGGTGGCGCGGCGCACGGTGGCCAAGTACCGCGAAGCCATGCGCATCGCCCCGGCGTCCGTACGCCGCGCGATGTAGGCGCGCCATGACCACCCTCTTCCTGCCCTGCGCCGGCGGCGCCGAGGCCTTGCTGGCCGACGAAGTGCGGCGCCTCACCGGCAATGAGGGCGAGGCCGCTCGCGGTGGTGTCTGGGTCGAAGGTGACCAGCGCACCGCCATGCAGCTCAACCTGCACAGCCGCCTGGCGCAGCGCGTGCTTTGGCCGCTGATCGACGGCCCCTACCGCGACGAACACGACCTCTACG
>JANOJR010000278.1:0-11174 GCA_031418855.1 Rubrivivax sp.
GGCCGTTTCCGCAGCTCAACCCAGAGTTCGTGTTGCGCGCGCAGCCCGACGTGGTGATGGCCAGCCACGCGGCCATCAGCGAGATGCCCGCGCGGCCGGGCTGGCCCATGCTGCGCGCTTTGCAGCAGGGCCACACCTGCGGCTTGCCCGCCGCCATGTACGAGCTGCTGATGCGCCCCGGGCCACGCCTGGGCGAAGGTGCGCTGGCACTCGCCGATTGCCTGGTCGCGCTTGAGCAGAAGCTTCAGGCCCGGCGGTGAGCGCGCGCCTCGCCGCTGCCCTGCTGCTGGCCGCGTTGGCGCTGGTGCTGATGGGCCTCATTGCGGGCGGCGAAGGCTGGTCACTGGCCTGGCATGAAGACCTCGCGCTGATTCACGCCATTCGCGCACCACGCACGCTTGGCGCCTTTGCGGTCGGGGCCTTGCTGGGTTTGTCGGGCGCCATCGCGCAAGGCCTTTTTCGCAACCCCTTGGCCGACCCCTACTTGCTGGGTTCCGCCGCAGGCGCTGGCCTCGGCGTGGTGTTGGTGCTTGCCGCAGCCGGCGCGCTGGGTGCCAGCATGGGTGCGGCCACCTCGGGCGCGCTCTTGCAGCTGGGCTTGCTGGGCGGTGCCTTTCTGGGCGCGCTGGCCGGCGTGCTGTTGACGCTGGCGCTGGCCGGCGGCGCGGCGCGGCCGCTGGTGCTTTTGCTGTCGGGTGTGGTCGTGGGCGTGGTGCTCAGCGCGGTGTCGGAATTGGTCACGTTGCTGGCCCCCGAGGTGCTGCGCCGCCGCCAGGTCTTCATGCTCGGCAGCACGAGTTTTCTGGGCTGGGAGGCAGTGGCCTGGCTGGCGGCGGCACTGGCCATGGTGCTGCCGCTGGCCATGGCCTTGTCGCGTGTGCTTGACGCTCTGGTGCTGGGTGACGACGCCGCCACCAGCCTGGGCCTGCCGCTGCCGCGCCTGCGCTTGGCGCTCGTGCTTCTGATGGCGCTGGCCACGGGTGTGGCGGTGGCGCAGGTCGGCCTGGTGGCGTTTGTCGGCCTGGTGGCACCGCATCTGGTGCGGCGCTGGGTCACCGTCACGCACCGCGAGCTGCTGGGTTTGTCGGCGCTGGCGGGCGGCGTGCTTTTGCTGGCCGCCGACATCGCCGCGCGCACGCTCCTGGCACCACGCGAGCTGCCGCTGGGCCTGCTCACGGCACTCTTGGGCGGCCCCTACATGCTGCTGCTCTTGCGCCGGGGTGTGCGATGACGCTTGCTACCAGCCTGCGCTGCGAGGGCCTGTGTTTTGCACGTGGCGCGCGCCGTGTGGTGGACGGCGTGAGCCTGGCGTTCACGCCCGGACTATGGGTGGCCGTGCTAGGCCCCAACGGTGCTGGCAAGAGCACGCTGCTGGCCTTGCTGGCGGGGCTGCTCGCGCCCGAGCGCGGCGCAGTGACGCTGATGCAGCAAGCGCTCGCGAAGTGGCCACCCCGTGAGCGTGCCGGCTGCCTGGTGTGGCTGGGCCAGGACGCATTGGCCAGTGAGGCGGCCGAGATCGCCGCCATCGACATCGTGCGTCTAGGCCGCCTGCCACGCCACGGCCTCCTGGGCCGTTGCGATGCCGCCGACGAAGCCGCCGTGCACGCGGCCATGCGCGAGACCGAATGCAGCCACGTGGCACCGCGCCGTCTGTCCCAACTCTCGGGTGGTGAACGCCAACGTGTGCTGCTGGCGCGCGCACTGGCCACCGCCACTGCGGACGACGCCGTGTGGCTGCTCGACGAGCCCACCACGCACCTGGACGCACCACACCAGCGCGCGCTGGTGCGCGGCCTGCGTGCGCGCGCGGCGCGCGGTGCCACGGTGGTGACGGTGCTGCATGACGTGACACTCGCGCTGGGCGCCGACCGCGTGCTTGTGCTCGACCAGGGCCGCGTGGTGGGCGACGGTGCGCCGGGTGACGCGGCGCTGCACGCTGCACTCGGGCAGACCTTCGGCCATGCTTTTCACTTGCAGCAAGTGGCCGGTGGCGGCGCCGCACGCTGGGTGGCGGTGCCCGCAGAATGAACGCCATGCCTTCAAGCCCCGCCCCTGGCCCGCAGCGCATCGTCGCACTCACCGAAGAGACCACCGAATGGCTCTACCTGCTGGGCGAAGACGCGCGCCTGGTGGGCATCAGCGGCTACACCGTGCGGCCGCGCCGCGCGCGCCAGGAGAAGCCACGCATCAGCTCGTTTCTCGACGGCAAGATCGACAAGATCGTGGCCCTGGAGCCCGACCTGGTGATCGGCTTTTCCGACATGCAAGCCGCGCTGGCCGACAAGCTCATCCGCGCCGGGCTGAACGTGCTCATCACCAACCAGCGCAGCCTGGCCGAGATCTTCGCCACGCTGCGCTTGGTGGCGGGTTTGGTCGGCGCAAGCGACAAGGCCGAAACCTGGATCACCACCACCTTGGCGCGCCACGCCGAAATGGCCCACGCCGCCGCCATCTGGCCGCGCCGCCCGCGTGTGTACTTTGAAGAGTGGGACACGCCGATGATCAGCGCCATCCGCTGGGTCTCGCAGCTGGTGGGTGTGGCCGGGGGTGACGATGTCTTCCCCGAGCTGGCCTTGCAATCGATGGGCCGCGACCGCGTCATCCACGACACGCTGGAGCCCGCGCGGCGCGCGCCCGACATCGTGGTGGGCAGCTGGTGCGGCAAGAAGTTTCGCCCCGAGCATGTGGCCGCGCGCGAGGGCTGGGCCCAGGTGCCGGCGGTGCGCCACGCGCAGCTGCACGAAATCAAGTCTTGCGACATCTTGCAGCCCGGGCCCGCGGCGCTGAGCGACGGCGTCGAGCAACTGCACCGCATCTTTGCGGCTTGGGTGGCGAACCATCCGGCCTGAGCCGCCTTCGGTCGCAAGCTCCCCTTGCGGCCAGCTCCCGGGCATTGACGCCGCTGTGCCACTGCATGACCATGCGCTCAAGCCCGAAGCAGCCGCCGCGGGTTGTCTAGACAGGAGCACGACCATGGTCCGCTTGCTCAGCTTCATCAGCACCCTCATTGCCGCGCTCATGCTCAGCGCCTGCGCCACGCCGCAACTGGCGTTGCCCACGGGGCTCTTCAACGACGCGCTCTTCGCGCCGCCAGCCAAACGCATAGCCGCCGCCGAGGTGATGGCGCTGACACCCGCGATGCGCCGCTATCTCGACGACGAAGTGCGGCCGCAGGCGCGCAGCAAAGGCCTGCAGCAGGCGCTGATAGAGCAGCTCTACACCAAGGACAAGCTGCGCCTGGAGTACGACGCCGCCATGACGCGCAGTGCCGGTGAGGCGTTTGACGCGCGTGCTGGCAACTGCCTCTCGCTGGTGATCATGACGGCGGCACTGGCCAAGGAGCTCGGCCTGGAGGTGACCTTCCAAAACGTGCCCGTCGACGACGCCTGGGAGCGCAGCGGCAACCTGCATTTGCTTGTCGGCCACGTCAACCTGGTGCTGGGGCCACGCTTGCTGTCGCAGGCGACCTGGTCATCGGGCGAACGCGTGGTGGTGGACTTTCAACCTAACGCCAGAAGTAAGCGTGCTTATGCCATCACGCCCGAGCGCGTGCTGGCCATGTACATGAACAACAAGGCCGCCGAGAGCCTGGCCACGATGCGCATCGACGAGGCCTATGCCTGGGCCCGCGCGGCCGTGCTGCAAGACGCGCAGTTCATGGCCTCGGTGAATACCTTGGGCGTGATCTACCAGCGCCGCAGCGCCATGGTCGAAGCCGAGCGCGCGCTACGGCACGTACTGATGGTGGAGCCGCGCAACGTGCATGCCATGGGCAACCTGGTGCTGGCCTTGCAGCGCCAGGGGCGCACTGCGGAATCGCAGGTGCTGGCCGCCGAGTTGCGCCGACTGCAACCGGTGGCACCGTTCGAAGACTTCAAGGCCGGCATGACGGCAATGCAAGCGAGCGACTTTCGCGCCGCGCGGCGAAGCTTCGAGCGCGAAATTGAGCGCTCACCCGACTACCACGAGTCGCACTTCTGGCTGGCCGTCGCGCTGGCCCAACTCGGCGACACGGCGGGCGCGCGCAAGCACTTGCAAACGGCGCTGGACAACAGCACCACACGCGAGCAAGGGGCGCTCTACGCCGGCAAGTTGCAGCGGCTGAAGGCGCAGAGCGCCCCACTGGCCGAGGCGGCAAGCCCCCGGCTTTGAGCGCGGGGCCGGCGCGGCTCAATCGTCGAGAAACCCGCCCCGATAGAAGCACCAGGCCGTGCCGTCGTGCAGGTAGAAGTGGCCGTCGGCGCAAGCGTCCTTGCCGGGGAAAAAATCTCGGTACGCGCGTGGCACCAGCCGTTCGAGCTCTTCATCGCTGAAGGCTTCAAACTGCTCGGGCGTGATGGGCCGGCCAGCGCGCAGGCGGGGCGTGTCCACGGTGTGCGGCGCGCTGCTAACCGCGGAAATGACAGGACACCCAGTGCCCGTCGGTCGACTGTTTCAGCTCGGGCTTTTGCACATCACACACGCCCTTCTTGGCGATCGGGCAGCGGGTGTGGAAGTGGCAGCCGGGCGGCGGGTTGATGGGGCTGGGCACGTCGCCTTGCAGCCGGATGCGCTTGCGCTTGACGCTGGGGTCGGGGATGGGCACAGCAGAGAGCAGCGCTTCGGTGTAAGGGTGCAGCGGCTTGGTGTAGAGGTCTTGCGCCGAGGCGATTTCGACAATGCGCCCGAGGTACATCACCGCCACACGATCACTCGTGTGCTCCACCACCGAGAGGTCGTGCGCGATGAAGACGTAGGTCAGGCCGAACTTGCTTTGCAGGTCTTCCAGGAGGTTGATGACCTGCGCTTGAATCGACACGTCCAGCGCCGACACGGCTTCGTCGCAGACGATGAGCTTCGGGCTCACGGCCAGCGCGCGCGCAATGCCGATGCGCTGGCGTTGGCCGCCCGAGAACTCATGCGGATAGCGCCGCATGTGGTCGGCCGCCAGGCCCACGGTTTCGAGCAGCTCGACGATGCGCTCTTCGTATTCACGCGGCGTCTTCGTCAGCTTGTGGATGGTCAGCGCCTCGCCAATGATGGCCGCCACCGTCATGCGCGGATTGAGCGAGGCGAAGGGGTCCTGGAAGATGATCTGCATGTCGCGCGCCATCGCGCGCAGAGCATCCTTGTCCATCGCCGTGACGTTCTTGCCTTCGAACCAGACCTCGCCCGAGGTCGGCTCGATCAAGCGCAGCAGGCAGCGGCCGGTGGTGCTTTTGCCGCAGCCTGATTCACCCACCACACCGAGTGTTTCGCCGGCCTTGATGTCGAAGCTGACGCCGTCGACCGCATGCACGCGGTCGACCTGGCGGCCAAAGAGGCCGCCATGGATGGGGAAGTATTTGACGAGGTCTTTGACCTGAAGAATCGGTGCGCTCATCGGGTCACATCGCCGAGTGAAGAATGCATGCCACCTTGTGCCCGGGTGCGACTTCCAAAAGCGGCGGCGTGGCGGTGTGGCACTTGGGCGTGACGTACTTGCAGCGCTCGGCAAAACGGCAGCCTTCGCGCGGCGCGATGAGCTTGGGCACCGTGCCGGGAATGGCCTCCAGACGCACCTTGTGCGTGGCGGCGGTGTCGATGCGCGGAATGGAGCGGATCAGCCCCTGTGTGTAGGGATGTTTGGGGTTCGCAAAGAGCTCGATCGCCGAGGCTTCTTCGACCACCTTGCCGGCGTACATCACCACCACACGCTGTGCGACTTCAGCCACCACGCCCATGGCATGGGTGATGAGCATGATGGCCATGCCGGACTTGTCTTTCAGCTCAGCCAGCAGGTCGAGGATCTGCGCCTGGATGGTCACGTCCAGCGCCGTCGTGGGCTCGTCGGCAATCAAGAGCTTGGGGTTGCAGGCCAGGGCGATGGCAATCATCACGCGTTGGCGCATGCCGCCCGAGAACTGGTGCGGGTAGTCGCCCACGCGCCGCTCGGGGTTGGGGATGCCCACCAGCTTCAACATCTCAATCGCGCGGTTCATGGCTTCGGCGCGTGACAAGCCTTCGTGCAGGCGCACGCTCTCGGAAATCTGCCGGCCAACTTCGTAGACCGGGTTGAGCGAAGTCATCGGCTCCTGGAAGATGATGGCGATCTCTTTGGCGCGGATCTTTCGCATCTCGTCGTGCGTGGCGGGCACCAGGTCGCGGCCCTGCCACAGCACCTGGCCGGCAACGATCTTGCCTGGTGGCATGTCGATGAGCTTCAAGACCGTCTTGGCCATCACGCTCTTGCCGCAGCCCGACTCGCCCACCACGCACAGCGTCTCGCCAGCGTCGATGGCCATGTCGACGCCGTCGACCGCATGCAGCCAGCCGTCGTCGGTTTTGAAGTAGGTTTTGAGGCCCTTGATTTCCAGCATCGCCATGACTACAAGACCCGCCTTGGGTCGAGTGCGTCACGCAGCCCGTCACCAACGAAGTTGATCGACAGCACGGTCAGGAAAATGGCCAGGCCCGGGAACATCGCCCAGTGCACGGCCAGGTCCATGTAGTCGCGGCCGTCATAGAGGATGCGGCCCCAGGTGGGGATGTCGGGCGGGAAGCCGAGGCCCAGGAAGGACAGCGTGCTCTCGGCGATGATGGCTGCGGCCACGTCGATGGTGGCGGCCACGATCACCGGGCCCAGCGCATTGGGCAGGATGTGGCGCACCACCAGACGTGATTGCGACGCCCCGAGTGCGCGCGCGGCCTCGACGAATTCTTTCTCGCGCAAGCTGAAGAACTGCGCGCGCACCAGCCGCGCCACATGCATCCAGCGAAAGCCGCCGATCACCGCCACGATGAGGATGAAGATGCCCATCTCCAACCCGAAGGCCTGCTTCAGCGGCTCACGGAACAGAAAGATCAAGAGCAGCAGCAAGGGCAGCTGCGGCAGGCTGAGGAACAGGTCGGTGAGCCACATCAGCACCGCATCGACCCAGCCCCGCGCCATGCCGGCCAAGGCACCGATGATCACGCCCACGGTGATGGCCATCAGCATGGCCGCCATGCCCACGGCCAGCGAGATGCGCCCGCCGTACAGCACGCGCGCCAGGATGTCGCGGCCCAGGTCGTCGGTGCCCATGAGGTGGGTACGGCTCGGGCCGGCCAGTGTCGACTTGAAGTCGACCTCGTTGACGCCGACCTTGTAGACCAGTGGGCCCAGCAGCACGGCCAGTACCAAGAAGCCCAGCAGCCACAGACTGTAGAAGGCCAGGCGGTGACGCTTGAAGCGGCGCCAGGCTTCCTGCCAGGGCGAGATGCTGGCCGTGGCCTTGCTAAGGGGCGCCGACGGGCCGGCCCCGAGCGTACTGCCGCCGGACACGCGCTGCGCGGCAGCACCGTCCGGATCGGAAACGATGTCAGCGATAGCTGATTCGGGGGTCAAGCCAGCCATAGAGGATGTCGGCAATGAGGTTGAAGAGGATCACCAGGCAGCTCAGCACGAAGGTGACGGACATGATCACCGGCGTGTCGTTGCGCAGGATGGCGTCGATGAGCAAGCTGCCGATGCCGGGGATGCGAAAGATCTGTTCGGTGACGATGGCGCCGCCGAATAACGCCGGCAACTGCAGCGCCACCAGCGTGACCACCGGGATCATGGCGTTGCGCACCACATGTTTGGTGACGACGTCGCGTTCCTGCAAGCCCTTGCTGCGCGCCGTGGTGACGTAGTCCAGGCGGATCACGTCGAGCACCGAGGAGCGCACGTATCGCATCATGCCGGCGGCCTGAGCCAGCCCCAGCACCGTGATCGGCATGATCGACTGCTTGAAGTGGTCCCAGAAGAACTGCCAGCCGGTCGACGCGATGTCGCTGCGGTAGACAAACGGAAACCAGCCCAGGTAGATGCTGAAGAAGAGGATGAAGACGATGCCGGTGAAGAAGGTCGGCAGCGAGAAGCCCACGAAGGCGATGGTGCTGGCGATGCGGTCGAACCAGGAGTAGGGCTTCACAGCCGCCAGCACGCCCACCGGCAGCGCCACCATGATGGCCAGCAGCTGCGACAGCCCGATCACGACGATGGTGGTGGGCAGGCGCTGCAGGATCAACTGGTCGACGTTGATGCGGCTCTGGAAGCTGAAGCCCCAGTCACCCTTGAGCATGCTCACCAGCCAGTGCAGGTAGCGCTGCCACACCGGGTCGTCCAGGCCGAACTGCGCGCGCAGTTGCATGCGTACTGCGGCCGGCACATTGGGGTTGGTGGCGAGCTCCTCGAACGGGTCGCCCGGCGCCAGCGCCAGCACCGTGAAGAGCACGACGCTAATGCCCAAGAGGCTGGGTATGGCGATCAGCAGGCGGCGGAGGAAGTAGTTCAGCAAGTGGCGTCAGTCACGTCAGAAAAATCGACCAGGCGGACCCTGCTTTGCTCCTTCCCCCTGCAAGGGGGAAGGCTGGGATGGGGGTTCGGCGTTGGCGTGGTGCCGGCATTCAACCCCCACCCCAACCCTCCCCCTGTCAGGGGGAGGGAGTCAGGCGCTCCGGGGGTTGTCGTCAGTCAAGTCTCCCGCGACCAGTAGCTCATGAAGGCCGTGAGGTTGTCCCAGGCCGAGATGGGCGCCGTGAGCTTGTTCACCGTGCCCACGGGCCGTGGCCGCGCAAAGAGCGGGACCACGTGGCCACCGGCCACCACCAGGTCGTTCATCTTGATGAACAGCGCCGCGCGTTTGACGGCGTCGAGCTCTACTTGCGCCGCCTTGTGCGCTTCGTCGAACTCGGGGTGCGTCCAGCGCGACAGATTGCGGCTGGCCCACTTGTTGGCCTTCTGCGAAAGCTCCCAGGTCGTGAACTGCTCCATGAAGGTCTGCGGGTCGGGCTGCGTCATCGTCGTGGTGAACATTTGAATGTCCGACCAGAACTTCTGGTACGTGTCCGGGTTGGCAAAGTCGCTACCAAAGAACACCGAGGCCACGACGCTCTTGAGCTCCAGGTCGATGCCGACTTTGGTGCAGGCGTCTTTGATGATGGCCTGGCACTTCTGGCGCGGGCCGCTCACGGAAGTCTGGTACACGAACTTGAGCTTGACAGCGCCTTTGGCACGAATGCCGTCGGCGCCTTTTCGCCAGCCCGCAGCGTCCAGCATCTGGTTCGCCTTCTCGGGGTTGAATTCGAACTTCGAATTCGCGCTGCGAAAGCGCGGCGGGTTGTTGAGGAAGTTGGCGGTGGTGATGGCGCCACGACCGTAGATGACCTCGGCGATGCTTTTGCGGTCGATGAGCAAGCTCATCGCGTCGCGCACCGCCTTGTCGCTGAAGGCAGGGTGTTTGCTCTTGACGCTGCCGCGTTCGCCGTCAACCTCGTTCCATGGGTCGGTCGGGTTGAGGATCACGAACTCGATGTCGCTGCCGACATAGAAGTTCATCTTGCCTTTGCCCGCACCTTCAAGCTGCTTGAGGATCACGTCCTCGACAGCCAGATTCCAGCCCACGTCGTACTCGGCGGTTTGCAGCACCGCGCGCGCAGCACTCGTGGCGTCGCCGCCGCCCTTGATCTCCAGCGTGTCGAAGAAGGGCTGGTTGGCAACGTGGTACTCCATGTTTGCCGCCGCACGCAGCATGTCGCCCGGCTTGAAGTCGACGACCTTGTAGGGCCCTGTGCCCACGGCCTTCAGGTTGGCCGGGTTGTCGCGCGACTTCGCACCCATGAAGGGCTCGAACACATGTTTGGGCAGGATCAGGCCGACGCTGCCCACCAGCGGCTCGGCCCAGAAGGGCGTGGCCTTGGAGAACTCGACACGCACGGTGTGCGAGTCGACCTTGATGACCTTGATATCCCGGTAGGTGCTGACAGTGGTCATGGCCGCGGCCGGGTCGGCGGCGTAGGCCGCTGTGAAGACGACGTCGTCGGCGGTGAAGTCGCGGCCGTCGTGCCACTTCACGCCGCGCTTGAGCTTCCAGGTCACGGTCTTGCCGTCGGCCGAGAGCCCGCCGTTGGCGCGCGTGGGCGCTTCGGTGGCCAGGATCGGCACAAGGTTGCCCTCGGTGTCCCAGCTCGCCAGCGGCTCGTAGAAGACGCGACTGGCGTCCTGGTCTTTGGTGCCGCCCGCGTAATGCGGGTTCAGGTGCACGGCGGCTTGCCAGTAGATGAGTTTGAGCGAGCCGCCACCACCACGCTTGGTGGGCTTGTAGGGAATCGCGGGGGTTGTCTGCGCGATGCCCTCATGCATCAGGATCATCGACGCCATCGGCGCGGTGAGGCCCAGGCCCACCATTTGTTGAATGAAGCTGCGCCGGGGCAGCTTGCCTTCGCGCACGTCTTCGACCAGGGCGCGCAGTTCACGTTCTTGCATGGTTCATCTCCATTGAGTCGGGATTCGGGCCGGTCACTTCCTGGCCGCGCTCGCATGCTAGCGACTGATGCGCGGCTTGATATTCGGGTCGGCCCGGGTGGGCGCGGTTGGGTGGGAATGCGACTTCGAGGTCGGTGATACTGGCAAGCCATGTCGACCCCTGCTTTCATCATCCATGGCCCAGCCAGGGCTTTGCGCCCCGTGGTGCTGGACTCGCCGCACTCGGGCTTTCACATGCCGGCCGACTTCGGCGCTGCACTCAGTGCCGACGATTTGCGTGATGGCGAAGACTGTTTCATCGATCAGCTCTATCTGCCTGCCGCAGCAAAAGGCATGCCACTGCTGGCTGCACAGTTCCCGCGCACCTACCTCGACCCGAACCGCCACGCAGGCGACGTTGACCTCGAACTGCTGGCCCAGGCCTGGCCCGATGCCCATGAACCCAGTGGCAAGGCGGCGATTGGCAAGGCACTGATCTGGCGCACGCTGGACGACGGCCGCCCCATTTACGCGCGCAAGCTCACGGTGGCTGAAGTGCGCGGGCGCATCGAGCGCTATCACCGGCCTTATCACGAGGCTTTGCGTGGTTTGCTCGACCAGGCCCATCACGACTTCGGCTCGGTCTATCACCTCAACTGCCATTCGATGAATGCGGTGAGCGGCGCCATGGGCGAAGGAGGTGCGGGCATTGCGCGTGCCGACTTTGTGCTGGGCGACCGCGATGGCAGCACCTGCGCAGCAGAGTTCACGGACTTCGTGCGCCGCAGCCTCTTGGCGCATGGCTACGAGGTCAAGGTCAACGATCCCTTCAAAGGCGTGGAGCTGGTGCGTGCCTACGCGCACCCGGCGAGCGGCCGCCACAGCCTGCAACTTGAAATCAACAAGCGCCTGTACATGAACGAGGCCACGCGCGAGCCCATCGCGCACT
>JANOJR010000279.1:0-5092 GCA_031418855.1 Rubrivivax sp.
GCAAAACGGGCACACCTGCGTGGTGTACATCTTCACCTTTCGGCTCATGTTGCCGCCTTTTCCACCGGCAGGCTGGCCTCGCGCCACGCCGCCGTGCCGCCGGTCAGCGCCACGGCCTTTTCCCAACCCGCCTGGCGCAGCTGTGCCGCCCCCTTGGCCGCGCGTGCGCCGTTGGGGCACATCACGATGACCGGCAGGCTCTTGTTGCTGGGCAGCGACTTGTGGCCGACCAAAGTGGCCAGCGGAATGTGGCGCGCGCCGTTGGCATGGCCGGCGGCGAACTCAGTGGCTTCACCCACATCCACGAGCACGGCCTTTTCGCGGTTGATGAGCCGCACGGCGTCCGTCGCGCCAACGCTGCCCACCCCGCCGCCGCGCTTGACCATGGGCCACAAAAGCAATGCGCCGGAGACAAAGGCCACGAGCAGCAGCGTCCAGTTATCGATGAAGAACTTCAAGGGGATGGCGGCCGCGCGGAAGGCGGCCCGGGTGCGTGAGAGGGGGCCGATTATAGAATTCCCGCCTATGCACAAACTTGTCCTGATCCGCCACGGGGAGTCGACCTGGAACCTCGAAAACCGCTTCACCGGTTGGACCGACGTTCCCCTTACCGCCACCGGTGTGGAGCAAGCCAGGCAGGCCGGGCGCCTGCTGCGAGAGGCCAACTTCGAGTTCGACATCGCCTACACCTCCGTGCTTCAGCGCGCGATCTGGACGCTGTGGCACACGCTCGACGAGATGCAACGCACGTGGCTGCCCGTCGTCAACGACTGGCGTTTGAACGAGCGTCACTACGGCGCCTTGCAAGGCCTGAACAAGGCCGAGACCGCGCGCAAGTTTGGCGATGAGCAGGTGCTGATCTGGCGCCGCAGCTACGACACGCCGCCGCCGGTGCTGGACGCCGCCGACCCGCGCTGTGAGCGCGCCGACCTGCGCTACGCCAAGCTGCTACCCGCCCAGGTGCCGCTGACCGAGTGCCTCAAAGACACCGTCGAGCGTGTGCTGCCGTTTTGGCACGGCGCCGTTGCGCCCGCGCTGCAAAGCGGCCAGCGCATCGTTGTCGCCGCACATGGCAATTCCATTCGCGCCTTGGTGAAGTACCTCGACGGCATTGCCGACGACGACATCGTGGGCGTGAACATCCCCAACGGCATCCCGCTGGTCTACGAGCTTGACGCCCAGCTGAAGCCCATCAAGAGCGGCTATTTGGGTGACGCGGCTGCGGCTGCCAGAGCAGCGGCAGCGGTGGCGGCGCAAGGGAAGGCCTGAGGGCGCCCGGGGAAACGACCGCTCGGTCGGTCGAAGATCCTGGGGCCCTACCGTGCAAGCTGCCGAGGCCGTTGGGTATGGGGTTGCGCTCATGTCCCCCGAAGCCGGCCTGAACGGCCGCTTTCTCCTCCTTTACTTCGCTCCACCCCACACCCAACGCCCTCGCCAGCCGTCACCAGTGCGGCGCCCTAACAGGTCCGAGCGCCGAGGTGGTGGTCTGAGCGACGGGGAGGGTCACCGGGTGGAGCGATGTAAAGGAGGAGGGTCGGGTATTTCCCGGCCCGGGGGACATGAGCGGAACCCGGTGATCCTCTCCGGCGCTCGCGCGCTAGTCGGCGCCAGCGAAGTTGGCTGTCTTGCTTCGACAAGCTAACCCGGCCGATGCACTGACAGCACCGCGTCAATCTGCTGGCGCAAAGTCTCAGCCAGCGCACGCCGGTCGATGGCAGCACTGGGCTGCGCGGGCAGCACCGTCACATGCACCCGCAGCTGCTGGCCGCGTGCCAGCCACCAGAGGCTCTGCGTGAGCGTCGTCTCGCCGATGTAGGCCGCCGAGGCGCTGAAGGCACTGCCGGCGTCGGCGAAGCGCAGCACCACGGGCTGCACTTGGACTTCGCTGCTGATCGCCGCTTGCAGCAGATTGGCGTGAAAGGGCAAGAGCTCGGGGCCGGCGCCGGTGGTGCCTTCGGGGAACACCGCCACCGTGTGGCCTTCGCGCAGAGCGTCGGCGACCTGGTGCACCACGCGCATGGCATCGCGGCGACGTGCGCGTTCGATGTACAGCGTCTGCGCTGAATCAACGAGATGGCGCACCACGGGCCACTCTTTGACGTCGGCCTTGGAGACAAAACGCGCCTCGGGGCAGACCGCGTGCACGGCCATGATGTCCAGCCACGAGACATGGTTGATGACGATGAGCTTGGGCCCGGGCTCGAAGCTGCCCTGCACATGCAGCTCCATGCCGAGATGGCGCAGCATGCCTTGGCTCCACCACTGAATGCGTGCGCGCCGCTCGGGCAAGGGCAGCGCCGGAAAGCGCCACAAGACGATGGCCACGCCGTGCAGCCCATGCGCCACGGCGCGCACGAGCCGCAGGCCGGCGCGCAGTGAGCGCCTCACCTTGCGTCGCTTGGCGTACTGCGGGCTTCGTGCGCCACCGTGCCGGCTACCAGCGTCAAGCGCACGCGGCCGGGCAAACACATGCCGGCGTGCGAAAACGCAAACGGCGTGTGGCGGCCCTGGCTCACCAGCTCGCGGCCATGCACGGCCCATTCATGCTGTGGATCGAAGATGCACAGGTCGGCGACACCACCTTCAATCAGGCGCCCGGCACTCGCGGCTAGCGAGCCCAGTGATTCACCGAGCACACGCACGGGGTCGCTGGTGATGCGCGCCAGCGTCGTGGCCAGCGGCAACTTGCTGTCCGTGCCCCAGCGCAAGGCCAGGCTCAGCAGCAGCTCAAGGCCGGTGGCGCCGGGCTCGGCTTCGGCGAAGGGCAGGTTCTTCATGTCCTCGGCCACCGGGTTATGGTCGGAAACCAGGGCGTCGATGGTGCCGTCGGCGAGGGCTGCGCGCAGGGCGGCGCGGTCGGCGCTTTGGCGCAGCGGTGGGCTCAGCCGCATGTCGGCGTCGAAGTAGCCGATGTCGATGTCGCTCAGGTGCAGCGAGTTGATGCTAACGTCTGATGTAATCGGCAGGCCTTCGGCCTTGGCGCGACGCAAAAGTGCCACGCCGGCAGCGCTGGACAGGCGGCACAGATGCACCCGCGCACGCGTCAGCCGCACCAGATCCATCACCGTGTGCAGCGCAATCGTTTCAGCCTCAACCGGCACGGACGACAAGCCCAAGCGCGTGGCCACCGGGCCCGAGGCCGCGACACCTTTGCCCAGCCAGGCGTCTTGCGGGCGCAGCCAGACCGCATAACCGAAAGTGGACGCGTACTGCATCGCGCGCAGCAGCACCTGGGTGTCGGCCACCGCTACCTCGCCTTGCGAGAAGCCGACGCAGCCGGCTTCGCTGAGCTCGGCCATCTCGGTCAGCGCCACGCCTTGCAGGCCGCGCGTCAAGGCACCTAGCGGGAAGAGGCGGCAGCGAGAGAGTTTTCGCGCGCGGAACTTGAGCATCTCCACCAGGCCGGGCTCGTCGAGCACGGGGTCGGTGTCGGGCGGGCACACCAGGCTGGTGATGCCACCGGCGGCCGCAGCGGCGAGCTCACTTTCCAGCATGCCTTCGTGTTCGTGGCCGGGTTCACGCAGGCGTGCGGCCAGGTCGACCAGACCCGGCGCAACGACCAAGCCGCTGGCGTCGATCTCGCGGTCGGCGTGGAAGTCCGCACTGGCGCGTCCGATGGCCACGATGCGGTCGCCGGCAATGCACAGGTCGGTGACTTCGTCGCGGTTTGATGCGGGGTCAATCACGCGGCCGTTGCGGATCAGCGTCTTCATGCTTGATTCCCGGCGATGGTCGACATCACCGCCATGCGCACGGCGATGCCAAACGTCACCTGCGGCAGGATCACGCTTTGCGCGCCGTCGGCCACCGCCGAGTCGATCTCCACACCGCGGTTGATGGGCCCCGGGTGCATGACGATGGCGTCGGGCTTGGCCAGCGCCAGCTTGGCGGGCGTCAAGCCATAACTCTTGAAGTACTCGCCAGCGCTGGGCAACACGGCACCGCTCATGCGCTCGTTTTGCAAGCGCAGCATGATGATCACGTCAGCGTCGCGAATGCCCTCCGCCATGTCGTGGCAGACACGCACGCCCATCTCTCGCAGGTCACCCGGCACCAGCGTCTTGGGACCGACGGCGCGGATGTCGGGCACGCCCAGGATCGACAGGCCGTGGATGTCAGAGCGCGCCACGCGCGAGTTCACGATGTCGCCCACCACGGCCACGCTCAACTGTGTGAAGTCGCGCTTGTAGTGGCGGATGGTGTACATGTCCAAGAGGCCCTGCGTGGGGTGGGCATGGCGCCCGTCGCCGGCGTTGATGACGTGCACATGCGGCGCGCAATGCTGGGCGATGAGGTAGGGCGCGCCGCTCTCGCTGTGGCGCACCACGAACATGTCGGCATGCATGGCCGAGAGGTTGGCCACCGTGTCCAAGAGGCTTTCACCCTTGGCGGTGGACGAGCGCGCCACGTCGAGGTTGATGACGTCGGCCGAGAGCCGCTTGGCGGCGATCTCAAACGTCGTGCGCGTGCGTGTGCTGTTCTCGAAGAACAAGTTGAAAACGCTCTTGCCGCGCAAGAGCGGCACCTTCTTCACTTCGCGTTCGTTGACGCTCAGGAAGCTGCCCGCCGTGTCGAGCATTTGCGTCAGCACGGCCCGGGGCAGGCCTTCGATGGACAGCAAATGGATCAACTCGCCGTGGCTGTTGAGCTGGGGGTGGCGGCGCGAAAGCATGCTGACTTAGCTCTTCTCGCGCAGCGCAAAACTGAAGCGGCCGTCCTCAGTGCGCGCGAGCGACAAACGCTGCGTCGCCGGCAAGCTGATGCGTGCGGCGGCGTAGGCCGCTTCGATGGGCAACTGGCGCCCGCCGCGGTCGACCAGGGCCGCGAGCTTGACGCTGGCGGGACGGCCGAAGTCAAAGAGTTCGTTGACCACGGCGCGCACGGTGCGCCCGGTGTAGAGCACGTCGTCGATGAGCAGCACGTGGCGGTGGTCGATGGAGAAGGGCAAGTTCGTGGCGTCGGTGCCCGTGGCCAGGCCGCGCGAGCCGTAGTCGTCGCGATGCAGCATGCTGGAGATAACGCCGCAAGCACCGGGAAGCCCGAGGTCGCGCTGCAAGCGTTCGGCCAGCCAGGCGCCGCCCGACCAGATGCC
>JANOJR010000280.1:0-1720 GCA_031418855.1 Rubrivivax sp.
ATCATGCTCACGCTGGCGGGCATCCTGGGCTTTCAGAAGATGAAGGTGCAGCAGTTTCCCGACATCGACCTGCCCACCATCAACGTCACCGCCAGCCTGCCCGGCAGCGCGCCGGCGCAGATGGAAACCGAGGTCGCGCGCAAGATCGAAAACGCCGTGGCCGCGCTGCAAGGCGTGAAGAACATCTACACCAAGGTGCAAGACGGTGTGGCCATCGTCACCGTCGAATTCCGCCTTGAAAAATCGACACAAGAAGCGCTGGACGACGTGCGCTCTGCGGTGCAGCGCGTGCGCGCCGATCTGCCCGCTGAATTGCGCGACCCCGTCATCAGCAAGCTTGAACTCGCTGGCGCGCCAATCCTGACCTACACGGTGGCGTCCAGCCGCATGGACGACGAAGCACTGAGTTGGTTTGTCGACGACACAGTGACCAAAGCCATGCTGGCCGTGCGCGGTGTGGGCTCGGTTGCGCGTGTGGGTGGCGTCACGCGCGAGGTGCAGGTGGAGCTTGACCCCGCGCGCTTGCTGGCCCTCAACACCACCGCATCCGACATCTCACGCCAACTGCGCGCCGTGCAGCAAGACGCGGGCGGTGGGCGCAGTGACGTGGGTGGCATCGAGCAAAGCGTGCGCACCATCGCCACCGTGCAAAGCGCCGAAGAACTGGCGCGGCTGAACATCGCGCTGAGCGACGGGCGGCGCTTACGCCTGGACCAAGTCGCCAGCGTGCGCGACACCGTGGCCGAACGGCGCAGTGGCGCGCTGCTCAACGGCAAACCCGTGGTGGGTTTTGAGATCGTGCGCTCGCGCGGCGCGGGTGAAACCGACGTGGCTGTCGGCGTGCGCGCGGCGCTGAACACACTGCGCGCGCAGCACCCCGACGTGAGCGTCACCGAAGCCTTCAACTTCGTCGACCCGGTCGAAGAAAACTTCCACGGCAGCATGATCCTTTTGCTGGAAGGTGCGGCGCTGGCGGTGCTGGTGGTGTGGCTCTTCTTGCGCGACTGGCGCGCCACCTTGGTAGCGGCGACAGCGCTGCCGCTGTCCATCATCCCGGCCTTCGCCGTCATGCACTATGTGTTTGGCTTCACGCTCAACGTCGTCACGCTGCTGAGCATGAGCCTGGTGGTGGGCATCTTGGTCGACGACGCCATCGTCGAGATCGAAAACATCATGCGCCACTTGCGCATGGGCAAAGCGCCTTACCAGGCCGCCATCGATGCGGCGGATGAGATCGGGCTGGCGGTGATTGCCACCACCTTCACGCTCATCGCCGTCTTCTTGCCCACCGCCTTCATGGCCGGCGTGCCGGGCAAGTTCTTCGTGCAGTTTGGCTGGACGGCGGCCATTGCCGTCTTCTTCAGCCTGGTGGTGGCGCGCATGCTCACGCCCATGATGGCGGCCTACCTGCTCAAGCCGCCGCGCAGCGCGCATCGCGAGCCGAGTTGGATGAAAGCCTACCTGCGTTGGGCCGCCTGGTGCCTGAAACACCGCGTGCTTACGATGTTAGCTACCGCCGTCTTCTTCGCCGGCTCCTTCGCCTTGGTGCCCTACCTGCCCACGGGTTTCTTGCCGCCCGACGACCTGAGCCAGACGCAGGTCACGGTGAGCCTGCCGCCCGGCAGCACCTACGCGCAAAGCCTGGCCGCGGCCGAGGCGGCGCGTGAGCTGGTGCAAAAGCATCCCCACGTGAAGCTGGTCTACACGGCGATTGGCGCGG
>JANOJR010000281.1:0-6096 GCA_031418855.1 Rubrivivax sp.
CCACCGAGCACCGCATGATGGGCAAGCTGATGCTCGACTCGCTGCAGCTGTGGGCGCGCCACTACCGCATGGATTCGTTCCGCTTCGACCTCATGGGCCACCAACCGCGCGCGCTGATGGAGAAGGCGCAAGCGCTCTTGAAACGCGAGCACGGCCGCGAAATCCAGTTCATCGGCGAAGGCTGGAACTACGCTGAAGTGGAGAACGGCAAGCGCTTCGTGCAGGCCTCGCAGCTCAGCCTGAACGGCAGCGGCATTGGCACCTTCAGCGACCGCGCGCGCGACGCCATGCGTGGCGCGCACGACGCTAAAGGTGACGAGCTGATCTCGCGCCAGGGCTGGCTCAACGGGCTGTTCCACGACGCCAATGCCCAAGGCCAAGCCGCCACACGCACGCAGCTGATGCAGGCTGCCGACATGCTGCGTCTGGGCCTGGCCGGCTCGCTGCGCGACTATGCGATGACCACCTTTGACGGCCAGCGCAAGACCTTGAAAGAGATCAACTACCACGGCCAACCCGGCGGCTACGCCAGCCAGCCCGGCGAGGTGGTCAACTACGTCGACAACCACGACAACCAAACGCTCTTTGACATCAACGTCTACCGCCTGCCGCGCGGCACCAGCAGCGCTGACCGTGCGCGTGCGCAGGTGCTGGGGGCGGCCACCACTGCCTTCAGCCAGGGTGTCGCCTACTTTCACGCGGGGCTGGACATCCTGCGCAGCAAGTCGCTCGACCGCAACAGCTACGACTCGGGCGACTGGTTCAACCGGCTGGACTGGACCTACACCGACAACGGCTTCGGCGCCGGGCTGCCACCCAAGCAGGACAACGGCGCGAGCTGGCCATGGATGAAGTCACTGCTGGCCGACGCGTCAATCAAGCCCACACCGGCCGACATCGCGTGGACGAGTGCGGCCTTCAACGACCTGCTGCGCATCCGTGCCAGTTCGACGTTGTTTCGCTTGCGCAGCGCGGCTGACGTGCAGCAGCGCCTCACCCTGCACAACGTCGGCCCCGAGCAAACACCCACGGTCGTGGCGGCGCATCTCGACGGCCGCGGCCACGCAGGCGCGGGCTTCACCGAGCTCGTCTACTTCATCAGCGTCGACAAGGCCGAGCAGCGCATTCGCATCCCCGCGCTGGCCGGCCGCGCCTTCACCTTGCACTCCGTGCATCTGGAGGCTAACGCCGCAGATACGCGGCCCCGCCTTGCCGCGCGCTGGGACCCCGCCAGCGCCGAGTTCGTCGTGCCACCACGCACGGCGGTTGTCTTCGTGGCACCTTGAGACCGACCATGACCGCATTTCGCCACCTGCTTTACCTGCTCATCACCCTGCTGATGGCCGCTTGCGGCGGCGCCGGCCCTGACGCACAGCCCAGCGCCGCCGAGCGCAAGCAAGCCCTGTCTACGCACGACGCCACCACCCTGACGGTGCACTACCGCCGCGCAAACGCCGCGGGTGCTGCCGACTACACCGGCTGGCAGTTGCACAGCTGGGGCGCGGCGGTCGACCCCGGCTGGAACAACGGCCACAACGCCAGCAGCTTCGACGACTTTGGCGCCGTGTATGAAGTGCCGCTGACGGCCACCACGGGCGACGTTGGCTACCTCTTCCACAAGGTCGACACCAAAGACCACAACGGCGCCGACCAGAAGTACACGCTCAAGCCCGGCAAGAACGAGATCTGGCGCATCCAGGGCGACAACGCGACCTACACCAGCAACCCGCAGGGCGCCTTGCCGCCCGACATCACCACCGTGCGTGTGCACTACCTGCGCCCGGGCGGCGACTTCGCCAACTGGGGCCTGCACTTGTGGGCGGCCGGTGGTGTGGATGTAAGCCGGCTGGCGCCAGGTGTCGTGATCGATCAATGGCCCGCCGCCATCGGCTTCGATCGCATGCCGGGCTACAGCGCCACGGCCACCGAAGTCAGCTTCGACATTCCCGTGCTGAACCCGCGGCAAGGCGCCACCACCTCGGCGCTGCAATTCATCATCCACGGCAAGGCGCCCAACGAGGCCAACAAAGACGGCCGTGCTGACGACATCCAGGTGCCCTACGCCGCCTACACCATCCGCAACCAGGTGGCAGAGATCTGGCTGGTGCAAGGCGACGCCACGATCTACACCGCCACACCCGATACGCGCCGCGCCTCCACCACCGACGCGCGCGCCTACTGGCTAAGCAAGCAGTTGCTGCAATGGCCCAGCGTGGACGGCAGCGGCACGGTCAAGCTCTACCACTCCACCGGCGGCACCATCCGAGCGCGCAAAGACGGCAAGGTCGCCGGCGCCGACGGCGCCATCACGCTGGAGCCGTACACGTTGGCCACACCACTGGCGCTGGCCGAGCGCTTCAAGTTCATCGGCAGCGGCGCGCGCTGGCGCGTGAAAGACGCCGACCTCGCACGTCTGCCCACGCTGCTGAAAAGCCAGCTCGTGCTGGTGCAAGAGAACGCCAACGGGCAAGTGCAAAACGCCACCACGGCGCAACTGCCGGGGCTGCTGGACGACCTCTACGCGGCCGCCACCGCGATCGAAGACCTAGGCGCCACGCCCAACAGCGATCGCACCCGCTTCAAGCTCTGGGCGCCAACAGCGCAACGCGTCACCGTGATGATTCACGACAGCGCCACCGGGCCTGTCACCCAGTACCAGGAGCTCACGTTCGACGCGGCTACCGGCAGTTGGAGCGGCAGCAAAAGTGCTGACCTCTCGGGCAAGTACTACCGCTACGGCGTGACGGTCTTCGTCAAGGGCGTGGGCATGGTGCGCAACATCGTCACGGACCCCTATTCGCTGAGCCTCTCGGCCGACTCGCAACGCAGCTTTATTGCCAACCTGAACGCGCCCGAGCTCACGCCGCGTGGCTGGGGCGCCAGCGCACCGCCGAACAAAGTGCAGGCGTCCAGCGACATGTCGATCTACGAGCTGCATGTGCGCGACTTCTCGGCCAACGACCCCACCGTACGTGAAGCCTGGCGTGGCAAGTACCTGGCTTTCACGGAGACCGGCTCCAACGGCATGAAGCACATGAAGGCGCTGGCTGACGCCGGCATGACCGACGTGCACCTGCTGCCCGTGTACGACATCACCAGCGTGCCCGAAGTCGGCTGCCTGACACCCAACATCAGCGGCACGCCCGATGGCGAAACGCAACAGGCCGCAGTCAGCGCCAACGCCAGCCGCGACTGCTTCAACTGGGGCTATGACCCCTGGCACTACACCGCTCCCGAAGGAAGTTATGCCGCCGATGTGAACGACGGCGCGCGGCGCATTCTTGAGTTCCGCCAGATGGTGATGGGCCTGCACGACGCCGGCCTGCGCGTGGGCATGGACGTCGTCTACAACCACACCGCCGCTTCAGGCCAGAACGCGCGCTCGGTGCTCGACCGCATCGTGCCGTGCTACTACCACCGGCTCAATGGCGACGGCTTTGTCGAGACCTCCACCTGCTGCGAAAACACCGCCACCGAACACGCCATGATGGGCAAGCTGATGATCGACAGTGCCGTCGTCTGGGCGCGCGACTACAAAATCAGCAGCTTTCGTTTCGACGTCATGGGCCACCAGCCGCGCGCGGTGATGGAAGTGCTGAAAGTCAAAGTCAAGGCCGCCGCCGGGCGCGACGTGCAACTCATCGGCGAGGGCTGGAACTTTGGTGAAGTGACCGACGGCGCGCGCTTCGTGCAAGCCAGCATGTGGAGCCTGAACGGCAGCGGCATCAGCAGCTTCAACCCCTTCATGCGCGACGCCGTGCGTGGCGGCAGCCCCTTTGACGCCGGCTCCGCGCTGATCGCCAACCAGGGCTTCGCCAACGGCCTGTTCTACGACGCTAACACCAACGGTACCGGGAAGACGGCACAAGACCTGATGCGCCAGGGCGACCTCATTCGCGCCGGCCTGGCCGGCTCGATCCGAAGCTACCTCATGCGCACACGGCTGGACGGTGTGATCCCACTCGAGCAACTCGAAGGTGCCGGCTTCGTCACCGAGCCTTCGGAGACCGTGAACTACGTCGACAACCACGACAACCAGACCTTCTTTGACAACAACGCCTTCAAGCTGCCACTCACCACGAGCCGCGAAGACCGTGCGCGCGTGCAAATCCTTGGTGCCGCCATCACCAACTTCAGCCAGGGCGTGGCCTACTACCACGCGGGTGTCGACACCCTGCGCAGCAAGTCCCTGGACCGCAACAGCTACGACAGCGGCGACTGGTTCAACCGCATCGACTGGAGTTACGCCGACAACAACTTCGGCGCTGGTGCGCCACGCGCCGGCGACAACGGCGACAACTGGGCGGTGATGAAGCCGCTCTTGGCCAATGCACTGATCAAACCCACGCCCGCCGACATCGCGTGGACGCGCGACGCGTTTCGTGACCTGCTGAAGATCCGCGCCAGCACGACCCTGCTGCGCCTGCGCAGCGCCGCCGACATCAAGCAGCGGCTGGTCTTCTTCAACACCGGTTCCGCGCAGGTGCCCACAGTCCTGGCCGCTTATCTCAACGGCAATGGCTACGCCGGTGCGGGCTTCAAAGAGTTGGTGTACCTCGTCAACGTCGACAAGGTGGCGCAGACGGTAGGCGACCCCCTGCTGGTAGGCCGCGCCTTCACGCTGCACCCGGTGCACACCGCTGCTAACGCCGCAGATACGCGTGCCGCCGCGGCCACGTTCAATGCCGCTACAGGCCGCTTCACGGTGCCGCCGCGCACGGCGGTTGTGTTCGTAGTGAATTGAGCCGGCGTGCCCCAGGGCCGCTGGGCACCAAGGCGCAGGCACCGTCCGTCGACAAATTTGACAGTCGACAGGACAGACGGTAGGTCTGCCCCAGGTTGCCGCCGATATGTCTTTCAGAATCAAAGGCTTATAGAACGGGCACGCAAATTGCGTGGTCTTTCATGTGCGGCTAGATCGATCGAGCGCGGCGCAACGTGAACGTTGGCGCTGACGGTAGCTGCGCATAGAGCCACTCCAAACACAGCCTCAAGGAGATTCGCAATGAAGCCACTTCGCACCGTATTGAGCCTGGTCGGCATCATCGTCTTGATGGCTGCCGCCCCGGTTAACGCGGCCGCCATCAAGGAGATCTTCTCCCTAGGCGGCGGCGCATTCCCGCAGGACCACATCTATCGCATCGACCTCGGCGGCGGCACGGTGACCGACCTCGGTTTTTCCGGCATCGGTTTCCCGACCAACCTGGCCATGGCGCCTGACCGCACGCTGTACTACATGAATCCGTTCGAGGCTCATTCCCTTTACAAGGCAACCCTGAATGGCACCAATACCGCATTGGTCGGCGCGCCGACGTTGGTTGCAGCGTTGCCGACGGCCGGCTTCGGCATCATCGATGGCATGACCGTCGGACCCGATGGCAAGCTGTACATGACGGGCTACGGCAAGAGTGAGATCTATCGCTTCAACCCAGTTGGCAACGTGTTCGAGGTCGCGGTCAAGCTGATCGGCGGCGGCGAGTTCCGCTCCGATCTGGCCTTCGACCCCATCACCGGCAACCTGGTCGGTCTGGGCATCGAACCGGGTAGCACCGACCGTACGCTATTCGAGATACCGGCGGCGACGGTGTTGACCGGTGTTGGCAATCCTTACACCTGGGCCTACTACGGCGGCGGCTCAAGTGCCTGGGCAACCAAGGTACTGAACATCGGTACCGAACTCGGCGGCAACCCGGACGGGCTGGCCTTCGACCCGACCAACGGCGACCTGTACATGACGGGCGACGGCACGGGGGTCTACGCCTATGACCGCATCACCGCCGTTCGCGGCGGGCTGATTGCGGGCACCGGCGACGGCGCCCTCAACGGTCTCGGCTTCGATTTGGCGTTCCAGACCCGAGAAGTCCCGATCGGTAATGTTCCTCTACCCGGCACCTTGGCACTGGCGCTGCTGGCGCTGGCTGGCTTGGGCATGAGGCGGCGGCAGCGGCAAGGCTGAACGCGCTGCCGATGGCGCCAATCCGAGGCCCCGCTGCGGCGGGGCCACTTGTTTGTCGCCGCCTCTTTTGCCGAGGACCGCGTCAGGCCGGCACGCAGTCCACAAAGTACGCGCGCTCGCCGGCCACCGCGCCGTCCTGC
>JANOJR010000282.1:0-3806 GCA_031418855.1 Rubrivivax sp.
ACCCACGACACCGATGCCGTTGATCATGGTGGTGTGGCTGTCGGTGCCGACCAGGCTGTCGGGGTAGTACACCTTCAGAACTTTTCCATCCGGCGACTTCGCGCCGGGGGTCTTATGCACGCCACGCGCCAGGTACTCCAGATTGACCTGGTGCACGATGCCAAAACCCGGTGGCACGACGCCAAAGGTGCTGAAGGCGTCCATGCCCCACTTCATGAATTGGTAGCGCTCCTGGTTGCGGCTGACCTCGAGTTTCATGTTCAGGTCCAGCGCCTTGGGGCTGCCAAAGTGGTCGATCATCACCGAGTGGTCGACGACCAAGTCGACAGGCACCAGCGGCTCGATGGATTTGGGATCGCGGCCCATTTTTTCAGCAACGTTGCGCATCGCCGCCAGGTCGGCCAAGAGCGGCACGCCGGTGAAGTCTTGCAGCACGACACGCGCCACCACGAACGGAATCTCATCCGTACGTTCGGCGTTAGCACGCCAATTGGCGACTTGCGCCACATGCTCGGCCGTGACCTTCTTGCCGTCGCAATTGCGCAGCACGCTCTCAAGCACGATGCGCATCGAATGCGGCATGCGCGCCACGCCAGCGTGGCTCTTGGCCAGCGCGGGCAATGAATAGAACTGGCCTTCCTTGCCCGAAGGCGTGGTGAAGGTTTTCAGCGTCCTGGCGTAGGCGTGCGCCGGGCGGGTGGTCTTGGCCATGGGGTTCCTTGGGGTGGGCGTGAAGGGGTGAGCGATGACGGATTGGATGGATGCAGACGTGAGCGCGGTGGTTTGCGCTACTGCACACGCTGGACTTTGGGTGAACGGTTGGTGCCGACCAGTTCGAGGTAGAAGGTGCCGAGCATGCCGCGACGGATCTTCACGCGCGAATCGCTCGACGCACGAAAGCCCGTGCTGCCGTCGACCACCTGCCAGACCTGGCCGTTGGCGAGGTTGAAGCGGTAGTTCGGGCCCCACTCGTCGAAGTTGCCGAAGATGCTGGTCTCAATGGCCTCGACGCGTGTGCCGATGCCTCGGCCCTCCAAGCCGAAGTTGTCGGCCGCCGGGCTGGCGGCGGGAGGCGTCGCGCCAGCCACCGGCAGCGCGTCATAACAACGCAAGCGCTGTGACGCGTCGCTGATCTGGCGGCAGCGCAAGAGCTCGGCGTCGCTGGCCTGTACAAGGCCGGCACCCAGAAGAAGCATCCATGTGAGCGTGGCACGAGCAAGCATGTTCATCTCAGTTGTTAGCCTTGGGCACGATGACCTTCAGGCCTTTGAAGTAATCGCGAAAAAACCCGGCGTCGCGCGTGATGAGGCCATTGCATTGCAAGAGCGCGTGCGCACCGATCAGAAAGTCGGGCACGGTGCGCGGGCCCACGGGCTGCAAGCCTTCGGTCTTGCGGCGCTGTTTGTAGCGGCGCTGCATCTCACCAGCACGCACGGCCGCGCGTGCTTCGGTGGCGCTGAAGCGGATGCCGGCGTCTTCCAGCGTGTCAAGCAGCTCGGCACCAAAACCCAGGCCCGACACGACTTCGCTGACCACCACCTCGCACACCACCACAGGGCCATGGGCGAGCGCTTGGCGCAGACACATCTCGGCGGCTTCGGCGCGCGGGTCGTCGCCCAGCAGGTCGATCAACACGGAAGAGTCGATGGCGATCAAGGCGCAATCGGTGTTCAGCGGTGGCTCAAGGCTCGACCGGATCGCCCGGCGCGCGGCCACGCAGCTCGCGCATGATGTCGTCGGTGCTCACGCCGGCGGGCAACTTGAAGCGTCCACGCAAGCGCGAAATGGCGTCGTCGACACTCTTGCGCAAGATGATGCGGCTGCCGTCAAGCTCGACCTTGAGCGTCGAGCCTTTGGACAGGCCCAGCGCATCACGCACGGCCTTGGGCAGGGTGATCTGTCCGCGTTCGGCGACGGTGGCTTCCATGGCGCTTTCCTTAGGAATCAGACAGAAAAAGTATGCGCGGATCATACATACATGGCCACGCGGCGGCAAGCCCGGAGTGTGCCTGTGGCGCGGCGACGTGAAGACCGCCACAGTACCCACCATGAGCACCAACGCTGCCGCGCCACTGTCCGCTTTCCCCGCCTATTTCTCGCCTGAGCACGGGGCCTTTCGCGCCAGTGTGCGCAGCTTTGTAGCGCGTGAGATCACGCCCTTTGTGGCCGATTGGGACGAAGCCAGCGGCTTCCCGCGTGAGCTTTACGCCAAAGCCGCAGCCATCGGCCTCTTGGGCATCGGCTACCCGGAAGACCTGGGCGGCACGCCGGCCGATATCTTCTTCAGCATCGCTGCCGCCGAAGAGATCGCGCGTGCGGGCTCGGGTGGCGTGCAGGCTTCACTGGGATCACACGGCATTGCGCT
Source organism: Rubrivivax sp. (assembly GCA_031418855.1). Lineage (GTDB taxonomy): Bacteria > Pseudomonadota > Gammaproteobacteria > Burkholderiales > Burkholderiaceae_C > Rubrivivax. The sequence goes on from JANOJR010000282.1 coordinate 2,366, forward strand.
GCCGCCCATCGTGGCGCATGGCAGCCATGACTTGCAACAGCTCGTGGTGCCCGGCGTGTTGGCCGGCGACAAGATCGCCGCACTGGCCATCACCGAGCCCGGCGGCGGCTCGGACGTGGCCGCACTCAAGACCAGCGCGCGACGCGAGGGCGACGACTACATCGTCGACGGCGAAAAGACCTTCATCACCAGCGGCTACCGCGCCGACTGGCTCACCGTGGCGGTGCGCACCGACGCGCAGAACAAAGGCCCGGGCGGCGTCTCGCTCTTGCTGGTGGCGGGCGACACACCGGGGCTGCAACGCACGCTGTTGAAGAAAACCGGCTGGTGGGCGAGCGACACCGCGCACCTACGCTTCGATGCCTGCCGCGTGCCCGCGCACCACCTCATCGGCATGGAGGGCGCAGGCTTCAAGGCCATCATGGCTAACTTCAATCATGAGCGCATCATGATGGCCGTGATGGCCGTGGCCTACGCGCAGGTGTGCTTTGACGAGGCCCTGGACTGGGCGCAGCAGCGCCACACCTTCGGCGCGGCTTTGTCCGAGCGCCAGGTCATCCGGCACAAGCTGGTGGACATGCTGACGCGCATCGAGACCGCACGCGCCTTTATCTACGAACTCGCCGAGCGCTTGCGCCACCAACAAGACGACGCTGCCGCGCTGGTGGCGCGCACCTGCATGGCCAAGGTGGTGGCCACACAGGCGATGCAGTTCTGCGCCGACCAGGCCGTGCAGATCCTCGGCGGCATGGGCTACATGCGTGGCACCAAGAGCGAGCGGCTGTACCGCGAGGTCAAGGTCATGATAATCGGCGGCGGCTCCGAAGAAATCATGAAAGACCTGGCGGCGCGGCAGCTCGGTTTGTGAGCCGATCGCTAACGCTCAAGCTACTCACCCTGGCCGCTTGGCCAATTCTTCGCGCACCAGCCGCACCACCAGCCTGTCCAGAGTCTCTACCGAATAGTTGGCCACGTCATGCACGGTTTCGCGGCCCGGGCCACTGGAGGGGTCGGCTGCCTTGTCGTAGGTGAGGAAGATGAAGCGCCCGCCAGTGAACTGCGCCATCTGGCGGTAGATGTATTCGCCGCTCTTGTCCAGGCCGCTGGCGCCCACCGCAAAGAGCTTGATGCCGCGTGCCAGCGCGCCTTGCATGTCGTCGTCGTACCAGGGCGCGCCGTAGTCCAGGTGTGGCGGCGCGTCGGCCACCAGCACCACCAGGCGCGTGGCGCCGTCACCGCGCCAGGACATGCGGTGTACGGCGGTGTGCAAGGCCTCGTTCAAGGCCTCGGGTGTGTCGCCACCGGCTGCGGCGCGCAAGCCGGCCAGGGCCTGCTGAAAGGCGCCGAGGTCGTGGCTGAAGTCCCAGGCGCGCACAAAAAATTCATCGCCACGGTCGCGGTAGGCCACCAGGCCAAAGCAGATCTGCGGCTGGCTGGGCAG
>JANOJR010000283.1:0-5569 GCA_031418855.1 Rubrivivax sp.
ACGACATGGTGGTGTACTTCGTAGGTATCGACGGTGCGCGCTTCAAGCGCGTGGTCGAGCCCGGTGACCAGCTGATCCTGGAAGCCAGCATCGAACGCGCCAAGGCTGGCATCGTCAAGTACCGCACGCGCGCCAGCGTCGAAGGCGAAACGGCGGTGGAAGCCGAGCTGATGTGCACGATGCGCCGTATCACCTGAGCGCAAGGTGAGCATCCACGCCACCGCCATCGTCGACACGGCCGCCGAGCTGGCTGCGGACGTCACCGTCGGCCCCTATGCAGTGATCGGCGCGGGCGTGCAGATCGGCGCCGGCACCACGGTGGGCGCGCACACGGTGATCGAGGGCCCGTGCACGATTGGCCGCGACAACCGCATCCACGCCCATTCTTCGTTAGGCGGCGCGCCGCAGGACATGAAGTACCGCGGTGAGCCGACGATGCTGAGCATCGGCGACCGCAACACCGTCCACGAGTTCTGCACCTTCAACCGCGGCACGGTGCAAGACGGCGGCGTCACGCGCGTGGGCCACGACAACTGGGTCATGGCCTACGTGCACATCGCGCACGACGTGCAACTCGGCAACCACACCGTGCTGGCCAACAACGCCACGCTGGCGGGCCATGTGCAGGTGGGTGACTGGGTCATCGTCGGCGGGCTCACGGGCGTGCACCAGTTTTGCCGCATCGGCGCGCACGCCTTCGTCGGCTTTCAAAGCCATGTCTCGCAAGATGTGCCGCCCTTCATGATGGCCTCGGGCAACCCGCTCGCGGCCAGCGGCTTCAACGTCGAAGGCTTGCGCCGACGCGGTTTCTCCAGCGAGCGCATCGCCTTGATCAAGCAAATGCACCGGCTGCTCTACCGCGAGTCGCTCACGCTGGCGGCGGCACAAGAGCGCATCGCCGCGCTGCTGGCCGACGCGCCCGAAGGCGGCAGCGCCGACATCGAGCGCGTGCTGGTCTTCCTCGCCGCCGCCAAGCGCGGCATCGTGCGCTAGCGCTGTGACGGCGAGCCGGATGCGGCTGGCCATGGTCGCGGGCGAGGCCTCGGGGGACTTGCTGGCGTCACTGCTCATCGGCGGGCTGCAGCGGCGTTGGCCCAACGTGCAGCTCAGCGGCATCGCCGGCCCGAAGATGCAGGCGCTGGGCGTGCAGGCCTGGTGGCCGAGTGACAAGCTGGCGGTGCGTGGCTACGTCGAGGTCTTGCGCCACTACCGCGAAATCAAAGGCATTCGCGATGCACTCGCCGCGCGCTTGCTGGCCGAGCGGCCGGCGGCCTTCATCGGCGTCGACGCGCCCGACTTCAACCTCGGCCTGGAAGCCACGCTGCGTGCGCAGAGCATCAAGACCATTCACTTCGTCTGCCCGTCGATCTGGGCTTGGCGCGGCAAGCGTGCGCAGTCGATGGCCGCGAGTTGCGACCATGTGCTGTGCTTGTTCCCTTTCGAGCCTGCGCTACTGCAAGCGCACGGTGTGGCCGCCACGTATGTCGGCCACCCGCTGGCCGATGCCATCCCCATCGACGTGCCGCGTGCGCCAGCGCGACATGTGTTGGGCCTGGCTGAAAGCGATCAAGTCGTGGCCATCCTGCCCGGCAGCCGCCGCTCGGAGATCGCGCACATCGCGCCCGCCTTCTTGCAAGCCGCGCAGTTGCTGCACGCACAGCGCCCCGTGTTTCGCTTCATCTTGCCGCTGGCGCCGGGCTTGCGCGAGCTGGTGGCGCCACAGCTGGCGCGGCATGCGCCCGGCGTGCCAATCCAACTGCTCGACGGCCAGTCGCACACCGCGCTGGCCGCCTGCGACACGACGCTGATTGCCAGCGGCACGGCCACCTTGGAGGCCGCGCTGTTCAAGCGGCCCATGGTCATTGGCTACCGCATGAATGCGATCAGCTGGCAGCTCATGAAGCGCATGCGCTACCAGCCCTGGGTCGGCTTGCCCAACATCCTGTGCCGCGAATTCGTCGTGCCCGAGTTGATCCAGGACGCCTGCACGCCAGCGGCACTGGCGCAGGCTGTGCTGCAATCGCTGGACGACACGCGCGCGGCGGTAAGCCTGCACCAGCGCTTCAGTGAACTGCACCACCAACTGCGCTGCGACACCGCGCAGCGAGCCAGCGATGCCATCGCGCAAATCCTCCAGACTTAAGCGCGCCAGCAAACCGCTGGCCTTCACCTGGGACCGGCCCGGGCTGATCGCCGGTGTCGACGAAGCCGGCCGTGGCCCCTTGGCCGGGCCAGTGGTGGCGGCAGCCGTGATCCTGGACGACCTGCACCGCATCAAAGGGCTGGCCGACTCCAAGTGCTTAAGCCCGCTCAAGCGCGAGAAGCTCTACGACCAGATCCGCGCGCACGCACTGTGCGTGGCGGTCGCGCATGGCAGCGTGCAGGAAATCGACGAGCTCAACATCCTGCAAGCCACGATGCTGGCGATGCAGCGCGCCGTGGGCATGCTGCGCCTGACGCCGCACATCGTGCTCGTCGATGGCAACCGGCTGCCACAGTTGCAAGTGCCGGCGCATGCGGTGGTCAAGGGTGACGCCAAGGTCGCGGCCATCGCCGCCGCGTCGATCATCGCCAAGGTTGAACGCGATCGGCTGTGCGTCGAGCTGCACGAGCGCTGGCCGCTTTACGGTTTTGCCGAGCACAAAGGCTACCCCACCGCACACCATTTAGACGCGCTGACAAGGCATGGCGCCTGCCCTGAGCATCGGCGCAGCTTCGCGCCTGTGCACGCCGTGCTGGAGCGGCCGTGAACGAGCCCACGCGCCAGCCCCTACACGTCACCTCGCGCGACAACCCGTTGCTGGTGCAACTGCGCGCCTTGTTGCGCGACGGCGGCAGCTACCGCAAGAGCGGGCAGGTGTGGGTTGAAGGCGAACACCTGTGCGCGGCGGCGCGCGCCAAGGGCGTGGCCGTTGCGCAAGCGGTGATGACTGAAGCCGCCTGGCACACACCCACGCTCCGTGCGCTGACTGACGGCGCCGACAAGTTCGTCGTGATTCCCGAGGCGCTGATGAAGTCCATCAGCAGCCTCGAATCCGCCCCGGCCATCGGCTTCGTGCTGGCGCTGCCCCAGGCCAGCGCCGTCGAAGCGCGCGCGAATACCGTCGTGCTGGACCGGCTGCAAGACGCCGGCAACGTCGGCAGCATCCTGCGCAGCGCGGCCGCGCTCGGCGTGACCCAGGTGCTGGCGCTCAAAGGCACGGCCACGCTGTGGTCGCCCAAAGTGTTGCGCGCCGGCATGGGCGCGCACTTTGCGCTGCACCTGTGTGAAGGGTTGGAGCCGGAATCGCTTGACGCCTTGCGCGTGCCCCTGCTGGCCACCAGCTCGCACGCGACGGCTGATCTGCATACGGCAGCGCTGCCTAAGCCAGCGGCTTGGGTCTTCGGCCACGAAGGGCAGGGCGTCGCACCGGCACTGCTGTCGCGCTGTCAGCTCACCCTGCGTATCCCGCAGCCTGGCGGCGAAGAGTCGCTCAATGTCGCGGCTGCTGCCGCCATCTGCCTGTTTGAGGCCTTGCGCCAGTCAGCGCAAGAGCGACGTTAGTACATCAGCCGGTCGGGCCGGATGTCACGCAGAATCGTGGTGGCAATCTCTTCGATCGACTTGTGCGTGGACGACAGCCACGCAATGCCTTCGCGGCGCATCATCGCCTCGGCCTCATTGACTTCAAAGCGGCAGTTGTCCAGCGCCGCATAGGTGCTGGCGGGCCGGCGCTCGTGGCGTATCTGCGCCAGGCGTTCGGGCGCGATGGTCAAGCCAAAACACTTGCGCTTGTGTGGCGCCAGCGGCACGGGCAAGCGGCCGCGGTCGAAGTCTTCCGGGATCAGCGGGTAGTTGGCGGCCTTGATGCCGTGCTGCATGGCCAGGTACAGCGACGTTGGCGTCTTGCCACTGCGGCTCACGCCCACGAGGATGACATCGGCAATATCGAGGTTGCGCGCCGATTGCCCGTCGTCGTGTGCGAGCGAAAAGTTGATGGCCTCGATGCGCTCGTTGTATTCGGTGCTCTGGCTGGCGTCTGAAAAGCGCCCGATGCGGTGGTTGGACTTGACGCCGAATTCTTCTTCCAGCGGCTCGACGAAGGCGCGAAACATGTCCAGCACAAAGCCGTGGCAGCCGGCTCCGGTGACGATGCTGCGCACCTCGTCGCGCACCAGGGTGATGAAGACGATAGGCCGCTTGCCTTCGCGCCGCGCGCACTCGTTGATCTCGTCAACCACCGCCAGCGCTTTTTCGATGCTGTCGATGAAGGGCCGGCGCACATGCCGCGGCCGCGTGGGGAACTGCGCCAGGATCGAATTGCCGAAGGTCTCGGCGGTGATGCCGGTGCCGTCTGAGACATAGAACACGGTTCTTTCTGGCATGCATGTCGCCGCGGGCAAAGGGCGCCGCTTGCCGCTCGATCATAAGGATGAAGTCCTTAGAATCGGCCTCAAATTCCGCCTTGAATGTCCGCGCCTTGAACGCCCCCAGTCGATCAGAACAAGACCCAAGCACTGGCTTGCAGCGTCGTCGCGCACATGCGGAAGCACCGGTTTCCCAACCTCACGGAGCTTTCCCATGTCTCACCCCAACTTGGCGACCGCCCTGGTCGCGCCGTTTGAACATCTGAGGATGACCGACGTCGAGTCGGTAGGCGGCAAAAACGCCTCGCTCGGCGAAATGATCAGCCAACTGGCTAACGCCGGCGTTCGTGTACCCGGCGGATTCGCCACCACGGCCCACGCTTACCGGCGCTTCATCGCTCACGACGGCTTGGCCTCACGCATCCAGGCCAAGCTGGCCACGCTGAACATCGACGACACGCGCGCACTCGCCGAGGCTGGCGCCTTGATTCGGCAATGGGTCGTCGCCACACCCTTGCCCGCCGACCTTGAAGCGGCGGTGCGCACAGCGTTTGCTGCGCTCACGGCAGGTGACGACGGCGCGAGTTACGCCGTGCGCTCATCGGCCACCGCCGAAGACTTGCCCGACGCGTCGTTTGCCGGCCAACAAGAGACCTTTCTGAACGTCACCGGCATCGACGACGTGCTGGTGCGCATCAAAGAGGTCTTCGCTTCGCTCTACAACGACCGCGCCATTTCCTACCGCGTGCACAAGGGCTACGCGCATGCCGAGGTGGCCTTGTCGGCGGGCGTGCAGCGCATGGTGCGCAGCGACCTGGGTTCGGCGGGTGTGCTCTTCACCATCGACACCGAGTCGGGTTTCAAAGACGTGGTCTTCATCACGTCGAGCTACGGCCTGGGCGAGACGGTGGTGCAGGGCAGCGTCAACCCCGACGAGTTCTACGTCTTCAAGCCCGCACTCGCCTCGGGCAAGTTCCCGGTCATCCGTCGATCATTGGGCTCGAAGTTGCAGCGCATGGAGTTCGCCTCAGCGCAAGAGAAGGCGCAAAGCGGCAAGCTCGTGAAGATCATCGACACACCGCCCGAGCAGCGCAACCGCTACTCGCTGAGCGACGCCGACGCCATCGAGCTCGCGCGTTATGCGGTGACCATCGAAAAGCACTACGGCCGCGCGATGGACATCGAGTGGGGCAAAGACGGCGTCGATGGCAAGATCTACATC
>JANOJR010000284.1:0-2900 GCA_031418855.1 Rubrivivax sp.
CGATCGGCTTCAAGCACATCGAAAATTCGCCGCAGTGACGGCCGCGTGCTGGTCGGCGCCGAAAAGGCCAACCCGTCAGCATGGCCCGCACCAGGGTACGGGTCTTGGCCGAGCACGACGACGCGCGCGGCCGCTGGCGACACCAAACGCATTGCACGGAACGGATCGACGGGCGCTATCTCGCGCTGCGCTGAGGCCGCGCGGATCGCCGCGATCAATGCCGCTTGCGCCGCCCCGGTCCAGCCAGGCAAGACCTGCCGCCAAGCGTCCGGCAACGCCTCAAACGCGGCATGCAGATCGTCTGCCGTCATGCCACCAAAGCCGCCAGCGCTGCGCCCGGATCGTCGGCGCGCATGAAGGCTTCACCGACGAGGAAAGCGTGAACGCCGGCGCTGCGCAAGCGCTGCACATCCGCGCGCGAAACGATGCCCGACTCGGTGACCACTAGCCGATCAGCCGGCAGCTGCGCCAGCAGGCCCAGCGTCGTCTCCAGCGAGACCTCAAACGTGCGCAGGTTGCGGTTGTTGATGCCCACCAGCGGCGTCTTCAGCTTGAGCGCGCGCGCCAGCTCAGCGGCGTCGTGCACTTCGACCAGCACCGAAAGTTGCAACGCCGTCGCGCAGGCTTCGAGCTCGGCCATCTGCACGTCGTCCAGGCACGCGGCGATGAGCAGCACCGCGTCGGCACCCATCGCGCGCGCCTCATAAACCTGGTAGGCGTCGACGATGAAGTCTTTACGCAGCACCGGCAAGGCGCAAGCCGCCCGCGCTTGGCTCAGGTACGCGGCCGAGCCCTGAAAGAAACGCTCATCGGTGAGTACGCTCAAACACGCCGCGCCATGGCGCTCGTAGCTGGCGGCAATCTCGGCGGGCACAAAGTGCTCGCGCAACACGCCTTTGCTCGGGCTGGCCTTCTTCACCTCGGCGATGACGGCGGCCTGGCCTGCGGCGACACGCACTTGCAGCGCGCGCGCGAAGTCACGCACGCCGCCCAGCGCTTCGGCGTCGCGGCGCAATTCAGCGAGCGGCCGCGCGGACTTGGACAGCGCCAGCTCTTCGCGTTTGACGGCGACGATGCGATCGAGGATGTCCGCCACTTACGCCACCGGCCTGAACTGGTTGCTGGCGCTGACAAACTGACTCAGCTTGGCTAACGCCTGACCCGACGCCACTGCCTCACGCGCCCGGCGCACACCTTCGATCACCGAGCTGGCAACTCCGGCGCAGTAGAGCGCGGCGCCGGCGTTCAGAAGCACCACGTCGCGCACGGGGCCGTCTTCATTGGCCAGGGCGCGCTGGATGCACTGCACCGACTCCTGCGTATTGGCCACGCGCAGCACGCGCGAGTCGTACACCGGCAGCCCGAAGTCGCTGGGGTGCACCACGTATTCCTTCACCTCGCCGTGGATCAGCTCACCCACCATCGTCTCACCCGAGAGCGAAATCTCGTCCATGCCGTTGAGTCCGTAGACCACCATCACATGCTCGCTGCCCAGGCGCTGCAAGACACGCACCATGATGCCCACGAGGTCGGGGTGGAACACGCCCAGCAGTTGATTGGGCGCACCCGCCGGGTTGGTCAAAGGCCCGAGGATGTTGAAGATGGTGCGCACGCCCAGCTCTTTGCGCACCGGCGCGGCGTGCTTCATGGCACTGTGGTGGTTGGGCGCGAACATGAAGCCGATGCCGGTCTGCGCCAGGCACGTCGCCACTTGCTCGGAGTTGAGTGCGATGTACGCGCCCAGCGCTTCCATCACGTCGGCCGAACCCGAAGTCGACGAGACACTGCGCCCGGCGTGCTTGGCCACACGCGCGCCAGCAGCTGCCGCCACAAACATCGACGCGGTGGAAATGTTGAAGGTGTGCGAGCTGTCGCCGCCGGTGCCGACGATGTCGACCAAGTGCGTGCGGTCAGCCACCACCACCGGTGTGGCGAACTCACGCATGACCTGCGCGGCGGCCGCAATCTCGCCGATGGATTCCTTCTTCACGCGCAGCCCCATGGCCAGGGCCGCGATCATCACCGGCGACATTTCACCGCTCATGATGCGGCGCATCAGCGCCAGCATCTCGTCGTGGAAGATCTCGCGGTGGTCGATCACGCGCGTCAGCGCTTCGGTGTTGGTGATGGGCACGTGGGGCTCCTTAAAGCGTGCGGCGCAAGATGTCGATGGCCTGGTCGACTTGCGTCGTTGAAACGTCGAGGTGCGTGACGAGGCGCAAGCGGTACAGGCCCGAGCACCACACGCCGGCGTGATGCAAGCGATCCACAGCGCCCGCAGCCTTGTCGGCGCGCAGATCGATGAACACGATGTTGGTCTGCGGCGTGTACGCCGTCACGCCGCTCAGCCCCTGCAAGCCTTCGGCCAGACGCTTGGCGTTGGCGTGGTCGTCGGCCAGGCGCTCGATGTGATGCTCCAGCGCATACAAGGCCGCCGCCGCCAGCATGCCGGCCTGGCGCATGCCACCGCCGAGCATCTTGCGGATGCGGTGCGCGCGCGCGATCAAGTCTTTCGGGCCGACCAGCGCCGAGCCCACCGGCGCGCCCAGGCCTTTGCTGAAGCAGACCGAGACGCTGTCGAAGTGCTCCGCGATGCGCCGCGCCTGCGCCGCGCCATCGCTGCCCTGCGTCACCGCCGCGTTGAAGAGCCGCGCGCCGTCAAGGTGCGTGCGCAGGCGGTGGCGCCGCGCCAGCTGCGTGGCGGCCTCGATGTAGGGCATCGGCAGCACCATGCCGCCGGCCGTGTTCTCAAGTGCTAACAGCCGAGTGCGTGCAAAGTGGGCGTCGTCGGGTTTGATGTTGGCTTCGATGTCGGCCAGCGCGATGCTGCCGTCAGCCTGCTGCACCAGGGGTTGCGGCTGGATGCTGCCCAGCACCGCCGCGCCGCCGCCTTCCATGCG
>JANOJR010000285.1:0-12358 GCA_031418855.1 Rubrivivax sp.
CGTGCATGTGGCGTGAGTGAGCGCATGCCCGCTGCTACGATCGTCGTGCCCTGTGGTCACGACGTTGTTGCGAGGTGCGTATGAAGACGATTCTGCTGCTCGAGGACCTGCCCGAGATCCGAGCCTGGCTCAAAGCGTTGGTGATGCAGGTCTTCCCCGGCTCGCAGATCTCCGAGGCCGCGCGCGTCAGCGATGCGCTGTCGCTCGTCTCGGCGGTCAAGTTCGACCTGGCATTGATCGACCTCGGCTTGCCTGACGGCTCGGGCGTGACGGTTGTGTCCAAGCTGCGCGACGCGCAACCCGAAGCGCAGTCGGTGGTGGTGACCATCCACGACGACGACGAACACCTCTTCCCCGCGCTGCAAGCCGGCGCCTTTGGCTACATCCTCAAAGAGCAACCGCGTGAGCTGATCACCGAGCAGCTGCAGCGCATCAGCCAGGGCGAGCCGCCCTTGTCGCCGTCGATCGCGCGGCGCGTGATGGCGCACTTCAGCGCCAAGAGCAAGCCGCCTGCGGCGATGGGCAACATCTCGCTCACTGAGCGCGAAAGTGAAGTGCTGCTGCGCGTGGCCAAGGGCTACACGCTGCCTGAAATCGGCGTGCAGCTGAGCCTGTCGCGCCACACCATCGCCGACTACGTGAAGCAGATCTACCGCAAGCTCAACGTCAGCTCGCGTGCTGAGGCGGCGCTGGAAGCGCAGCGGCTGGGGCTCTTCGGGCGCTGAGCGCCAGCCTCGGGTCAGGTCGCAATAATCGCGGCACGATGATCGGACGACTCAGCGGCCTCTTGGCCGAAAAAACCCCCCCACGTGTGCTCGTCGATGTCGGCGGTGTTGGCTATGAAGTCGACGTGCCCATGAGCACCTTCTACAACCTGCCGGCACTCGGCGAGCGTGTCACGCTGCTGACCCACTTTGTGGTGCGTGAAGACGCGCAGCTGCTCTATGGCTTCCTCACCGCGCCTGAGCGCATGACCTTCCGCGAGGTGCTAAAGATCAGCGGCGTGGGCCCACGCACGGCGCTGTCCATCCTCTCGGGGCTGAGTGCTGCGGAGCTGGCGCAGGCGGTGAGCCTTCAAGACAGCGCACGGCTGGTGAAGGTGCCGGGCATCGGCAAGAAGACGGCCGAGCGGCTGCTGCTGGAGCTCAAAGGCAAGTTGGCACCCGACCTCTCGCTGCCCGCCACGCACCATAGCGCGGCGCAAACCGACATCACGCAGGCGCTGATGGCCCTGGGCTACAACGAGCGCGAAGCGCAGGCGGCGCTCAAAGCGCTACCCGCCGATGTCAGCGTCAGCGATGGCATCAAGCTCGCACTCAAGGCTTTGAACCGCTGAGCCGCACGGGCACTTGCAGCGTTAGCGTTTCGCGCTTCTTGTCTGCGCCCTCGATGGTCAGCGTCACGGCCACCGTCTCGCCCACTTTGAGCTGCTGTTTCAAGCCCATCATCATGACGTGATAGCCGCCGGGCTTGAGCTCGACGGCCTTGCCTGCGGGCAGCGCCAGGCCGTCGCTCAAGGCACGCATCTTCATGACGTTGCCGTCCATCTTCATCTCGTGAAACTCGACCATCGCCGCGGCCGGTGACGAGGCGGCGACGAGGCGCGCGTCGGTGGTGGAGACGATGCTGGCGAACATGCCGCTGGCCATCTGCTGGGGCACGGTGGCGCGCACCCAGGCGTCGCTGACTTTGGTTTGGGCGATGACCGCTTGGCTGCACAGGGCAAGGCCGATGAGCGCGAGGTGGGCGTGGTGCAGGGACATAGCGGCCTCCGAAGGTGAAGCCGCGATCGTAGCCAGCCCTGCCGATAATGCCGCCATGGCCATCCAGACAGACGACTTTGCCGCCCCCGCCGCACGCGTGCTCAGCGCTGTGCCGAGCTCACCCAACGAAGAGGCCATCGAGCGCGCGCTGCGCCCCAAGGGCCTGGCCGAGTACGTGGGCCAGGCCAAGGCGCGCGAACAGCTGGAGATCTTCATCGGCGCGGCCAAGCTGCGCGCCGAAGCGCTGGACCATGTGTTGCTGTTCGGCCCGCCCGGACTGGGCAAGACGACGCTGGCGCACATCCTGGCCGCCGAGCTCGGCGTGAACCTGCGCCAGACCTCGGGTCCGGTGCTGGAAAAGCCCAAGGACCTGGCGGCGATTCTCACCAACCTTGAAAAAAACGACGTGCTCTTCATCGATGAAATCCATCGCCTGAGCCCGGTCGTCGAAGAGATCCTCTACCCCGCGCTGGAGGACTACCAGATCGACATCATGATCGGCGAAGGCCCGGCCGCGCGCTCGATCAAGCTCGACCTGCAGCCCTTCACGCTGGTGGGTGCGACCACGCGCGCGGGCATGCTCACCAACCCGCTGCGCGACCGCTTCGGCATCGTGGCGAGGCTGGAGTTCTACAGCGCCGAAGAGCTCACGCGCATCGTCACGCGCTCGGCCGGTTTATTGAACGTGCCCACCGACGCTGCGGGCGCGATGGAGATCGCCAAGCGCTCACGCGGCACGCCGCGCATCGCCAACCGGCTGCTGCGCCGCGTGCGTGATTACGTGCAGGTCAAAGGCCGTGGCCACATCGACGCTGTCATGGCCGACCTGGCCTTGAAGATGCTCGACGTCGACCCGCTCGGGCTGGACGTGATGGACCGCAAGCTGCTCGAAGCCGTGATCCACCGCTTCGACGGTGGGCCGGTGGGGCTGGAGAACGTGGCGGCGGCGATTGGCGAAGAGGCCGGCACGATCGAAGACGTGATCGAGCCCTACCTCATCCAGCAGGGCTATATGCAGCGCACGCCGCGCGGGCGTATTGCCACCGCGGCCGCCTACCGGCACCTCGGGCTGCTGCCGCCGGCACCGAGTGGGCAGCTCTTCGACGACGGCGCCTGAGCCTGCGCGGGGCTCAGCTCGTCTGGTGCGAGACCGTCGTCTCGTTGGTGTAGTTCTCGCCACCCGTGCCGTCAACCTCCACGGCGCCATCGGTGGGGCAGGACTTGCTGCCCTTGATGACCAGGAAGTTCTGGTTGTTCAGGCCAATGTCGGCTTTGAGGTAGGCGTAGGGGTGCTCAGCGTTGTCGATCTTGACGACGGTGCTGCCTGAGGTGGTCCAGACGTAGCCGTTGAGGTTGTAGTCCTCGGAGTAGCGGCAGACCTTGAACGTCGTGGCCGTGCTGCCCACCGTCCAGCCCGACGGCACCAGCATGCTGCGCCCGGTCCAGGCCATCACGCCGCCCATGTTGCGTGGGTAGATCACGCAGGTGTAGGCCACAAAGCGCTCGCCCAGGTCCGACAAGCCCGTGATCGACGACGTCGGCAGGTTGACGTGCGGCGCCACGCCGGCAGCCGTGAGCGCGGTGGACAGTGGCACCACGGCGGTGATGAAGGTGCTGGTCACCGTTTGCACCGTGTTGTTGTTGGTCTGCGACCAGTTCACGGGCGTCGTGAAGCGCACGGTCTTGCTCTGCTGGGTGCCGCAGTCGGGCGCGGTGTAGCCGGTGGTGACCACGGCCTGCAATGCGGTGGGCCAGGCCGCGGCAGCAAGCTGGGCCGTGGTGCCCACCGTGCCCATGGCGGGCGTCGCCTGGTCGAGGTCGATGCGCATAGCCAGCGCCTGCGTGGCGTCGTTGGGCGTGGCCGCATCGGGCGTGTTGCCGACCGAGAAACGCACATGGCCGCTGAGCAGCAAGCCGTTCACGCTGGTGCATCCCGCGCTGCTGAGATCGGCCGTGCCGAGCTGGGCCGTGGCCAAGCTGGTGGACACCGCCGTGCACTTGCTGGTGATGGCGCCGGTGTCGTTGTTGAAGACGAAGGCCAGCGCTCCACTGGCATCGGGCTTGAAGACGCTGGTGCCGTCACCCAGGTCTTTGGCGGGGATCGGCACACGCAGGTCACGCCCCAGTGGGTCTTTGATGGGCGAGCCACTCGGCGGAATCGACAGCGCGGCGGCAAAGCGCGGGTCGTTGCCGTTGATGACCGAGCGCAGCACGGCCTGCTGGTCGACGTTGTTGCGGTCCTTCCAGGCCACCGTGATGCGGATGTCCTTCATGCCGGCCTGCGCGCTGGTGGTCACCGACTGCGTCAGCGTGTAGGCGGTGTTGGTGGCGGTGGAGACGGCGCTCGCCAGCACGGTCTTGGCCGCCGCAGCGTCGACCACGCCGGTGTTGTAGGCCAGGTTGTTGGCCACCGTGCCATCGCCGGCCAGGGTGCCGAAGGCGCGCAGGTTTTCCATGTTCTCCTGCGCGATGCGCACGGCCTCGCTGCGCTGCTTGGAGACGTCGGAGTTGGCACGCAAACGCGACTGCATGACCACGAAAGAGAGCAGGCCCAGAGCCGCCACCACCAGCGTGATGAGGGCTTCCAGGATGGAGACGCCGCGCGTTCGTTTGTGCTTCATGAAGGGAGCCTCCGGTAGGTCACGAGATCAGAAGTCGCGCCAGCTGCCGGGCACGCGCACGTAGGACGACTGGTCAAAGCGCAAGCGGCTCAAGACACGCGGGTCGTAGTAGTAGTCGGGCGTGCCGTTGCCGGTGTAGTTGCCCTCGGAGATGGCCGCACCTTGCAGCAGTGCGCTGCCGCCGCCGGTGTTGTCCCAGGTGATCGCGGTGCTGTAGAAAACACCGAAGAGACGCAGGTTGCCGCGCATCTCGACATTGCCGTTGGTCACCACCAGCACCGGGTCGGTGTCCGAGCCGATGGTGATGTTGGCGTTCATCACCAGGTTGCCTTCCAGCCAGAACTGGCGCACCCCTTCGGCGTAAGCGGCGGTGAGCGTTGTCTCGGTACAGGGGCAGGTGATCTGCTTGACCGAGGGCAGCGTCTTGTACACCGCCTTGGACATGCCGAAGAAGGTGGCGAACATCTGGTCTTCGGTGGTGTTGCGCAAGCTCGCGTCGTTGCCCACCAGGGTGGCCTGTGGCGGCGTGCCGGGCACGGTGGTCACGCGCACGTTGGCCGCGTCGATGTCCATGCCGGCGTTGATGGTGATGCCGTTGGACGAAGGGTCACCGTTGACCACGCCCAGCGCGGCGTTGCCGATGCTGACGCGCCCGCGCGCCGTCAGCGGTGCGGCGGGCGGTGTCGCCAGGCCCGAGACCCCGCCCAGCGCCACGCGCACGGTGGCTGCGCCGTCGCCTGTGCAGGTGGCGTTGGTGATGGGCGCCGTGCAACCGTAAGAGATCAGCTGCACCGTGCCGGCCACCGTGTTGGCCACGAACTGCACGGCAAATGAGGGCTGGTAGCCACTCGTCGGCGCGGCCGCGCCAGGACTTGGCGCGGTGCCGGCGGCGGGGCAGCTGCACGTCCAGCCCGAGGCGTTTTGGTTGCTCACACAAGCCGCGTGAGCGACGCCCGCCCCCGGTGTCATCACGCCGTTGCTGGTGTCCACAGTGATGTACTTCTGCTTGAAGCGCAGGTCACCGGCGACGGCACTTGTGGTGCAACTGGTGGTGATCTTCTCGGGCTTGTTGAGCATCGCCGTGGCCCACTCCAGGCCGGCCTCGGCGGCCTCCATGGCCAGCGTGGCGCGGTACTGGTTGCCCGAAATGCGGCTCTCCATCGTCAGGTTGCGATTGGCGTAGACCATGGCCATGCCCATGGCCACGAAGATGATGATGACCACGATCAAGGAGGCCATGCCGCGCTGCATCGCCATGCGGCCACGCCGCGCGAAGACGCGGCCACGAGGTAGATGTTCTCGGGTGTTCAAAGTGGACATGCGCCCCCCACATAGTCGTTGCGCAGACGTACGTTGCTGCGTTGAAAGCGGCTGGCTGCGGTGTCGCCAGGCAGGTGGCCTTTGATCAGCACCTCGTACTCACGCACCACCACCTCGGGGCAGTTGACGGTGCAGGTCTTGGCACAAAAATCCGACACCGGCAGCACCTGGCTGCTGGGCGTGATCACGAGGTCGGTGATGGTGATGGACTTGGGGTCCGACAGCGCAAGGCGCGCCGCGCCACCCACCACCGAGTAGATGACGCCGCTGTCGAGCTCGAAGCCGAAGCGCTCATCGCTGCCCACCGCGTTGTTGGCGTCTTGCGCAATGCTGAAACACAGCGAGCTCGATGCGGCGGCGGTGGTCTTTTGGTTCAGCGTGGCGCTGGCACAGGGCGCTGCGGCCATGAAGCCGTAGTTGCTCTTGGGCGGCGTGCTGCTGCCGCCGCTGGCCCACACGCCGCTGCTGGCGTCACCCCAGTAGCCGGCGCGGCGCAGGTCGCGGGTGATGAGGTCGGCCGTGGCGCGCAGGTCTTGCACGATGCGCGCTTCTTGCAGCAACTGGCGGTTGTCGGTGGTGAAGGTCGAGAACATCGCCAGCGCGCCGCCTACGATGAAGAGGCCCAGCGCCAGGCCCACCATCATCTCGACCAAGCCCAGGCCACGCTGGCGGCGTGGACTCAGGCAGTTCACGGCGTTCAACATGCGGCGTACCCCGCGACGTCACCCACACTGGTGCAGACCTCGGGCCGGCCCAGCGCATTGACCGTGAGGCGCAGCGTGGCGCTGCTGGCGGCGTGGCTCAACACCAGCGGCCCGTTGGCGACCGTGGCGGTGGCGCGCACGGGGTTGAAGCTCACCGTCATGGTGCTGCCGCCGGAGACAAGCACACCACCACCGAAGCTCACGCTCTTGACCACCTGCGTGCCACGCGTGACCTGGTAGCCGCTGGTGCTGAAGGCCACGTTCACGGCGCCGTTGCTCTGCACCGCTTCGGCACGCGCGAACTGCATGTCGGCGTAGGCCTCGCCTGCGGCACCACGCAGGTGGTTGCGCGCAAAGCTGCCGGTGAAGGACGGTGCGGCCAGCACGCTGACGATGCCCAGCACGGCGATCACCACCACCAGCTCCACCAGGGTGAAGCCGCGTGCGCCACGTGTTGAAGTGGGGCGGCTCATCAGCGGCCCCAACACGCTGCCGGCGTGTAGCTCGTGGCGCCAGCGCTCAGGGTGATGGTCATCGTCGTGCAACCGGTGTCTGCCGCTTGGGAGGTGCCACTGGCCGCTGTGGCCGTGATGGTGTAGGCCGTGCCCGCAGCGGCACCCGCACCGGCAGCCGTGACCAAGGTGTACAGCGCGTTGCTCGAATTGGCGCTGGTAATGCCCAGAGCAGCCAGGTTCGCGGCGTAGGCCGGGTTGCTGGCGCGATGTCGCTCATGCAACTGCTGCACGCGTGAGGCGAACTCGATGGCGTCGCTGCGGCGCGCCTTGCGAATCTGCGACAAGAACGATGGGTAGGCCACCGCCGCGACGATGCTCACCACCACCACCACCACCATCAACTCGAGCAAGGTGAAGCCACGCACCGCCTGGTGGCGGCCTGCGTCTGCGAGTGATTCATATGGCGGCATGCACTGCTCCCCTCTGCCGTCGCCGCTAGCAAGGTGCGTAGTGGATGGCGACCGACTGAGCCCTCTTCGGCCGCAGCCTGCGTTTCCTGAGCCGCAACGGGCCAAAAGCCGGCTTTAGCAGGCGCAAACGTGCAGTACGTCACCAACGCCGGCCTCAATCCATCAGCACTGGCGTCGGAAGAACCAGCCAAGAGTCGATTTGAGTCGCCATCGACTTTGCTTACATCGACAGCCCCGTTCTTACACCTGAGCGCGCCTGGCGCTATCAAGTCAAGTCGCGCCCGCGCCGAAATAAAGAGCAGTTGCCCGCACAAGTGGCGCGCAAACGGACCTAGTTCACGTCGTGTCTAGGCGAAATCGGAGATCTCACATGAAGTGCCCTGGCTCACGAGGCTTCACACTGATCGAGCTGATGGTCGTGGTGGCCATTGCGGCCATCTTGTCGGCCGTGGCCGTGCCCTCCTACACGGGCTACATCGTGCGCTCGCGTGTGCCTACGGCGCTGGACAACCTGTCCTCGTACTCCACCCGCATGGAGCAGCGTTTTCAAGACACCGGCAACTACGCCAACGGCGTGGCCTGCGGTTCGGCCGTGCCCACGGTGGATAGGTTCACGGTGAGCTGCGCGCTGAGTGGCGGCGGCACCGGCTTCACCGCCACCGCCACGGGCAGCGGCACGCTGGCGGGCTACACCTACACCATCGACCACCAGGGCGTGCGCCGTACCACGGCGCACCCCAAGGGCGTGCCCGGCACGGCCTGCTGGAGCACGAAAGGCACGGTATGCGACACCTGATGCACCGCGCCGCACAACGCGGCCTGACCTTGGTCGAGATCGCGGTGGCCATGGCCATTGGGGCGATCTTGCTCGCCGTGGGCTCGCCGTTCTTCGGCGACACCATGAGCAACTCGCGCCTGCGCGAAAACGGCAACCTCTTGCTGACCGAAGCGCTGATCACACAAAGCGAAGCCATCAAGCGCAACTCGACGGTACGGCTGTCCACCAGCGGCGGCACGATCCAGGTCATCGACGTCAGTGTGCCCGCCACGCCGGTGGTGCTGCGCGAGCGGCTCACCACGGGCGCCATCACCCTGCCCACCACCACGCTGACCTTCGGCAGCGAAGGCCGGCCCGTGCCCTTTGGCAGCAGCGCCTCGATCGACATCAGCGCCAGCGGCGTCACCTGCTCAAGCGACTTGCGCTGCCCGGGCTTGCGTGTCGACGCAGGTGGTGCTGTGCGCTTGTGCAACAACAAACTGTCATGCGTCTAAGCCAACTACTTCCACCACGGCGCAGCCAGCGCGGCTTTGGCTTGCTCGACGGCATGATCGGCCTGGTGATCTTCTCGTTCGGACTGCTGGCGATGACGCGCTACCAGGCGCGCATGGTCGCCGCCACCACCGAGGCCCAGGGCCGGCTCACGGCCCTGCAGATGAGCGACGAGCTGATCTCCAACGTGCTGGTCGACAGCGGCAATGCCGCCTGCTACACGGTGCCGCAAAGCGGCGCCTGTGGCAGCTCGCAGGCGGTGACGCGCACCACCGACTGGAAGAACCGCACCACCGCCGCACTGCCCGGCACCGTCACCACCAGTTCGGTGTTAGCGGTGAATGGCCAGCTCACCGTGGTCATCGGCTGGACCGGCAAAGAGTCCAGCGAGGCGCGCCGCCTGGAGGCCACCACCGATGTGCGCTGAACGACCCATGCGGCGCCATCACCGCACTGGCCAGCGTGGCTTGTCGATGGTCGAGCTGATGGTCGGCATCGTGGTCTCGATGCTGGTGGGCCTGGCCGCGACCACCAGCGCCGTGATGTTCACTGCCGCCCAGCGCCAGGGCTTCGGCGCGGGCGGTTCGTCCATCAACGCGGCCACCGTGTTGGGCGCCATCAAGAACGACGCGGCGCAAGCCGGCCTGGGCTTCTTCGGTGAGTCCTTGTCCTTATGCACCACGCTCAACTTCAGCAACGACACCGCTGCGGTCAGCGACGGCGCGGCGTTTGCGCCGATGCAGGCCACACGCGACGGCGACCACGACGTGCTGAACGTGCTTTACGCGTCCATCGTCGAGTCGGGCACCAACGTCTTGACGGCCAAGCCTTCTGACACCACCAGCGTCGAGCTGCGTTCGCTGATGCCGGCGGTGGTGGGCAGCGCGGTGTTGCTGGCGCCTGAAGACACCGGCGGGCGCTGCACCGTGCGCACCGTCACGGCGGTGACCGACGCCAGCGCCGTCGTGCCCTGGCAGATCCTCACCTTCGGCGCCGCCGGCGTCCACAACAAGGCCGCGTTCGCCAGCGCCAGCAACTACCCCTCACGTTCACGCGCGAGCCTGCTCGGCGCGGTGCGCTGGAACCGCTACCGCGTGACCGCCGGCAACCTGGTGCTGGAGCGCCCGATCGACGGCACCTCGGCCGTGCTGGCGCGCAACGTCATCGCCTTTCGCGTGCAGTACGGCATTGCCGCCACGGCCACGGGCACCACGCTGGACAGCTGGGTCGACGCCAGCGGCACCTACGCCACCTTGACCACCGCCAACATCGACTTCGTGCGTGCCGCGCGCATCGCGCTCCTGGTGCGCAGTCCGCAGCGCGAGAAGCCCGACGCCGCCGGCAACTGCACTGCGACCGACACCGCGCCGCTGGTGTTTGGCGCAGCACCCGGCGCCTTCACCGGCCCCAGCACCGACTGGCGCTGCTTTCGCCACCGCGTCAGCACGGTGATCGTGCCGCTGCGCAACTTTGTTTTCTGAGAACAAGCATGACAGCACGCCCACTCCGACACGCGCCCGGCCATTGCAACCAGTCTGGCCAGCGTGGCGTCACCATCCTCGTCACCCTGGTGCTGCTGGTGGTGATGCTGCTCGGCGGCGTGGCCTTGTCGCGCCTGACCGAAGTTGGCACGCTGGCGGCAGGCAACGCGGCTTACCACGAGGCCTCGGTGCAGGCCAGCGAAGTGGGCATCAACACGGCATTCGCCGCCGTGCGCGCGCTGGCCAGTGAAGAGACCGATATCGCCAGCTGGTACTTCGCCCTGAGCCAGGGCAGTGACGCCAACGGCATGCCCGCCGTCAACTGGAGCGCCATGCCCGAGGTGGTGGTCGGCAACTACAGCGTGCGCTACGTGGTCGACCGGTTGTGCACGGGCGCCTTGCCGGTAACCGACTATTTGCGCCAGTGCCTCATCAAGTCCCTGACCACGATCGACGGCAGGCGCGTCGGCGTCGAACGCCCGGACCCCCCCAGCGCCAAGCAGTTCCGCATCACCGTGCGTGTCACCGGCCCCAAGGACACGCAGACGTTTGTGCAGTCGATGGTCACCCGCGGGTGAGTCGTCACTGTCTTCTGGTTCAAGCACGACAACGCCCACCCGTCGCACCGAGGCACCTATGAAAATCGCGCTCCAACTCTTCACCTGCGCGCTGGCCGCCGGCACCTTGCTGGCCAGCCTGGCCTCGCACGCCACCGACATCTCCGAGCTGCCCTTGAAAGCCAGCGTGCTGGCCAAACCCAACGTCGTGTTCGGGATGGACGATTCGGGCTCGATGGACGCCGAAGTGATGATCAACGGCACCTACCAGGCCTGGGTCTGGGCCAGCACCAGCAGCGCCACGTTGTACCCCAGCAGCCTGCCACGTGACGGCAGCTCTGCGGGCGACGTCTCCTTGCGCTACCTGTTCCCCAACGGCACCGGCACGGGCAACCGCGTCTACGCCGACGCCAGCACTGGTGAAGGCTTCGCCGTGCCGCCGACGGCGCAGATGGCCTGGACCCGCTCATCCACCTACAACCTGCTCTACTACGACTCGACCAAGACCTACGCGCCCTGGTCGCCGGCCTACGTCTCGGGCGCGTTGGCCACCTACGCCGCCGCACCACCGGCCACGGCGCGTTCGCACCCAGCCCTTGGCAGCTCGACGATGGTGCTCAACGCCGACATCAACAGCAGCACCACCGACTGGAAATTCATGTTCGCCGCCGGCATGGTCATCCCCGCCGGCGCCACCAATATCACCTGCCAATCGGGCTCGGCGGGCGTCTTGCCGTACACGGTGACCACCACCAACAGGAGTTGTCTGGCCAAGATCATTTACTACCCGGCGACCTTCTGGAACAAGGAGGCCTGTGTCGCCGACGGCATCACCTGCGCCACCAACTTCGACGGCAGCACGCTCAAGCGCTACGAGATCAAGGCGGCCACCGCCAGCTACCCGTCGGGGCGCACCTACACCAACGAGATGCAGAACTTTGCCAACTGGTTCAGCTACTACCGCAAGCGCCGGTTGATGCTGGCCGCGTCGATGGGCCAGGTGCTGGAGAACATGACCGGGCTGCGCATGGGCGTGGTGGCCTTCAACTCATTTTCGGCGCCGACGATGTTCGACTCGGAGTCGCTCACACCGGCCACCAACCGGCTGGCCGTGGCCGGGCGCTTCTACGTCAACGAAGGCAGCAACTCCACACCCACCCACGCCACCATGGCCTACATCTACGGCCAGTTCAACACCAACGTGAACGTGGTGCAGTACGCCTGCCAGACCAACGCACAGTTCATCATCACCGACGGCTTTGCCAACGACAGCGCGTCGGCACCGCCGGCCTATTCGACATCGACCTACGGCAGCACCGCGCCCTACACCGCCATCACCGGCAGCTCACTGCACGACAAGGCCCTGGCCTACTTCACGCTGCGCTTGCGCGCCACCGGTGGCACCGCCCTGCCGGCCGGGCGCGTGCCACTGGCACCGCAAAACGTCAGCAATCCTGACCCCAATACCAACCTGCACCTGCGCACCTACGCGCTAACCCTGGGTATGAAGGGCACGCTGTGGCCCAGCGCCACCGACCCCTTTATCACGCCGCCGACCTGGCCCACGCCAGTGTCGAACACCGCCAGCATGATCGACGATCTGTGGCACGCCACCATCAACGGCCGCGGCCAGATGTACCTGGCCACCGACGCCCTGGGCACGGCCACCGCCGTGCAAGCGGGCCTGAACGACATCATCAGCCAGACCAGCGCGCAA
>JANOJR010000286.1:0-2209 GCA_031418855.1 Rubrivivax sp.
TTGTTGGCGGTGACTTCGAGCCGCTCACGCGAGACAAAACGCGCCATCTTGAAGGGGCCCGTGCCCGAGGCGTCGGCGGCGAAGGAGATCCACGCGGCCTTGGCCTTGTCGGCGGGGGTGGCGCCGGGGGCGGCGTCCATCTTCTTCTGCCAGTGGGCAGGGCTGGCCATGAACAGGTTGGTCAGGTTCAGCGGCAAGAAGGCGTCGGGCTCGCTCGTGGCCAGCTCCACCGTCAGCTCGTCGATCTTGCGCGCCGTACGCAATGTGGGCATGCGCGATGCGGTCACGCCGACTTGGCTGGCGTCGAAGTGCGGCGCGTCTTTGTCGAGCACCTTGCGCACGTTCCACACCACGGCGTCGGCGGTGAAGGCGCTGCCATCATGGAACTTCACGCCCGGGCGCAGCTTGAAGACCCACTTGGTCTTGTCTTTGGCGTCCACCGCCCAGCTCAAGGCCAGGCCCTGGATCAGCACGCTGGGCGCGTCGGCCTTGCTGAGGTCCCAGTGCGTCAGTGCGTCGTACATCGGGATGCCGGTGAAGCGGTTGCCTTCGAAGCCCTGGTCGGGCTGGCCCAGCGTGCGCGGGATGTCGGCCGCCGTCATGGCGATGCGCAGCACTTTTTCTTGCGCCAGCGCGGGGCTGGCGGCCAGGGCCAGCACCGTGCTAACGCTGGCGATGAGCGTGCGGGTGGGGTATTTGTGATTCATCGGGACTCCTCGTGGGTGGTCAGGGAAGTTCAGGAACGGGGCGGGGTTGGCAGGCTCCCTCCCCCTGGCAGGGGGAGGGTTGGGGAGGGGGTTGAATGTTCGCGTCGCGTCAGCATCGAACCCCCATCCCAGCCTTCCCCCTTGAAGGGGGAAGGGGCCGATCCTTGTACGGCGCAAAAGCATCACGCGGTAGCGCCAGCGCCATGGGCGCGTCGGCGGCTTGCGGCGACAAGGAACGCTCAATCTCGTTGAGGTGACGCTTCATCTCGGCAGCCGCTGCCGGGCCGCTGCGATCGAACGCGTCGAGCAATTCGATATGGCGGTGCGCGACGCAGGCCGGGCGTTGGCCCGAGGTGTACATGGCCATCAACATCGTGGTGGTGGGCAAGAGCTCGTCCATCACACGCACGAAGATGGGGTTGACCGACCACAGCGCCAGCGCGCGGTGCAAGCGGCCCGACAGGCCAATGGCCAGCGGCCTGTCGCCCGCCAGCGTGGCGGCGGCCTCTTGCAGTACCAGCGTGTGCATCTCGGCGCGCTGCGCTGGCGTGAGCCGCCCGCCCAGGCGGCGCGCCACTTCGCACTCAATCACGCGGCGGGCATCAAACACCTGCGCCACGAGTTCGCGTGTCGGCACCACGATCTGCGCACCACGGTTGTGCTGCAACTCCACCAGCCGGTCTTGCGCCAGGCGTTGCAGGGCTTGGCGGATGACGGTGCGGCTGACCTCAAAGCTGGCAGCCATCTCGTCTTCACGCAGGCGCATGCCCGGCACCACACGCTGCTCCAGGAT
This sequence comes from Rubrivivax sp., assembly GCA_031418855.1. Lineage (GTDB taxonomy): Bacteria > Pseudomonadota > Gammaproteobacteria > Burkholderiales > Burkholderiaceae_C > Rubrivivax. Next base: position 1,501 of record JANOJR010000286.1, read on the forward strand.
GGCGGCGTAGACGCCCGCGTAGACGCGCTCGGTGGCCGTGGGCTCGGCCACTTCGTGCGCCATGGCGGCCTTCATGCGCGCAGGCCCAGGCCTGCGCGCAAGTGCCAGGCAAAACAACACGACGGCAGACAGACGGGCGAATTCATTGAATGGTTTGTATGCAAAGCTCGTGCCACAACGCCAACATGGCGCGCCGCTTGCATTCATGATCCTCAAGCGTGCGCAGGCGTGATGCGACGCCCCGTTTGTATGCAAAATGCACCGATTTGGACACAGTAGGAACCATGAAATTGCTGCTCGTGAACCCCAATACGTCGTCCGCCATGACGACCTCCATGACGCAAACCGCGCAGGCCGTGGCTGCGCCGGGCACGCTGGTGGTGGGGCGCCAGCCCAGCTTCGGGCCAGCGTCCATCGAAAGTCACTTTGACGATGTCTTCGGTGCGGCGGGCGTGGCCGAGCAAGTGCGGCTGGCGCAGAGCGAAGCCTTCGACGCCGTCGTCATCGCCTGCTTCGGCGACCCCGGCCTGGACGCCGCGCGCGAGCTCACCACCGCGCCCGTGCTGGGGATCGCCGAAGCGGCGTTCCACGCTGCGTCCTTCGTCGCCACCGGCTTCTCTGTGGTGACGACGATGACCCGCACCTGCGTCATCGCCGAGCGCCTGGTGCAACGCTACGGCTTCGAGCGCAGCTGCCGCGGCATCCACGG
>JANOJR010000287.1:0-8589 GCA_031418855.1 Rubrivivax sp.
CTTCGCTCCACCCCACACCCAAGACCCTCGCCAGCTGGCAGCAGTCTGGCGCTCGAACATGGGGCCCCACCACAGCCGGTGGCACGAGCGACGGGGAGGGTCGCCGGGTGGAGCGAAGTAAAGGAGGAGGGTCGGGTATTCCCCGGCCCGGGGGACATGAGCGGAACCCGGCGACCCTCGCCGTCGCTCGCGCGCGATTCGTGAGACGCGACGTGCTTGGCTGCTCCGATGATCACGACGAAGCCCAGCGCGATCGAACGCAATGCAACATCACACCAACTGCCCCCGCTGCACCCGCCGCTTGAGATATTCAAAGTTGATCGTGAACTGCTCAGGCCGCGTGATGTTGTGATGCAGCCGCTGCACAAACTCGGACGCAAACATCTCGCCAATGCCGCCACCGGCCTGCGCTAGCAGTTGAATCTGGCAGGCGTTTTCGAGCAGGATCGCCAACACCACCGACTCTTCAAGACACGCACCCACCACGCCCACGCCATGGTTGCGCAGCAGCACCGCCTTGCAGCTGCCCAGGGCACGCGCCACACCCGCGCCAAAGTCTTGCGAGCGAATGAGATCAATGGTGTCGGTGAAATAGGGCAGACCGTTGGCAAAGTTCACCGCCGGCTGGCTGATGGGCAAGAGTGCCTTGCCCGTTGCAGACAGCGCCACGGCATGCGTGGGGTGGCTGTGGATCACGCTCATCACGTCGGGCCGCAGCTTGTAGATCTCACTGTGGATGTAGACCTCGCTGTGCCGGCGCCCACCACCGCTGACCTTCTCGCCTTCGAGGTTGCAGACGACGATGTTCTCCATCGTGATCTCGTCCAGGCCCCAGCTGTGCGGCTTCATGAAGAAGTGCTTGTCGTCACCCGGCACCCGCACCGAAACGTGGCCGCGGGTCAGATCGCCCTGCCCTGCGGCGTCGAGGATGCGCCCGGCGTCGATCAACTTCTGTTTGGCTTCGTCGTTCGTCATGCGGTGGTCCCTTGCAATGCCGACGCGTGAAGGCGCACAGCCTCACTGCCTTCATAAATCTCCACCAGCTCGCGTGTTATCGGTGCGTATTTGGCGTGCGTGCGCAGCATGAAGCTGGCGAAGCCGTCGCTGTTGTGGTGCTTCTTGGTCTCGGTCGGAAGCTCGATGCGCTGGTTGCGTGCGGGGTCGCGCAGCACACCGATCGGGTCCAGGCCTTCCTGCACCTTTTTTATCTCGCGCTTGAGCACGCGGCGGTACAGCGCCACGCCTTTGTCCGAAGCACCCAGGTGCTCCTGCGTGCGGTCGGCAATCGCGCCTTGCGTAACCCAGGCCATCATGTCCTGGCCATCGATGTTGTCCATGATGAAGTGGCCTTGCGCGTCGCGGTAGGGCACGTCGTAGGTGTGCACCTTGGCGCGCAAGTGTTCGGGCACCACCGCGCCGGCAGGCGGCAGGTAAGCGTTGAACCACAGGTGCAGCGTGTGCGTGTCGTCCACCGGCACGCGCATCTGGAAGGAGTGGTAGCGCGCCTTCGGGTCGCCATTACCCACCGCCAGAATGTTAGGAAAGATGATCGGATGGCCGATGCGCCAGTCGTCGCTGTCTTCGCTGTGGCCTTCAAGCAGGCGGTGTTTGGTGATGCCGAATTCGAATTCACGAAAGTCGATCCTTTCGTGGCGCGTGCTGATAGCCACCTTCACACCATCACGCTCGTTTTGAAATTCGTACTGGTGGCCATGCAGCCACTCGGTGTGCACCGGGTCGAGCGAGTTCTCCATGATCTGCAACCAGTTCACGGGCAGCACCACGCGGCCCATGATGCGGATGCTGCCCTCGGCCACGAAGCCATCAAAGCGCGGCAACAGCGGTGCGGGCTTGTCGGCGCTGACGGGCCCGAGGTAGGCGAAGAGCACGCCGCCGAGTTCTTGCACCGGGTAGGCGGTGGTGCCCACACGCTCACGAAAGGCCGGGTTGTCAGCCTCGAAGGGTTGCTCAAGACACGCCCCTTGCGCGTTGAATTCCCAGCCGTGGTACGGGCAGCGAATACCGCGCTCGGTGGGAATGCCGTGCAAGAAACTCGCGCGCCGGTGCGGGCACTGCTCGGCAATCAAACCCAGCTCGCCCTGGCGTGTGCGAAAGAGGATGAGGTTCTCACCCAGCAAGCGCAGCGGCATAGTCCAGCGCTCGCGCATGTCTTCCGCGGCGCCGATGGGCTGCCAGTAGCGGCGCATCAGCTCACCCATGGGCGTGCCGGGGCCGACTTGCGTCAGCATTTGGTTTTGTTCTGCGCTTTCCATCGTGGTCTTCTGCGGCGGCTGTTTGTGGCGACTACTCGAGCACGATGCCCGCGTCTTTCATCAGCTTAGTCCAGCGCTGCTGCTCCGTGCGGATGAACGCGCCGAACTCGGGCGCCGACATGCTGCCGGCCAAGGCCCCTTTGGCCAGCAGCTCTTTGCGCACCTCGGGCAGCGCCAGCACACGGCTCACGTCAGCGTGCAAACGTGCCAAGGTCGGCGCCGGTGTGGCTACCGGTGCCAGCAAACCAAACCAGCCAGCGCCTGGTAGTCGGGCACACCCGAGGCCATCACCGTGGGCACGCCCGGCAAGGCCTCCAGCGGCACGGAGCCGGTCACGGCGATGGCCTTGATCCTGCCACCACCCAGGTGCGTGGCCAGCGCTTGCACCGGCGCAAACATGAGCTGGATGTGGCCGGCGAGCAAGTCACCGACGGCTTGGCCGGTGCCTTTGTAGGGCACATGGACGAGGTCCACACCCGCCCTGGCCTTGAAGAGTTCGCCCGTCAAATGCGAGGCCGCACCGATGCCCGAGGAGCCAAAGTTCAGTTTGCCCGGATGGGCCTTGGCGTAAGCCACCAACTCACGAACGTTAGCCACCGGCACGCCGACATGGACGACGATGACGTAGGCTTCGGCCGAGACCAGCGCCACCGGCGCGAACTTGTCGACGTTCTTGTCGGAGATGGCCGCGGTGGTGGCCATCAAGAGCGTGTGGCCGTCGGCCGGCGCTTTGGCCACCATGTCGGCGCCGATGTGGCCGCTGGCGCCGGGCTTGTTGTCGATGACCACCGTCTGTCCCCAGCTGGCAGACAGGCGCGGCGCAATGGCGCGGATGAGCGTGTCAGCGCCACCCCCGGGTGCGAAAGGCACGATGATCGTCACCGTCTTGGACGGGAAGCTTTGCGCTGCGGCCACGCCGCAGGTCAACGCCAGTGCTAACGCCGAAAAGACGCGCATCATGCGGCGCTACCCGGCGCGACGATGGTGGTGCGCAGCGTCGCAAAACCTTCGATGCCGCACTCCACCACATCACCCGCCTTCAGGAACAAATCCGCGGCGTTGGCCTTGCCTACGGCCACACCACCAGGTGCCCCAGTCGAAAACATGTCTCCCGGCTCGATGGGAATGAAGCGCGAGAAGTGCTCCAGGATGTCGCCGAACTTCCAGATCTGGTTGGCCGTGTTGACGCGCATGCGCTCTTCGCCATTCACGGTGCACACCATCCACAGGTTGTACGGATCGGGGATTTCATCGAGCGTGATGATCTCAGGCCCAAGCGGGCCGAAGCCGGGGATGTTCTTCGCGGTCCAGAAGCGTGAACCCGAGGCGACTTCGCGCTGCTGCAAATCGCGGCAGGTCAGGTCGTTGAGGATGGTCACACCCGCCACGTAGTGCATGGCGTCGGCCTTCTTCACCCCGAGCGCGCGTGCGCCCACGACGAACACCAACTCGGGCTCGTAGTCCAGCCGCACCACGCCGTCGGGCTTGACCACTTGCGCGCGGTGGCCCGTGAGGCAGGTGTTGAGCTTGATGAAGCTAGTGGGCTCTTGTGGAATCTCGCGGATGAGATTCGTGCGTTGCAACTCGGCCAGGTGCGCGCGGTAGTTCTTGCCCACGCACAAGAACTTGTCGGCGTCGGTGATGGGCGGCAGGTAGGTGATGGCGGCTTCGTCAAGCCAGGCGGCGGCAAAACGCTGGCCATCTTGCTCCGCCGTTGCGCTGAGGGCGCGCACATGGCTCATGGCGGGCGGGCCCGCGGCGAGCAAGGCCTTCATGCTCGCGGGCAGCGCGGCAGCGCCCGCCACGCGCGCGGCTGCGGTGAGGTCGAGCACGCGGTCGCCGACGCGCACGCCGAGCTGCGGCGTGGTCAATCCGTTCGCGGAGAAGTAGCTGATCAAACGCATAGTGGGGCGGGGCTTTGGTTTTCTTTGAAGCATCGCCAACGGCAGCGTGGGTCGACACGGACGTGCGGACATCGTGGCACGCCGTCGCCGCAGTGTGCATCGTGACCGCACCACTTCCAAGCGCGCGGCGATACTTGGAACTCTGCGCAACCCACCCTTTGAAACACGTGGCGAAAACCAGTCGCAATGAGCCCTGCCCTTGTGGCAGCGGGCGCAAATATAAGCTCTGCCATGGCGCCGTCGTCATCACACCTGAGGCGTTAGCAGCGGGTCCCGCTGCACGCCAATGCGGCGAGTGCACTGCCTGCTGTGAAGGCTGGGCCGAAGGCGACATACGCGGCCACCGTATGTTCGCCGGGCAGCACTGCCACTTCCTCACCGAAGGGGCTTGCACCATCTACGACGAGCGCCCGCAAAGCCCCTGCCGCAACTTCGTCTGCGGCTGGTTGATGCCCGGCAGCCCTTTCCCCGAAGCCTTCCGCCCCGACCGCGTCGGCGTGATCATCGTGCCCAGCTCTTGGCATGAGCGGCCGGCCTACGTGCTGCTCTCGGCCGGCAACGATGCAGGGCCCGAGATGCTGGCGTGGATGCAAGCCTTCGCGCGGCAAACGGGCTCGCCGTTTTATTACCAACAAGGCGGTGAACGTCTGGGCTACGGGCCGGCGGCGTTTCAGCAGGAGATGGTGGACAAGCTGGCGCGGGGGGAGCGGCTTTGGTAGTAGCGCGCGCCCGTTCACAGCGCCGGCAAAGCAACTACACTGAGCGCGTCGCAAATGCAACGCAACGCAACGCAAACTCACATCATGAAGACCGCCACCTTCCCTTCGCTGCGTGTCGACACCGAACTGCGCGAAGCCGCCGAGAGCGTGCTGCGTGAAGGCGAGACACTCACCAGCCTGATCGAAACGGCAATGCGCGAAACCATCCACCGTCGCCGCACGCAAGACGAGTTCGTCGCGCGCGGCCTGCGCAGCGCCAGAGACGCCAAGCGCACGGGCAGCTACCACTCGGCCGCCGCCGTCCACAAAGAGCTTCAACGCAGGCTCAACAGTCGACGCAAAGCTACCCCGCGATGAATACGGCGTTCGCCGTGCGTTACACCGACGCAGCACGCGACGACCTACTTCGCTTGTTCGACTATCTGCTCGACCAAGCACAGACCGCCGAAGACTTCGACGCCGCCCAAGAGGCTGTCAACACCATCGTCAGCGCCGTCGAAGGTCAACTCAGCCGCACGCCGTTCATCTTCCGCAAGGCCGCGCAAAGCCCGTTCCTGCGCGAGCTGATCATCCCGTTTCGAGCTGCCGGCTACGTCGCGCTGTACGAGATCGAAGACCGCTCACGCGTGACGATCCTTGCGGTCCGGCATCAGCTTGAGGACGATTACCACTGACGATGACGGAGGTCGTTACTCTCAACCGGTTCACGACAAGCGCCCGTCATACAACCAAGCCCGCAACTTCGTGGCGCGCACCCGCGCCACATCAGGGTGGCGTGGGTTGAGCAAAACGTTGGCCTCTTCGGGCACGATCACCGAAGGAACACGCAGCAGCAAACTGCTACGCGAAGCGAGCCACGCATCGCCGATGTCAAGCGACACGCGGCCTTCGGGTATGGCCTGCCAGCCCACGGGAAGCGCGGCGGCGTCATGGACGGTCATCGCCGCCCAACATTCGTCCGGCACTTCGATGCGCACCAGGAACCGATTCAGCGGCAGCGTCTTCGTGTTGAGGTGAACCACGGTTTCCAACGCCGCCAGCGCGATGGTGCTGGCGCAGTACACGACGGGGTTGCCTGGCCGGTTCCAGCGGCCACCTGTCTTCTCTGCGCCCTTGCCTGAAAGGTCGTGCGCCTCGTAGCTCGGCGTGTCCGGCGCCAGGCGCCACAACAACACCGTCAAGAAAACGCCCCACTCTGGGCCCGACTCAAGATGCGCGCGACGATGGCTTGCCCTTCGGTGGTGTCCATCAGTTCCGCAGGCCGCATGCCAGCCAGTGCAGCCAAGGGCTCATCCAGCCAACCCGCCAACCACTGCGCCGCATCGAAGCCCGCAGCGTTGCCGGACTCGTCGACCATGCGTTGCACCTGGCCGACCAAACTGCCCACGCCCAGCACACGCGACGACTCGTCGGGTGACAGCGGTTTTGACTCGCGGACCTTGCGCTCCACAGTCGCGCGCGAAAGCCCCAGCGTGGCATACATGCGCTCCTTGCTGATGCCCATGCGGCCGGCGATGGTGGCCGCCACGCTGGCGGGAACGCCACGCTTGACAAGCTCGACGCGCGCCATGGGCTCGCAGTCGTGTAGCGACTCAAAGCGCCAGTCTTTCGACCAGTTCACTTGTTCGGCGTTGCTGGATCTTCTTACCACCGCTTTGACGGCAGGCTTGGACCGCACGCTGGCAACGGCCGACGCCGCAGACATCCGACGACGCGATTGGGTTTGGGCTGTCATGAATGCTCCAAATGAGCAATCATATTAGCTCATTTGAGTCGAGGCGGGGTCAGGTGCCGGTGCACTCGACCCTCACCCTAACCCTCTCCCTGCTAGGCAGAGGGGACGAGCCCATCTGGCACTAAGCCCACGGCAGCAGCGACACATGAATCACATCCGGCGAATACCCCCCGCCCACCGCCTTGATCGCGGTGTCGGCATCCTTCAACCCAAACGTATGCGTCGTCACCATCTCCAGCGGAAAGCGGTGGTTGGCAAGTTGCTGTAGGGCCAGCTCGCAGCTCTTGTAGCTGTGGCCGCGGGCGCACTTGATGGTGATGTACTTGACGGTGATCTTGCCGATGGGGAAGTTGGGGAAGTCGCTCATCTCGCCCTGGATCAAGAGCGTGCCGGCTTTGCGCTTGAGAGCCTCCACGCCGAGCAGGATGGCCGCCGTGCCGGCGCCGGCGGTGCAGTCGAGTGCGACATCCACGCCTCTACCGGCGGTGATTTGCATGATGCGTTCCAAGGGGTTCTCGGCCTGCACGTCGATGGTGTAGTCGGCGCCCAGCAACTTGGCGATCTCCAGCCGTTTGGCGTCTTTGCTGGTGCCTGTGACGATGATGAGGTCGGCACCCGCCTGCTTGCAGGCCACCACCTGGCTCAGGCCTTGCTGGCCCGGGCCTTGGATCAGCACCGTCGACGCATAGCCGACGCCGGAATCGAAGAGCGCCCACTCGATGCCGTTGGCCAGCGGTGTGACGATGCCAGCCAGCTCACTCGTGACGTTAGCGGGCACATGGTGCAAGACGCAATTCCAGGGGAGATAGACGTACTGCGCGAAGCCGCCCCACAGGTGCGGGGCGCGGTCGGCGCTGGTGTAGCCATAGCGGATGCCGTCGGGGTTGCTGCGCCAGTCAGTCGCTTCGCAGTGGCGGTACTGGCCGAGGTGACACCACTCGCAGCGGCCGCAGGACACGTAGTGTTCGAGGAAGACGCGGTCGCCTTCCTTGAAGCCTTTGCGCTCGCTGAACAGGCGCCCTGCCTTGGCGATGGTGCCGATGTTTTCGTGACCCATGATCAGCGGGCCACCGCGCAGCGGCTCCTTGTACATCTTCACATCGGTGCCGCAGATGCCGGCCACTTCCATCTTCAGCAACGCGCCGTCTTGCGGGATGTCGGGCATAGGGAATTCGCGCAGCTCAATCTTGCTGGGCCCGGTCTTGATGGCGGTTAGCACTTGTTCCATGTCGTGGCCTCTTGTCTTGTTGTCTTGTTAAATCGTCTCGCCGTCTTTCAGCACACCGGCCGCGCGCAGCGAAGCTTCCAGCCACTTGGGCCGCAGCGCCACGCCCTTCACGATGTCGTCAATGCGCTTGCGCTCGTCGGCGACTTTGGTGGCGGCCAACGGCAGCAACGAGGCAGCTTTCTCGCGCTCAATCACGACAACACCATCGGCGTCACCCACGATCAAGTCGCCGGGGTTCACCGCCACGCCACCGCAGCTGATGGGCCAGTTGATGCGCCCGGGCACGAACTTGGTGGGGCCGTTGGGGTTGGCGCCGATGGACCACACAGGGAAGCCCAGTTCACGCAGCTCTTCGGTGTCGCGAATGCTCGCGTCGAGCACCACGCCGCCCAATTGCAGCACCTTGCAGGCGTTGAGCATGATCGAGCCCATCAGCGCGCACAGGCGGTCGGCCTTGCCGTCGATGACCAGCACGTCCCCCGGCTTGACTATCGCCATGGCGGTATGGATCATGAGGTTGTCACCCGCGCGCACGTCGACGGTGAAGGCTGGGCCGCACACGCGCATGCTGGGCGTTAGCGCCTGGATGCGGCCGTCCATGGCGCCGCGCCGCCCGGCCACGTCGGCCAGGATGCTGGAAGCAAAACCGGCCGCAGCCTGCAGGGTGGCGGCGTCGATGCGCGTGAAGTCGCGGCGGATGTCGTTCAAGTCAATGCTCATGGGGTTCTCG
>JANOJR010000288.1:0-4234 GCA_031418855.1 Rubrivivax sp.
CCCGCCGCGCCGGCCAAAGCCAGCGGCCCGGCGTGCCCTGCGGGCTGGACGCTCATCGCCAAGAGCGTGAACAAGAAGAGCGGCGCGTACGAGTGCAGCGCGAGGGCCGGCACGGCCGCGCCCGCCGCCAAACCGGAGTGCCCGGGCAAGCTGGGCTACTACAAAAACACCGAGACCGGTCGTCTCGGCTGCCGGCCTTGAGACCCCGACTTCCACGAACACAGGAGTTAGCAACGTGACGATCAAAGTAGGCATCAACGGCTTCGGCCGCATCGGGCGCATGGTGTTTCGCGCTGCGGTGCAAAACTTCCCCGAGATTGAAATCGTCGGCATCAACGATCTTCTTGAGCCCGACTATCTGGCCTACATGCTGAAGTACGACAGTGTGCACGGCCGCTTCAAGGGCGACATTGCCATTGACGGCAGCACGCTCATCGTCAACGGCAAGCGCATCCGTCTCACGGCCGAGCGCGACCCGGCGGCGCTGAAGTGGGGCGAGGTCGGCGCCGACGTGGTGGTCGAAGCCACCGGCCTCTTCCTGACCAAAGAGACGGGGCAAAAGCACATCGATGCCGGTGCCAAGAAGGTGATCATGTCGGCGCCCTCGAAGGACGACACACCGATGTTCGTCTACGGCGTGAACGACAAGACCTACGCTGGCCAGGCCATCATCAGCAACGCCAGTTGCACCACCAACTGCCTGGCACCCGTGGCCAAGGTGTTGAATGACAACTTCGGCATCAAGCGCGGGTTGATGACCACCGTGCACGCCACCACGGCGACCCAAAAAACCGTGGACGGCCCGAGCAACAAAGACTGGCGCGGTGGCCGCGGCATCCTGGAAAACATCATCCCCAGCAGCACCGGCGCGGCCAAGGCCGTGGGTGTGGTCATCCCCGAGCTGAACAAGAAGCTCACGGGCATGGCCTTTCGTGTGCCGACCTCAGACGTGTCGGTCATCGACCTCACGGTCGAGTTGGTGAAAGAAGCCAGCTACGCCGACATCTGCAAGGCCATGAAGGCGGCGGCCGACGGCCCCATGAAAGGCGTGCTGGCTTACACCGAAGACAAGGTCGTGGCCAGCGACTTCCGCGGCGAGAGCTGCACCAGCGTCTTCGACGCCGAAGCTGGCATCGCACTGGACAGCACCTTCGTCAAGGTCGTGGCCTGGTACGACAACGAGTGGGGCTACTCGAACAAGGTTTGCGAGATGGTGCGCGTCATCGCTTGACCTCAGAGGCATGCCCGCAGCGTGAAATCTGTCCGCTTCGGCGGGCTTTTTCATGGCCGCACGCGACACATTGCGCAACATCCGCAGCCACCGTTCTTCACGACAGCCAACCTACACTTCGCCCATGAAAAACCTGCGTTTTTTGATGCTCGCGCTGGTGCTGGCGGCGACCCTGGGCACGGCGACGGCGCAAGCACCGCCCGAGCCGCAAGCGCGCGTGATCGTGAGCTTGAAGCCAGGTGCCGCTGCGCTGCGCGCACACGCCATGTCGCGCACGCACAGCGCTGATGACGTGCACGCACTGGCCCAGCGCCGCGCCAACAGCCTGGCCGCGCACGCTGGCCGCGCGCTCGACAGCGGACGCATGCTGAGCCAGCGCGCGCAAGTGCTAACGGCCAAAGGCATAGACAGCGCCGCCTTGGCGCGGCGCCTGGCGCAGCACCCCGACGTGGCCTACGCGGTGGTGGACCGCCGCCGCCACACGCAGTACGTCCCGAACGACCCGCTCTTCGCCGCTGGCCCCGCCAGCGGCCTTGGCCCGGCGGTGGGCCAGTGGTACCTTCGAGCCCCGACGGTGACTGTCCCCTCGGCGATCAACGCCGAAGCCGCCTGGGACCGTGTCAACGCCAATCCAACGTTAGTGGTGGCCGTGCTCGACACCGGCACCCTGGCCGACCACGTCGACCTCGCCGGCCGCGTGCTGCCGGGCTACGACATGATCGTCGACACGCCCACCGCCAACGACGGCAACGGCCGCGACGCCAACGCCAGCGACCCGGGTAGCTGGATCACCGCCGGCGAAAGCGCCGACCGACGCGGTGACTTTTACCAATTTGTCGCGGCCAACAGCTCCTGGCACGGCACCAAGACGGCCGGCCTCATCGGTGCCATCGCCGACAACGGCCAAGGCATTGCGGGCGCCGCGTCGGGCGTGCGCATCCTGCCCGTGCGCGTGATCGGCAAGGGCGGCGGGTTTGATTCCGACATCGCCGCCGGCATGCTTTGGGCCGTGGGGCTTGATGTGCCCGGCGTGCCGCGCAACAACACGCCAGCGCGCGTGCTCAACTTGAGCCTGGGCGGTGAAGGCCCGTGCGAAGCCGTCTACCTGGAAGCCATGCAGGCCGTGACTGAGGCCGGTGCGGTGGTCGTGGTCTCGGCCGGCAACGGCGCCGGCCGCGCCGTGGGTTCGCCCGCCAATTGCCCGGGCGCCGTCGCCGTGGCGGGGCTGCGCCACGCCGGCAGCAAGGTCGGGTTTTCCGACTTGGGGCCGGAAGTCACCATCAGCGCGCCGGCGGGTAACTGCGTTCTCCTTGGTGCTGGCGAGCCCTGCCTGTATCCCATCGCCACCACCAGCAACTTGGGGTTGCGTGGGCCTTTGGCCGGCGGCTCAAACTGGACCGACAGCTTCAATACCAGCGTGGGCACGAGCTTCGCCTCGCCGCTGGTGGCTGCCACCGTGGCGTTGATGCTGTCGGCCAAGAGCGACTTGACGCCGGCGCAGGTGATCGACGCGCTCAAGCGCAGCGCCCGGCCGTTTCCCATCACCGGCGGCGACAACGGCGACGGCACGGTGGTGCCGATGTGTCGCGCGCCCGACACCACCGATCAACTTCAGTGTTATTGCCGTGAAGGCCTGTGCGGTGCGGGCATGCTCGACGCGCTGGCCGCCGTGCAGACAGTGCTCACCCCTGATGCCCCCGAGGAGCTGGCGCGCCAGCTCATGAACTTCGGCGAGCGTGCCTACCCGCAGTTCTTCCCGCAGCGGCCGCCGACGCAGGCCTCCAAGCCCTTTGTCTACCGCTACCACCCGGCCACGGGGGTCTATCTCGGCGTGGTGGTGACCAGCGGCACGGGCTACGTGATGGACGGCGTGTATGTGCTGGGCGGGCCATTTGGCGACACGCCGCTCTACGTGGGCCTGGTGCGCGACTTCATCGTGCCCAGCGTGCCGACGGTGGCCGGCGCAGCCGCACCCAAAGCAGCGCGCCGCTGACCCCAGCTACCGCCTCGCCGCAGCCGCGCCACGTTGCGGTGCGCGTGGGGCCAAGGTGGTGCGCCGGCTTGTCGTCTGGCCGCGACGCCGCTCCCGTGGCGCCGGGGTTTGTCACGCCGCCGACATCGCCTGGCGCCCACCATACGGTCTGGCGAATTGAGGCGCGACACACAATCGGCGCTGCGTTTCAAGTCGTAGTTTCTCTGGCTGAGCAACACCCCCGCGCCGCGGCATAGGGCTTGCATGCCTGCTAGAGTTTTCAGCACCGGCCCAAACGGGGCCGACCACATTCATTTCGAGGGCAACACCATGCATCACACCCTTTGGACGGGACCCACCCGTACCGCCTTGAGCGCAGCTGTAGCCATTGTTTTGGCGGCGCCTGCGTTGGCGCAGAACACCACCTCTGCGGTGGGCGGGCAAATCACGGGGGCGGACGGACGCGGCGTGGCGGGCGTCACCGTCAACGTGCGTCACATCGAGTCGGGCTCCAGCAGCAACGCCGTGACCGATGCCGATGGCCGCTACAGCGTGCGCGGCCTGCGTGCGGGCGGGCCCTACAGCGTCACCGCCACTGGCCGTGGCGTGACGGAGAAGCGCGACAACCTGTTCCTTTCGCTGGCCGAGTCGCTGGCGCTTGACTTGGTGCTGGGCGCGCCGCCAGCGCAGACCGTCACCATCACAGGCGCGGGTGTTGGCAACGACCGCATCAACCGCTCGGCCATGGGTGCGGGCACCAACATCGGCACGCGTGAGCTCAACACCTTTGCGTCGATTCAACGCAGTTTGCAGGACTACGCACGCGCCGACCCGCGCCTGTCGCAAACCGAGAAGGAACGCGGTGAGATTTCGGCAGCCGGCCAGAACAGCAAGTACAACTCGATCACCATCGACGGCGTACGCGTTAGCGACTCCTTCGGCCTGGAAGCCAACGGGCTGCCGACCATCAAGCAGCCGATCTCGATCGACGCCATCGCTGCGGTGCAGGTCAACATCTCCAACTACGACGT
>JANOJR010000289.1:0-16874 GCA_031418855.1 Rubrivivax sp.
CGCTGGCGCATTCGCTAGCCGGCAACTCGGCCACGGTGGGCTACAGCGAGCTCTCGACGCTGGCGCGCGCGCTCGAACACAGCCTGATGCGCTCGGCCGCGGGCGGCCTGGGCCGCGCGGGTGAGCCCGAGCTCTTTAACGACAGCGCCGAAGAGATTCGCCGCATGCTGCACCAGTTCGCCGCCGGCTTCTTGCCGCCGGCACCGGCCGAGCTGATGGCGCGTCTGGCGGACCACGAGCATTGGCCGCTGGCGATTGAATCGGCGGCGCTTGGGGCCGAGCTTGAGGCTGAGCCCGAGGCCGAGCCCGAGCCCGAGGCCTATCTCGGGCCCGAGCTTCAACCCGGAGCTCAGCCCGAACTTGAGCCGATGTTGCCGACGGCTCTTGAGGTCGCACCAGTCACCACGGTAGCGCCGATGGCGGCGGCCGACGACGCCCTGCGCCAGGCGCAGCGGCTATCAGCCAACAACAGCTTCGAGGTCGACCCCGACGACGAAGTGCATGCCGTCGACGCCGTCGACGCTCTCGACTTTGAGCTGCTGCCCATCTTTGAGGAAGAGGCCGACGAGCTGTTGCCGCAGTTGCAGACACGCTTGCGTGACTGGGCCGCGAACCCCGCCGACCGCTCGGCGGCCGACGCCTGCATGCGTACGCTGCACACCTTCAAAGGCGGCGCGCGCTTGGCTGGTGCCATGCGTGTGGGTGAGCTCGCGCACCGGCTTGAAACGGCGATCGAAGCGCTGCTGCCGCGCGAGGCCCTGGCACGCGCCGACATCGAGCCCTTGCTCGGCCGACTGGACCGCATCGTCAGTGGCTTCGAGTCGACGCGCAAGACAGTGGCACCGTTGGTTGAAGAGGCCGCACCCGTCGAGACCGCGCCGCCCGAGCTTGCGCCCGCGCTGGAAGCTAACGCCAAAAGTGAGTTGGCACTGCGTGCCGAGACCGTACCGGAGGCACCTGCTGTGGTCGCCGCGCCGGTGCAGCCCGCCGCGCCGGCCCACATCGACTGGTCACGCTTCAACACCGACCCCGCGCTCGCGCCAGCGGCGCCGCTCAGCAGCGTCAGCAGTGGCATCGTGCGCGTGCGCACCGGCCTGCTCGACCGGCTGGTGAACGGCGCGGGTGAAGTCTCCATCGCACGTGCGCGCATCGAGTCCGACGTGCGCAACTTGCAGTCTTCGCTGGAAGAGCTCACCGGCACGCTCGAGCGCATGCGCCGCGAGCTGCGTGACATCGAGCTGCAGGCCGAAACGCAGATCAGCTCGCGCATCGAAGCCGCCAAGGCCTCGGCGCAGGCCTTTGATCCGCTGGAGATGGACCGCTTCACGCGGCTGCAAGAGCTCACGCGCATGATGGCCGAGTCGGTGAACGACGTGGCCACGGTGCAGCGCGGTTTGACCCGCACCCTGCAGTCGACCGAAGACCAGCTCGCCGCGCAGTCGCGGCTCACGCGCGACATCCAGGACGACCTGCTGCGTACGCGCATGGTCGAGTTCGAGAGCCTGGCCGAGCGGCTTTACCGCGTGGTGCGTCAGGCCGCCAAAGACACCGGTAAACAAGTGCGGCTGGACATCGTGGGCGGCTCGATCGAAGTCGACCGCGGCGTGCTCGAACGCATGGTCGCGCCCTTCGAGCACTTGCTGCGCAACAGCGTGGCGCATGGCATCGAGCTGCCCGATACACGCGCCGCCGCCGGCAAAGAACGCACCGGCGCCATCGTCGTGGGTATCACCCAGGCCGGCAACGAGGTCAGCGTCGAAATCAGCGACGACGGCGCGGGCCTGGACCTGCCACGCATTCGCGAGCGCGCGGTGGAGCGCGAGCTGCTCGCCAGCGACGCCGCGCCCAGCGACGCCCAGCTTGCGCAGCTGATCTTTGTGCCGGGTTTCAGCACCGCCAGCGTCGTGACCGAGCTCTCGGGGCGTGGCATCGGCATGGACGTCGTACGCGCCGAAGTCGACGCCATGGGCGGGCGCATCGAGATCGACAACCGTGCCGCGCTGGGGGCGAGTTTCCGCCTCGTGCTGCCGCTGACGACGGCGGTCACGCAGGTCGTGATGCTGCGCTGCGGCCGCAGCACCATCGCCGTGCCCTCGACGCTGATCGAGCTGGTGCGCCGGGTGCCTAACGCCGATGTGGCACGGGGCCATCAAGAAGGCCAGTTTGATGTTGGCGGCGAAGCCGTGCCCTTCTACTGGCTGGCCGAGCTGCTGCAGGGCAGTGGCCATGGCGAGTTGACGGGGCGCTCGCAGGCCGTGGTCATCATCCGCAGCGCGGCGCAGCGTGTGGCCCTGCATGTCGACGAAGTACTGGGCAACCAGGAAGTGGTGGTCAAGAACCTCGGGCCGCAGCTCGCGCGCATGCCCGCACTTGCCGGCGTCACGCTGCTGCCTTCGGGCGCGGTGGCGCTGATCTACAACCCGGTGGCGCTGGTGGCGCTGTACGGCCAGGACGTGCGCCGCCGCCAGGCCGAACGCGCCGCAGCGTCAGCGGCCTTGGCAGATTTGCCCGAGGGTGGGCCCAGCGCTGCAGCGGCGCAGGTGCGTGCACCGCTGGTGATGGTCGTCGACGACTCGCTCACCGTACGCCGCGTGACCCAGCGCCTGCTCGAGCGCGAGGGTTATCGCGTGGTGCTCGCCAAAGACGGCGTCGATGCGCTCGAACGCCTGGCCGACGAGCTCCCGGCGGTGATGCTGTGCGACATCGAGATGCCGCGCATGGACGGCTTCGAGCTCGTGCGCACGCTGCGCGGCGACCGCCAGCGCGCAGCGATCCCGGTGGTGATGATCAGCTCACGCATCGCGCAGAAGCATCGCGACCATGCGGCGCAGCTGGGTGTCGAGCACTACCTGGGCAAGCCTTATCCCGAAGACAAGTTACTCGCCCTGGTGGCGCACTACGCACGCAGCGAAGCAATGAGCTGATATCCGCGTCGGTGACAATCGCGCGCAGGGAGCACCCTATTTCTTAGAGGATGCTGGCGCATGTCGCAGGTTGTCGAACATCTCGCGGAGCTCACCGGCTACCGCGACCGTGATGTGCTGGATGTGACCTTGGTCGGCGCCTTGCGCGACATGTTGCGGCCAGGCTGTGTAGCGATCTATCGCAGCGTGGGTGACGGGGCATCAGCGCGCTGGCTCACACGCGCCAGACAACGCGCCGAAGACCCAGCCGCCAGCGCCGACCCACTGTGGGCAGAACTCGAAAGCTTGCCGCTGCTCAGCGACTACCCGCTGCGCGTGGCCTGCATGCGCCGCGCCGAAATCACCTGGCGCGCGCCGGTGCCGGGCGGCTCGGGCAGCACGGCCGCCATGGCTATCTTCCCCGTGTCGAACGAGCGTGAGGTTGTGGGCGTGCTGGAGATCGAGACCGCGCACGCGCTGTCGCCTGAACACGTGCGGCTGGTCAGCGGCATTCTGCGTGTGTACCGCAACTTCCAGGGTCTGCTCGACTACAGCGAGCGCGACACGCTGACGGGCTTGCTCAACCGCAAGACCTTCGACGACACCTTCATGCGCAGTGCGGCGGCCCTGAAAAACAGCAACGACGACGGCTTCGGTGAGCTCAGTGATCGCCGCACCACGGCGGCGTCGCATGCCTGGCTGGCGGTGATCGACATCGACCACTTCAAGAAGGTGAACGACAGCTTTGGACACCTCATTGGCGACGAAGTGCTGTTGCTGCTATCACGCTTGATGCGCACCTGTTTTCGCACCCACGACCAGCTCTACCGTTTTGGTGGCGAAGAGTTTGTGGTGTTGCTGCGCGCGCGCGCAGCGAGCGACGCCGCGGGTGCGTTCGAGCGCCTGCGTGCCACCGTGGCGGCCTATGCGTTCCCGCAGGCCGGCCACGTCACCGTCAGCGTGGGCTTCAGTGCGGTGCGCGTCAGCGACACGCCTTCAGGCGCCTTCGAGCGTGCCGACAAGTGCGTCTACCACGCCAAACAAACCGGCCGCAACCGCGTCTCCAGCCACGCCGATCTGGTGGCCCAGGGCGTGCTCCACGACGACGAACGCGTCAGCGACGTCGAGCTGTTTTGAGCGCGCCGCCGCGTCGCTACTGACTCCGCTGGGAGACCCGCACGTAGTCGACTTCCAGGCGCCGCGGGAAGATACGGTCGTCCACCGTGCCACCCAAGTCGCCGCCGATGGCGAGGTTGAGCAGCAGGTACTGCGGCGCATCAAATGGCCAGGCCGTGCGCCCCAGCTTGAGGTTGGGGTAGTGCATGTGCATAAACCCGTTCACGCTGAAGCTCACACCGGCGGGCGTCCAGTGCATCTGGTAGCTATGGAATGCGCTGCACGCGTCGGCGATGCGCGCGGCGCCGTGAATGCTCTGGCCGGCATGACCCGCCGCCACGTGCACAGCGCTGGACACTTGCTTGGGAAAGTGCCCCCTGTGTTCCAGGATGTCGAGCTCGCCGTCTTCGGGCCACCGACCCTGGCTGCCCAAGGTCCAGATCGCCGGCCAGGTGCCTTTGCCGCAGGGCATCTTGGCGCGTACTTCAAAGAAACCATAGGTCCAGTCGGCCTTGCCGCGTGTCAAGAGGCGCGTTGAGGTGTAGCGCTGACCCCCCCAGTCGGGCGCCGCGGACAGGCTCTCCTTGCGCGCGGTGATGATCAGGCGTCCGCCCTTGACGACGGCGTTTTCGGCGCGCGGGCCTGCGTAGTACTGCAACTCGTTGTTGTGCCAACCTTCCTTGTTGCGGCCGGTGTCGTAGTCCCATTTGTGGGGGTCAGGCAAACCATCGACGCTGAACTCGTCGGACCACACCAAGGCGTAACCTGCCGGCACCGCCGAGGCATTGCCACCGGCCAGTAGGCTGGCAACGCAAAACACGGCGGCCAGGGCAGTGTGGGACAGGCGCATGCGCGTCTCCATCGTGGTCATGCGACAAGCTTGCCGTTGGCATCAAAGCTCAAGGCGGCAGATGCGTCGACAGCCAGGCCCACGGTCTGCCCGGCAGCAAGCTGGCTGTGCATCTGACCGAGCTTGGCGTTCAAGAGCGTAGGCATGCCTTCCACCCGCAGGTGCAGGATCGACGAATCACCCAGGTGTTCGGCCAGCTCCACCGTGGCCGCGATGCCTTGGCCAGGTGGCAGCAGGCGTAGATGTTCGGCGCGCAGTCCCACGCGCTGCACCTTGGCGTCGTTCTCGGGCAGCAAGTGCTGCCACAGCTGCTGCGCCAGCAGCGCGCCAGCAGCGGGCCGGTCGATGAGGTTGATGCGCGGGGCACCCAGGAAGGACGCGACAAATTCGTTGGCCGGGCGCTGGTACAGCTGCAGCGGCGCGCCGAGCTGTTCGATGTGGCCCTGGTTGAAAACGGCAATGCGATCACCCATGGTCATGGCCTCGACCTGGTCGTGGGTGACGTAGATCATCGTCGCTCCCAGTTCCTTGTGCAGTCGCGACAACTCGATGCGCATGGCCACGCGCAGCGCGGCGTCCAGGTTGGACAGCGGCTCGTCGAAGAGAAAGACCTTGGGCTTGCGCACGATGGCACGGCCAATAGCCACGCGCTGGCGCTGGCCACCCGAGAGCTCCTTGGGGTAGCGCCCGAGCAGCTCGCCGATGTGCAGCACCTCGGCCGCGCGGCCGACCTGCGCCTTGCGCTCCCTGCGCGCCACACCGGCCATCTCCAGCGCGAAGCCCATGTTCTGCGCCACCGTCATGTGCGGGTACAGCGCGTAGCTCTGGAAGACCATGGCCGCGCCGCGCTGCGAGGGGTGTTGCGTGTTGGCGCAAACGCCGTCGATGAAGAGCTCGCCCGCGCTGATGTCCTCCAGCCCCGCGATCATGCGCAGCAGCGTGGACTTGCCACATCCCGAGGGGCCGACGAAGACGAGGAACTCGCCGTCGACCACCTCCAGGTCGACGCCGCGAATGACCTCGACGCTGCCGAAGGTCTTGCGCAATCCACGCAGGCTGACTTGTCCCATGGCCTTGCGCTTCAGTCTGCCGACGCGCCGGGCTTGGCCGCGCGCGCGGCCCTGGCCTCGCGTAGAAACGCGCGGTACCACAGCGCGCTGTCCTTGAGCGTGCGCCGCTGGGTGGCGTAGTCGACATGCACGATGCCAAACCGCTTGGCGTAGCCGCTGCTCCACTCGAAGTTGTCCATCAAGCTCCAGACCATGTAGCCGGCCATGGGCACGCCTTGTGCCATGGCGTCGCCCACGGCGGCGATGTGCGCTTGCAGGTAGTCGCGGCGCTCCGTGTCGTGCACCGAGCCGTCGGCCAGTGTGTCCTTGAACGCACCGCCGTTTTCGGTGACGTAGACGGGCGGCAAGGTGTACTCGCGGTGCAGGGTCAGCAGCAGCTCGGTCAGGCCGCGCGGATAGATCTCCCAACCCATGTCGGTCAGTGGCAGCCCGCTGGTCGTGACGTCGAAGGGCGCGCGCGCACGGGCCACCTGGCGTGTGTAGTAGTTGACGCCCAGGTAGTCCATCGGTGTGGCGATGTGGGCCATGTCGCCGGGCTCGACCTGCGGCGCGTCAGCGCCGAGTTCGCTAAGCACCTCGGCCGGGTAGGCACCCTTGAACAAGGCGTCGGTGTACCAGCAGCGGCCGCGCAGGTCGTCCATGCGCGCTTGCTCAGCGTCCTCTGGCGCGGTGCTGGCCGGCTCGGTGTGTGCCAGGTTGAGCACGATGCCCAGTCGCGCGCGGCAGCCATCGGCGCGCAGCGCCTGAAGCGCCAACCCGTGGCTGACGAGCAGATGGTGCGCCACCTGTAGCGCCGTCTTGCGGCTCTTCAGCCCCGGCGCGAAGTTGCCCTGTTCGTGCCCGAGCACGGCGATCACCCAAGGCTCGTTGTGGGTGGTGATGGTGGCCACGCGCTCGCCCAGGCGGGCGGCCATGCCACGCGCGTAGTCGACGAAGTGGTGCACGGTGTCGCGCGCGGCCCAGCCGCCGCCGTCTTGCAGCGCCTGCGGCAGGTCCCAGTGGTTCAGCGTCAGGTAGGGCTTGACGCCGCGCGCCAGCAGGCCGTCGACCATGCGCTCGTAGAACGCCAGGCCGGGCTCGTTCCAGGCGCCCTGGCCCAGCGGCTGCACGCGCGGCCACGAGACCGAAAAGCGGTAGGCGTCGACACCGAGTGAGGCGATCAGATCGAGGTCACTTTCAAGGCGGTGGTAGTGGTCGCAGGCGACGTCGCCGTTGCTGGCGTCGGCGATCACACCGGGCACACGGCAGAAGCGGTCCCAGATCGATTCACCCTTGCCGTCGTCGCGCGCGGCGCCTTCAATCTGGAAGGCGGCCGTGGCCACACCCCAGTCAAAGTCGGGTGGAAATGGGCGGTGCAGGTCGTTCATGGTGGACACAATGGGTCAGTACGGGTTGAGCGTTATTTGACGGCGCCGGCGGTCAAGCCCGCAATGAGCTGGCGCGACGAGATGGCGAAGAGGATGAGCAATGGGATGGTGGCGATGGCCGAGCCCGTCATCAGCGCGCCCCATTCGGTGTTGACAGGGCTTTGCAGGCTGCGCAGCGCCAGCGGCAGCGTGTAGTTGTCGGCGCTGCGCATGACGATGAGCGGGCCGATGAAGTTGTTCCAGCTGGCGATGAAGGTGATCAAGCCCAGCGTGCCCAACGCTGGTTTCAAGAGCGGCAGCACGATGCGCCAGTAGATGCGCAGCTCGCCGCAGCCGTCCATGCGCGCGGCCTCGATCAACTCCTTGGGCACCGCCGTCACGGCGAACTGGCGCATGAGGAAGATGCCGAAGGCGCTGGCCGCACCGGGGATGTAGAGCGCGCGGTGTTCGTCGATCCAGCCCAGCGCGTCCATGATCAAGAAGGTGGGGATCATGCTCATGAACGAGGGCAGCAGCATGGTGCCCATCACCAGCGTGAAGAGTGCTCTCTTGAAGCGGAACTCCATCAGCGCGAAGGCATAACCGGCCATCGAGCAAAAGAGTAGTGTCAGCACGGTGGAAGCCAGCGCCACATACAGGCTCCAGCCGAGGTTGCGCCAGAACGGCAGGCGCTCGGTCAGGATCTTCAGGTTGGCCGCCAGATCGTCGCCGAACCACAGCGGCGGCGGCAGGCTGTAGATCTCGCTGCGCGACTGCGTGGCGAAGACGAACATGAAATAGAACGGCGCCAGCATCACCAGCGCGCCCACGCCGACCACGGCGTAGGCCGCCCATGGTGCCAAACGTTGCGAGTTCATGGGCGAGCCTGGGTCATGGCGCCGGCCTACGCGGCTTGAAGGCGAGGTTGGTCAGCCAGGTCAGCAAGGCCACCACCACGAAGAGCAGCCACGACATCGCGCTGGCGCCGCCGAAGTCGTTGAAGTCGAACGCCATGCGGTAGAGATACACCGCCGAGGTCATCGCCGACTGGTCGGCCCCGCCTTTGCCGCCGGTAAGGATGAACGGCTCTTCGAAGAGCTGCAGACCGCCGATGACGCTGAGCGTGACGCCGAAATAGACCATCGGCTTGAGGCTGGGCAGCGTGATGCGCCAGAACTGCTGCCAGCGGTTTGCGCCGTCCATCGTCGCGGCTTCGTACAGGTCTTTCGGGATCGTTTGCAGCGCCGCCAGATAGAGCACGACGTTAAAGCCGAGGTAGCGCCAGAAGACGATCAAGGCGATGGCCGGCTTGATGTGTTCGGGCTGGCCCAGCCAGTCAATTTTTTCGCCGCCGAAGAGCGATTGCAGGGCGACGTTGACAAGGCCGAAGTCGGTCGAGAACAGCGAGCTGAACATGATGGCGATGGCCACCGTGGACGTGATGTAGGGCAGGAAGTAGGCGCCTATGACGCCGTCACGCAGGCGCTGGAACGACTGGTGGATGAACACCGCCAGCGGGATCGCCACCAGGTGCTGCGGCACGCCCGAGGCCAGCGCCAGCCAGGCGGTATTGCGCAGCGACTTCCAGAACCACTCGTCGCCCAAGGCAAAGCTGAAGTTGGCCCAACCCACCCACTCCATCGCGCCCAGCCCGCTGGTCGGCTCCCAGGACTGGAACGCGAGGTAGAGCGAAAAACCGAGCGGGAAGACGCCGAAGACCGCGAAGAGCACAAGGAAGGGGCTGATCAGGACGTAGGGCGCCCAGCGCGGTGACAGGCGCATGGACCTTGCAAAGGTGGGCAGCCGCATGGTCATCAACGCAAGGCTCGGCGCTCGAGCAGCCGGTGGGCATCGGCCAGGGCGCGGGTGATGTCTTTGTCGTGGGCCAGCACGTTGTCGAGCTCGGTGCCGACCACTTCATCGGCAAACATGTTCTGCTTGTGCACGGGAGTGGCGCGGATCCGCCGCGCGGCGTCGCGCCACAACAAACGCGCGGGCTGCCCGCCCAGAAATGGCAGCGGCTGCTCGAAGAACGGGTCGTCGAAGGTTTCAAGCAGCGCCGGGAAGGCGTCTTGCGACTTGAAGGCGGCGAACTGCAAGTCGCGGTTGAGCGTGAGCAGTTGCACCAGCTCCCAGGCCAGCGCGCGGCGGGCGGGGTCGGCCTGGCGCGGCAGCGCGTAGTAGCTGCCGCCATAACCGACGAAGGTGTTGCCCGGCAGCTGCGCCACGCGCCATTGGCCGCGTGTGGCGGGTGCCACCCAGTTGGCCATCTGGCCGACCATCCAGGCCCCCGACAGCTCGGTGGCCAGCAGGCCGCGGCGAAAGCCTTCAGCCCAGTCGTTGGACCAGGCACTGACACGCGCATCGAGCTTGTGGCGGCGCACCTTGCGCGCCAGCTCGAAGGCACGCACGAAGCGCGGCGACTGCACGAGCACGCGCGAGTCCTGGTCGAAGTACAGGCCCTCGCCGCTGTTCAGGCCGCTGCGGATGACGATGTCCTTGACGGTCTGCGCGTTGGACACCAGGTAGGCGCCCGTCGCCGCCTTGATCTTCACACCGGCGTCGACGTAGGCCTCCCATGACGGCGTGAGGTCGGCGTCGCTCAGGCCCGCCTTGGCCAGCAGGTCGGCGCGGAACATCAGCGTGCCGGGGCCGATGTCGGTGGGCATGGCGATCAGCGCGCCACGGCGGTTGATGGCCTGATCAAACGCGTAGGGCACAAAACGCGGGCGAAATTGCATGGCGCCAAACGGCGCCAACGCGAGGTCGGCCAGCCCGCCGCCCTGCGCGAAGCGGCCAACGTAGCTGGCCTCTAGCGTCATCACGTCGGGCAGGTAGACCGAGGTCGACAGCGCCGTGGTCATGGCGGTGTGATGGTCGGCGTACTGGCGGCTGACGACCTGGACGTCGACGTCGGGGTGCAGCCGCCGCCACTGCGGCAGCGCCGCCTTGACGATCTCGTCGACCAGTGGGTAGGCGGCCACGCTGAGCTGGCGGCGCGGCGCGGCGCTGGCCGGCAGCGCGGCGGCCAGGCCCGACATCAACACACCACGGCGTGTGCACGGGCCCATGTTTCAGCCCGCGCCCGCCGCGCAATGCTCGGCGATGAACTGCGCCTGCGTCGGCATCACGCCGACGCACTTGGCGATGACCTGCTCGACGTTGCCGACGTAGGCCTCGACCTCGGCTTGCGGGCGCAGGTCGGCGAACGGGTGGTAGGCGCGCGGCACGATGCGCTGCCCGATCATCACCTGCAGCCAGCTCGGCTCGGCGAAGAGCTCCATGCCTTCGCGAAAGACCCGCCCGTTGCTGCGAAACAAGTCGATCTTCTGCTGCAAGGTGTCGGGGATGGACATCGTGCGGCAGTAGTTCCAGAACTCCGAGTCGTCGCGCTCCGTGGCCTTGTAGTGCAGCACCAGGAAGTCGCGAATGCGCTCGTACTCCCAGTGGGTGAGCCGGTTGTATTCGGCGATGTCGGCGGCGTCGAACCCGGCATGCGGGAAGAAATTGATGATGCGCGAGATGGCCGTGTTGATGAGATGGATGCTGGTCGACTCCAGCGGCTCGAGAAAGCCGCTGGACAAGCCAACAGCGACGCAGTTGCCTACCCAGAAGGTCTTGCAACGGCCGGTGGTGAACTTCAGCGGCCGTGGCTCCGCCAGCGGTGCGCCGTCCAGATGCCTGAGCAGGATGTCGGTGGCCTCGTCCTGCGCCATGAAGTTGCTGCAGTAGATGTGGCCGTTGCCGGTGCGGTGTTGCAGCGGAATGCGCCATTGCCAGCCGGCCGCGTGCGCGGTCGAACGTGTCATCGGCAGCAAGGGGCCGGCGGATGCGCAGGGCACGGCCAGCGCGCGGTCGACGGGCAGCCAGTGCGACCAGTCGTCGAATCCCGACTTCAGCGTCTGCTGGATGAGCAGGCCGCGCATGCCCGAGCAGTCGATGAAAAAGTCGCCGGCGATGCGCTCGCCG
Organism: Rubrivivax sp.; assembly: GCA_031418855.1. Classification (GTDB taxonomy): domain Bacteria; phylum Pseudomonadota; class Gammaproteobacteria; order Burkholderiales; family Burkholderiaceae_C; genus Rubrivivax. The sequence continues at coordinate 11,255 of JANOJR010000289.1, forward strand.
CTTTCCAGCACCACGGCCTCGATGAAGCCATCGGGCTCGCGCTGCATCACCCGGGCGATCTTGCCTTCGGTGCGCGTGACGCCACGCTGCTCGGCGTAGCCGCGCAGATAGCGCGCGTAGAGGCCCGCGTCGAAGTGAAAGGCGTGCGAGATGTCGGCCACCGGCGAGCCCGGCATGTCCTTGCGTGCACGCATGAACTTGGCCTGGCGCGGCGCCACGGTGTTGATCGAGTAGGCCTCCAGCGGGCTGGCCAGGCCGAGCTTGGCCAGACGCAGCCAGAAGTGGTGGAAGGGCAAGGCCTGCGTCGCCTGCCCGACGAAACCGAAGCCGTGGATGTAGCGGTCACCGATCGCGCCCCAGTTGACGAACTCGATGCCGAGTTTGAACGTGCCTTGCGTGGCACGCATGAACTCGTCTTCGTCGATGTCCAGCGCGCGGTTGAATTCGCCGATGTGCGGGATCGTCGCTTCGCCCACGCCGATGATGCCGATCTCGTCGGACTCGATCAGCCGGATCGTGTAGTTGCCCTGCAGCACCTTGGCCAGTGCGGCGGCGGTCATCCAGCCGGCGGTGCCGCCGCCGACGATGACGATGTTGCGCGCGGGTTCGAGCGTCATGGTGTCAGCGCTTTGAAGGTGAACATGACGTGATCATGCCGCCCCGGCGCGAAGCTGCGACGCGCGCTGTCGAGGGGTCCACAGCGCGCATCGTCGCTCCAGGCGGGTCAGAACTTGTAGTTCACGCCTGCCAGCATCTGGCGCCCGAACTTGTAGGTGTAGTTCGGCACCAGCTGGGCCGGATCGGGCACGTCGACGTTGCCCACCGTCTTGTAGCTTTGGGTCACGGTGTCGGTGAGGTTGTTGACCTGCAGCAGAAGCGACAGGCCCTTGAAGCTGCCGGTGTCGGCAAAGGCGTAACCGAGCTGCATGTCGACCACCTTGTCGGCGCCCTGCGAACGTGTGGTGGGGCGGAAGAAGATGTCGCGTGTGGTGGCGGTGAAGGCCGAGCGGTAGCGCTGGCTCACGCGCGCCGAGAAGCCGTGCTTTTCGTAGTACACGGTGAGGTTGTTCGAGATGCCCGACAAGCCGTCGATCGAGGTCGACGAGCCGGCGATGACCTGATTGCTGTTCTGGTCCACGCGCTGATCGCGGATGGAGCTGTTGAGCTTGGAGGCACTGATCACGATACCAAAGCCATCCAGCGCAGGGCTGAACAGCGCGCCTTCGAGCGAGGCCGCCAACTCCAGGCCTTCGATCTTGCCGCCAGTGCCATTCACGGGCTGGAAGACCGGGCCGAACTTCTGCACCACGATGCCGGCGGGTGCGTTGGCCGGCCGCGGCACGCCGGTGTTGTCGCGCGGGCTCACGGCGTAAGTGATGTAGCTGATGAGGTTCTTGCGGAACGCGGCGAGCGAGACGTAGCTGCGTTTGCCGAAGTACTTCTCCACCGAGAGGTCGATGGCCGCAGCCTTCCAGGGCTTGAGCTCGGGGTTGCCCGCGTAGGCCGTCGACCAGAAGCCTTGGTTCGGGCCCGGAGCGATGTCCAGCGTTGGCGTGCTGGTGCCGGCGCGCATGTCGTTGATCTTCGGGCGTGCCGTCGCCGTACCCAGGCCAAAGCGCGCGATGAGGTCGGGCTTGATCTCGGCCACCAGGTTCAAGCTGGGCAGCACGTCGCTGTAGCTGGTGCCCCCGCTGCGCTTGTAGAGCAGGCTGAAGTCGACGTTGTCGTTGTTGCCGCGGTACTCCCAGCCTTCGGCGTTCTGCTGCGTATGGACCGCCTGCAAACCGACGTTGCCGCGGATCGGCACACCTGCCAGCTTGGTGTCGATGTCGAGCATGGCGAAGGCGGTGGTGACCTTTTCGTGCACGTTCGAGTCGTTGGTTTTCAGCCCCAGCTCGGCCACCTTCTTGCCCAGCGCGCCGGAGTCGACGAGTTTGGGAACGTCGAGGCGGATGAATTGCGACACGCCCATCCACGACATGTCCAGGGGCGACAGCACGGCGGATGTCGGTATGTCGCGCAGGTTGTTGCCCTGGGCGTTCACCGGAATGATCAAGCGTGTCTCGTTCTTCGACACGTCCTTGTCGCGCTGGGTGTAGTTCACCCCGCCGGTGAAGTAGCTGAACATGCCACTGAGCGAGCGTTTGGCGGACAGGCGCAAGGTCTTGATCTCGTCTTCGACATGCGGGTCGCGGATCACACCGGTCCAGCGCGGATCGCCCGGCACGTAGTCAAAGCCAATGACGTCACCGAACTTGATGCCCGATGGGTTGGACAGGAAACCGGCCTGCTGCGGCGTGAAGCTTTGCGCGCCGCCATTGACGGGCACGTTCCACTTGAAGGGCCCATAGGCCCAGGTGTTGGCCGCGTTGTTCCACGGCCCGGCGTAGACCTCCTGGTACTTCTCGTCGCGCACGTCGCGCGAGAAGCTCACATCGGACACCGCCGTCCATGCGTCCCCCAGTTTGAGCGAGGTGTTCCAGCCAAGGGCGGCGATGGTGTCGCGGCGCTTGGTGTCGAAGTTGGTGGTCGTCGTCGGCAGGGCGCTGGACGTGGCACTGGTGGCGTAGGTGTTCTGGCCGACCTGTGTCGTGCCGACATTGGACAGGGTGTTCTGACTCCCGGCCGGGCCAAAGAGCTGACCCCAGGTCGCGAACATGTTCGAGGTCAGTTTGCCGCCGACTTCGTGGGTGTCGAACTTGGAGTAGTACAGGTCCAGCTGGCTGCGCAGGTCCTTGTTCGGCTTGTACTCAAGCACGACCATCAAGCCGTCGCGCGTGTTCTTCTTGGTCGTCTGCGAGCCGGTCCAGAACATCGGCAGCAAGGCCTTGCTGGTCGGGCCCCAGCTCACCGACGGAGCCTGCACCAGCGAGGGCGGAATGCCGTTGAGCGGCAGGTCGTAGACGGAATAGTCGCCATACTGGTCGAGCTCGCTGAGCTTCAACTGCGTGGTCGACTCCAGGTGCGCAAAGCCCACCGCCACGCCGATGGTGTTGCCGGCAAACTGGTTCACATAGGAGGCGCTGAAACGCTTGCCCACGGGGTCGGCCACGCCGGGCACCTGGGTGCCATTCGAGTTGCCCTCCAGGCGCGCATTCAGAGCCACTTCACGCCCGCGTGTATCGAGCGGGCGACGCGACATCAGGTCGACGGTGCCGGAGAGCCCCTGCCCGATCAGCGTCGCACTCGGCGTCTTGTAGACGGTGGCCGAGCCGATCAGCTCCGAGGGGAACTGGTCATATTCGACCGCACGGCCGTCGTTGGAGCTGACGACCTCGCGCCCGTTCAGCAGCGCGCCAGAAAAGGCCGGCGACAGGCCGCGGATCGAGATCACGTTGACGCGGCCATCGGCGCCGCGCTGGCCGGTCAAGCCAGGCAGGCGCGCCAGCGCCTCGGCGATGCTGGCGTCGGGCAGCTTGCCGATGTCCTCGGCCGAGATCGCTTCGACGATCGAGTCCGAATTGCGCTTGGTGGCGATCGAGTTCTCGATCGAGCGCCGGATGCCCGTGACGATCACGGTCTGCCCATCTGCGCTGCTTGACTGCGCCTGAACCGTGCCGGTGGTGGCCAGCACGAGCAGGCACGCCGCGGCCACCGGGTGAGCGCGAAAGCGAAAGCGCTCGCCACGGGCAGCGGTACGGGGTGCGGAAAGGTGTGTCTTCATGGGTCGTCTCCGTCCGCCGATGAGCGGTGATGTGCCGGTTAAGGATGGCCGTCAAGGGCCTGGCTGTGAAAGCGCTTTCAAACTATTCTCGCGAAAGGCCGAAAAAATCAAGCCTATCGTTTACCCGATGCGCTGTGGGTTGTCGGCAACGACATGAAGTCTCGCCATGAGAAATGCGATCGAACGCGGCATTGATGCAAGGCTTGCTGAAGTGTGAAAGCGATTTCAAGCCGACTTTGCCTCGGCTCAGCCGACTCCTGGCGGCGGCCGCCGCTGCGCGGCTCAACGCATGACGCGCCGGGTCGACTCGCGGGGCACCAATTGCGGTGCCGTCAGCACCACCTGGGGCGTTACCCCACGCAGCAGCTCGAGCATCGCCGCCGCCGCCTGGCTGCCCATTTCGTACACCGACTGGCGCACGGTGGTCAGCGGCGGGATGGCGAATTTGGCCGGCGCCACATCGTCAAAACCCACCAGCGAGACATCGTCGGGCACGCGCACGTTCTTGCGATACAAGCCCAGCGCGGCGCCGATGGCGGACTGGTCGTTGGCGGCAAAAATGGCCGTAAAGGGCAGGCGACTCTCGAGCAAGCGGTTCACCGCCATCAGGCCACTGGCCTCGGTGAAATCGCCCGCCATCACCAGGGCGGGGTCAAAGGCAATGCCGGCTTTTTCAAGGGCGGCGCGGTAGCCGGCCTGCCGGTCCAGTGCGTCCTGGTGCGCGGGGTCGCCGGCGATGAAGGCGATGCGCGTGTGGCCGCACTCGATCAGATGCTGGGTCGCCAACAGCCCGCCGGCGCGGTTGTCGAAGTCCAGGCTGAACAAACCCGGGCCCCTGAGATCGCGCCCGACCACGACCATCGGCAGGCTCTTGGCAAAACGCTGCAACACGCTGTTGGGCAGCCGCCCGGCGAGCACGATGACACCGTCCACGCGGCGCGACAACAGGGCCTCGATGGCCTTGCGTTCCCCGGCCTCATGCCAATGGCCGCTGACGAAGATCGGCAGGTAACCGGCAGGCTCGAGTACCTCTTCGATGCCGCGCAAGGCCTCGCCATAAAACGGGCTGCTGATGGTCTGCGTGACGACACCGATGCTCCAGGTGCGCCCGCCCGCCAGGCCGCGGGCGACGGGGTTAGGCCGGAAGCTCAGCTGCTGGATGGCCGCATCCACAGCTTGCTTCTTGACGTCGCTGACGCTGGCCGTGCCGTTGAGGATGCGGGACACGGTGCTCGGCGACACGCCCGCCCGCTGCGCCACCATCTCCAGCGTGACGACGCCTTTGCCCAGGGCGCTTGCGGCGACCGAGGGCGACTTTTTCCGGGGCTTGCTGGGTAGGTGCATTGGAGCGGCAAGGTGGTGAGGCTGAAGTGTAGAGGGGGCATGCCCAGTGAAAGCGCATTCATCGCGTCTGGCGCGCCGCGCCCGTCAGTTCCGGCGGGTTGGGGGCGCGGGGTCGATACAGCCTCGTGGTCCTCAGGCTTCACGCTTGACGACGGCGTAGCGCGCCAGCGTCTTGGCGCGCGCTTCGTCGTGGTTGACGATGGGCGCCGGGTAGTCGCGCCCGAGCACCACGCCCGCCGCCGCCAGCGCCAGCGCTGGCGCCTGCCAAGGCGCGTGGATCAGCTTGTCGGGCAGGGCGGCTAACGCTGGAAGGTAGCGGCGAATAAAGTGCCCCTGGGCGTCAAACTTTTCACTCTGCGTCACCGGGTTGAAGATGCGGAAGTAGGGCTGCGCGTCGCAGCCGGTCGAGGCCGCCCACTGCCAGCCGCCGTTATTCGCCGCGAGGTCGAAGTCGTTGAGCTTCTCGGCGAAATAGCGCTCACCCCAGCGCCAGTCGATGCCAAGGTCCTTCACCAGAAAACACGCCGCCACCATGCGCAGGCGGTTGTGCATGTAGCCGCTCTGAACGATCTGGTGCATGGCTGCGTCCACCAGCGGGTAGCCGGTGCGGCC
>JANOJR010000290.1:0-15118 GCA_031418855.1 Rubrivivax sp.
CCGCGCCGCCGTTTCGCCGCGCTGGTGCAGCATCAGCCACAAGAGCGCGCCACCCACCAGCGTCATCGGCACCAAGGAGCCGACGTTCAAGATCGTCCAGCCCTGCGTGGTCACGAGCGCGCCTGAGGCAAACGAAGTCACGGCCATGGTGGCAAAAACACAGGTGTCCATCGCGCCCTGCGCCTTGTTCTTCTCCTCGGGCTTGTAGGTCTCGGTGAAGAGCGTGGTGGCACCGGTGTAGAGGAAGTTCCAGCCCACGCCCAGCACGGCCAGTGCGATCAAGAACTGCATCAAGTCCACGCCACTCAAGGCCACCGCGACGCAGATGAAGTTCAGCAGCGCGCCCACCGTCATCACCGGTAGCGCGCCAAAGCGCTTGATCAAATGCCCGGTGAAAAAGCTCGGCACGAACATGCCCAGCACATGCCACTCCAACACCAGCGCGGCAAGCTCAAACGGGTGCTTGCACTGCTGCATGGCAATCGGCGTGGCGGCCATCAAGAGATTCATCACGCCGTAGCCCAGCGAGCCCGCCAGGATGGCGATGACGAAGGCCGGCTGCTGGGCCGCGATTTCGCGCAAAGACCGCCCGCTCGAAGCGCCCGGCAGCGGCGTCTTGTGCGGCGGAAACTCGATGAACGACAGGGCCACCAGCGCCAACAGGGCGACCCCGATCAAGGCCACATAAGCACCCGCAAACGGTGCGGCCAACAAACTGCGCGTGGCACTCGCCAGATTGGGGCCAACAAACGCGCCGATGATGCCGCCGGCCAGCACCAGCGAGATGGCTTTCTCCTTGTACGAAGATGCCACCAGCTCAGGCCCGGCGAAGCGATACAAGGCGCCATTGGCACTGTAGTAACCGGCCACGACCGTGGTGGCCACCAGCAGCCAAAACTGTTGAGTGCTGATGGCATACGCGCACACGGCGGCGGACAAGACAGCCACTACAAGACCGAGTTGGAACGAGCGCTTGCGCCCATAGTGCGCTTGCACACGCGCCACGATGGGCGCGCTCAGCGCACCACCCACCACGTAGCCCGTGACAGGCAAGGTCGCCATCCACCCAACAGGTGCCAAGGCCAGCCCGACCAGGCCGTTGATGGCGATGAAGGTCACGTTGTTCGTGAGAAAAAGACCTTGGCACAAGGCCAGCAAGAGCAGGTGACGATTCATCGGCGCATCATCGCATCAAGGTCGTCATCGCCGCACGCTGACCAAACGTTGTCGGCCGACAGAGCAAGACCAGGGCATGACAAGGTCTGTCAAGGAAATGACCCTTGAAGACCGCGTTGATTGCAAAGGCGAGAGCGAGCAAAGAAGATCATGCTGTGAGCGCCCTGCGTAAATTGCGGCAGGGGTAGACAGGAAAGCTGTGATGGCGCCCGGGCCGGTGAAGCCGGGACTTCATCACAACTTCCCAGATGTCGAGGGGCACTTGTGCTGCACAAGGCGACTCGACATCTCCAACTGCCCAAGGAGTCGCGCATGGACGTCATCAGCAACTTCGCCGCACGCTACGAGCGCGGCCGTGAGGAAGAGCTCTCGCTCGAGGACTACCTTGCCGAGTGCAAGCGCAACCCCGTTGCTTACGCCACCGCCGCCGAGCGCATGCTGCGCGCCATCGGTGAGCCCAAGACGGTGGACACGCGCAACGAGCCGCGGCTGTCGCGCCTTTTCGCCAACAAGCTGATCAAGGTCTACCCGGCCTTCGCCGAGTTCTATGGCATGGAAGACGCCATCGAGCAGGTGGTCTCGTACTTCCGCCATGCCGCGCAAGGCCTGGAGGAAAAGAAGCAGATCCTCTACCTGCTGGGCCCCGTGGGCGGCGGCAAGAGCTCGATTGCTGAGCGCCTGAAGCAGCTGATGCAAGACGTGCCGTTCTATGCCATCAAAGGCTCACCGGTGAACGAGTCGCCGCTGGGCCTCTTCGACGTCGACGAAGACGGCCCCATTTTGGAGAGCGAATACGGCATCCCGCGTCGTTACCTCAATCGCATCTTGAGCCCCTGGGCGGTGAAGCGGCTCGACGAATTCGGTGGCGACATCCGCAAGTTCAGGATCGTCAAGCGCCACCCGTCGATCCTGAAGCAGGTGGCCATCAGCAAGACCGAGCCGGGTGACGAGAACAACCAGGACATCTCGGCGCTGGTGGGCAAGGTCGACATTCGCAAGCTCGAGACCTACGCCCAAGACGACCCTGACGCATACAGTTATTCGGGCGGCCTGTGCCTGGCCAACCAGGGCTTGCTTGAGTTCGTGGAAATGTTCAAGGCGCCCATCAAGGTGCTGCACCCATTGCTCACCGCCACGCAAGAAGGCAATTTCAAAGGCACCGAAGGTTTCGGCGCGATTCCGTTCGATGGTGTCGTGCTGGCGCACAGCAATGAGAGCGAATGGAAGGCCTTCCGCAATAACAAGAACAACGAAGCTTTCCTCGACCGCATCTACATCGTCAAGGTGCCGTACTGCCTGCGTGTTTCGGAAGAGATTCACATCTACGAAAAGCTGCTGCGCAATTCGTCCTTGGCCAAAGCCACCTGCGCCCCGGGCACACTGAAGATGATGAGCCAGTTCGCCACGCTCACGCGCCTGAAGGAGCCCGAGAACTCGGGCCTGTTCTCCAAGATGCTGGTCTACGACGGCGAGAACCTCAAAGACACCGACCCGCGTGCCAAGAGTTATCAGGAGTACCGCGACTACGCCGGTGTCGACGAAGGCATGAGTGGCGTGAGCACGCGTTTCGCTTACAAGATCTTGTCGAAGGTCTTCAACTTTGACTCGACCGAAGTCGCCGCCAACCCAGTGCACCTGATGTACGTGCTGGAGCAGCAGATCGCGCGCGAACAGTTCGCCAAGGAAGTCGAAGACAAGTACGTCGGCTTCATCAAGGAGCAGCTCGCGCCGCGTTACGCCGAATTCATCGGCAAGGAGATTCAAACCGCGTATCTGGAAAGTTATTCAGAGTACGGCCAGAACATCTTTGACCGCTACGTGACCTACGCAGACTATTGGATTCAAGACCACGAGTACCGCGACACCGACACCGGCGAGGTGTTTGACCGCGCCTCACTCAACGGCGAGCTGGAGAAGATCGAAAAGCCCGCCGGCATTGCCAACCCGAAAGACTTCCGCAACGAGATTGTCAACTTCGTGCTGCGCGCGCGCGCCAACAATCAGGGCAACAACCCGCTGTGGACGAGCTACGAAAAGCTGCGCACCGTGATCGAGAAGAAGATGTTCAGCAACACCGAAGAGCTGTTGCCGGTGATCAGCTTCAACGCCAAAGCCAGTGCCGACGAAGCCAAGAAGCACGAAGACTTTGTCACGCGCATGGTGGCCAAGGGCTACACCGCCAAGCAGGTGCGCCTGCTGTGCGAGTGGTACTTACGCGTGCGCAAGTCGTCCTGAACACCGGCGGGAACACGGGATGCTTCAAATCATCGATCGGCGGCTGTCGGGCAAGAACAAGTCCATCGGCAACCGTGAACGTTTTCTGCGCCGCTACAAAGAGCAGATCAAAGACGCGGTGAAGCGCGCCATTGACGGCCGTGGCATCCGCGACATCGAGCGCGGTGAAGACATCCGCATCCCGAAGAAAGACATCCAGGAGCCCGTGTTCGGCCACGGCCAGGGCGGCGTGCGCGAGCATGTGCACCCCGGCAACCAGGACTACGTGCGCGGTGACCGCATCGAGCGGCCTAAAGGTGGCGGAGGCGGCGGCTCGGGTAAAGGCCAGGCCGGCGACTCCGGCGAGGGCGAAGACGACTTCACCTTTGCGCTGTCCAAAGAAGAATTCATGCAGGTCTTTTTCGAAGACCTGGCCTTGCCGCATCTCACCCGCACCCAGCTGGCCGAGGTGCCCGAGTGGAAAAGCCAGCGCGCCGGCTTTACCAGCGACGGCACACCCAGCAACTTGCACGTGGTGCGTTCGATGCGCGGGGCCATCGGCCGGCGCATCGCCATCGGCGCGGGCACACGGCGTGAATTGCGCGAGATGGAAGCGCTGCTTCTAACACTCAAGCTGAGTGCTCAGCCTGGCGATGACGTGGCGGCGCGTGAGATTCAGGAGCTGGAGCACAGCATCGCCGCGCTGCGTGCGCGCCTGGCGCGCATTCCCTACCTCGACCCTATCGACCTGCGCTTTCGCAACCGCGTGCGTGTGCCCGTGCCCACAGCCAAGGCGGTGATGTTCTGCTTGATGGACGTCTCGGGCTCGATGGACGAAGCGCGCAAAGAGTTGTCCAAGCGCTTCTTCATCCTGCTCTACCTCTTCCTCACGCGGCACTACGAAAAAATCGAGCTCGTCTTCATCCGCCACCACACGCAGGCCACCGAGGTCGACGAAGAAGGCTTCTTCCACGCGCGTGAAACGGGCGGCACGGTGGTCAGCAGCGCGCTGGTGTTGATGCAAGAGATCATTCAAGCGCGCTTCAACCCGAGTGAGTGGAACATCTACGGCGCGCAGGCCAGCGACGGCGACAACTGGCACCACGACTCCGGCCGCTGCCGCGAACTCTTGGCCGAACAACTGCTGCCGCTGGTGCGCTACTACGCCTACGTGCAAGTGGCCGACGAAGAACAGAACCTTTGGCAGGAATACACCCAGCTGCAGGGCACGCACAAACACTTTGCGATGCGCAAGGCCACCGAGCCCGCGCATATCTACCCGGTGTTCCGCGATCTCTTCAAGAAGGAGGGGGCGAAAGCGGCATGAGCCGCGTCGCCGCAAGCGCATGAAGACCTTGACCGAGGGCCCGCTGCCCCTGGCGCAACGCCCGGCCGAGCCGCTGCCTGCGCCCAGCGACTGGTCCTTCGAGCTCGTCGACCAGTACCACGCGGTGATCCGCGCCACGGCCGAGCGCTTCAAGCTCGACACCTACCCGAATCAGCTCGAAGTCATCACCGCCGAGCAAATGATGGACGCCTACGCCAGCGTGGGCATGCCGGTGAACTACCGCCACTGGAGCTACGGCAAAGAATTCATCGCCACCGAGAAGAACTACAAGCGCGGCCACATGGGGCTGGCGTATGAGATCGTCATCAACAGCAACCCTTGCATCAGCTACCTGATGGAAGAGAACACGATGGCCATGCAGGCGCTGGTGATTGCCCATGCCGCCTACGGCCACAACAGCTTCTTCAAAGGCAACTACCTCTTTCGCATGTGGACCGATGCGGCATCGATCATCGACTACCTGGTCTACGCCAAGAACTACATCGCCGAATGCGAAGAGCGCCATGGGCTAGACGCCGTCGAGCAGTTCCTCGACTCTTGCCACGCGCTCGCCAACCACGGCGTCGACCGCTACCGCCGCCCCAGCCGCAAGTCGTTAGCACAAGAGCTGAGCGAGCGCAAAGACCGCGAGGCCCACGCGCAGCTGCAAGTTAACGAGCTCTGGCGCACGCTGCCCAAACGCGCCGCCAAGGCCGGCGCCGAGAGCGACACCAAGCGCTTCCCCGAAGAGCCGCAAGAGAACCTGCTGTACTTCATCGAAAAGAACGCGCCGCTCTTGGAGCCCTGGCAGCGCGAGGTCGTGCGCATCGTGCGCAAGGTGGCGCAGTACTTCTATCCGCAGCGGCAGACGCAGGTCATGAATGAAGGCTGGGCCACGTTTTGGCACCACAAGCTCTTGAACCAGATGTACGACGACGGCTTTCTGACCGACGGCGTGATGATCGAGTGGCTGAAGTCGCACACCAATGTCATTTACCAGCCGCCAGTGGGGCACAAGGCCTACAGCGGCATCAATCCGTACGCGCTGGGTTTTGCGATGTACACGGACATCAAGCGCATCTGCGAACACCCGACCGACGAAGACCGCGAGTGGTTCCCCAACCTCGCCGGCACGCCGTGGCTGCCGGCGCTGGACCACGCCATGCGCAACTTCAAAGACGAGAGCTTCATCGGCCAATACCTGAGCCCGAAACTGATGCGCGAACTGCGCCTCTTTGCCATCCGCGACGATGAAAAAGACAGCGAGCTTGAGGTCGCCGCGATCCATGACGACCCCGGCTACCGCCGCGTGCGTGAGTCCTTGTCGCGGCAATACGACCTCGGTTCGCGCGAGCCCAACATCCAGGTCTGGAGTGTCAACCTGCGCGGCGACCGTTCACTCACCTTGCGCCACTTCCAGCACAACGACCGACCGCTGCACGAAGGCGCGCAAGACGTGCTGCGCCATGTAGCGCGGCTGTGGGGCTTTGGGGTGCAGATGGAGAGTGCTAACGCGCTGGGTGAGGTCACGCGGACTTGGGGCGTTGGCGCGCCGGATTGACGCACCCCGGGACGGTCAAGCCGACAGTGGAAGGCGCGAAGCCCAGTCGCGATAGCGCGCCACCATCGCTGCGGCCGCAGCCACGGCGGCCAGCAGTTGCGCATGGCGCAGCTCCGGGGCATCGGGATATTCGTGGGCCAGCCGGTTGCGCAATTCGCGCCAGGCCAGCCACTGATCGACATCGACGTAGCCCAGTTTCTCAAGGCGATCCAGACGGTCGCGCATAGGCCAGGCCTCGAAAGCTTCGTTCAGCGCCGCCAACGTCGCCGGAATCAGCCGCTCGCGGAGGTTGTCTTGCAGCTTGGTGAAGCGGAACAAGATTTGGTCGGTCAACTGGCGCAGCGACGGCGTGGACTCGATGTCGTCAACCGTCGGCGGGGAGGTAAATGCAGCCCAAGCCGCTAGAGCCTCGTCCAACACCGCAGCATGACGCTGCGCCTCCCACAGCGCCAAGGCCAGTCGGCCCGGCCGCGCCGGGGGCGTGGGGGCGCCAGCAGGGCCTGTCACGTGCGCACCAGCTCAATAGCCTGTTGCCGCGCGCTGGCCAGCACCGCGGGCGGCGGCGCCAGTGCGGGCGGCGCGGCCAACACTACATCGATGCGCCGCTCGCCGATGCTGCGGTAGAGCTTGCTGATGAAGGCGCTGCGCAGGCTCACCCATTCGCTGGGCGACCAACTTGAGGCCGTCTCCACCAGCAGGTCAATGTCGCCGCCGCGAGCATGGTCGTCCACGCGTGAGCCGAAGAGGCTGACGCACGCGCCGGGGCCCAGGGTCGAGCGTGCGGCGTCGGCGATGGCCATCTGTTCGGAAGCGGTCAGGCGCATGGGTGCAGTTTACGCAGCGGGTACACGGGGCAAGCACTCGGTGCGGACGTCGCACGCCATCACATCAAAAACACCTTGCCCGGGTTCATGATGTTCTTCGGGTCCAGGGCGCGCTTGATGCTGCGCATCATCTCCACCGCGCCGGGCCCGGCTTCGCTGAGCAGGTAGCCCATCTTGTGCAGGCCGATGCCGTGCTCACCGGTGCAGGTGCCTTCCATCGCCAGCGCGCGTTGCACCATCTCTTCGGACAGGCGCTCCACCTCGGCCACCTCGCGCGGGTCGTTAGGGTCGAGCAGGTAGCTCAGGTGGAAGTTGCCGTCGCCGACATGGCCGACGATCCAATACGGGATGCCTGAAGCCTCGGCGTCGACGATCGACGCGTTGATGATGTCGGCCAGGCGCGAGATCGGCACGCAGGTGTCGGTGCTTTGGCAGCGGCAGCCGGGGCGCATTTGCAGCGCGGCGAAGTAAGACTGGTGGCGCGCGGTCCACAGCCGCGTGCGCTCTTCGGGCGTGCGCGCCCACTCAAAATCGTTGCCGCCGTGTTCGCGCGCGATCGCCTGCACCGTCTCGGCTTGCTCTTTCACGCCGGCCTCGCTGCCGTGGAATTCCATCAAGAGCATCGGCGCTTCACGCAGGTTCAGCTTCGAGTGTTTGTTGACGCCGCGTATGGCGTTGGCGTCGAGCAGCTCGCAGCGCGCAATCGGCACGCCCATCTGGATGATCTGGATGGTGGTTTGCACGGCGGCGTCGATGCTGGGGAAGTTGCACACCGCCGCGCTCACCGCTTCGGGCAATGGGTACAACTTGAGCGTTATCTCGGTGATGACGCCCAGCGTGCCTTCGCTGCCGACAAAGAGGCGCGTGAGGTCATAGCCCGCGCTGGACTTCTTCGCGCGGGTGCCGGTACGGATGACTTCGCCGCTGGCGGTGACGACTTGCAAGCCCAGCACGTTTTCACGCATGGTGCCGTAGCGCACGGCGTTGGTACCGCTGGCGCGCGTGGCACACATGCCGCCTATCGTCGCGTTGGCGCCGGGGTCGATCGGGAAGAAGAGGCCCGTGTCGCGCACCTCGCGGTTGAGCTGCTCGCGCGTGACGCCGGCCTGCACGGTGACGGTCAGGTCTTCGGCGTTGATCTGCACCACGCGGTTCAGGCGCGAGACGTCGACGCTGATGCCGCCTTGCACCGCCAGCAAGTGGCCTTCGAGCGACGAGCCCACGCCGAAGGGAATCACAGGCACGGCGTACTGGTTTGCCAGCGCCACGACTGTGGCCACGTCCTCGGTGCTTTCGCAGAACACCACGGCGTCGGGTGGTGTGGTCGGGTAGGCGGATTCGTCGCGGCCGTGCTGTTAACACACGGCCGCGGCGGTGCTGCAACGCTCACCGAAGTGCGCACGCAAGGCCGTCAGCAAGGCCTCGGGCAGCGCGCGGTGGGTGCTAAGTTTGGCGGCGGACATGGGGGCGTTCATAGGTGCACTCCTGGGTTCGCGAAAGCGCGATGGTAGGCCCCTGTGGCCGGGCGGTGTTCCAATCGGGCGAGTTCCCTTTCGCACCACGCTGATCATGTCCAACCGCCTCACGCAAATTGCCACCCGCACCGGAGACGACGGCAGCACCGGCCTGGGTGACGGCAGCCGCGTGCCCAAGAGCCACTTGCGCGTGGCGGCGATGGGCGACGTGGACGAGCTCAATTCAAGCCTGGGCGTGGTCTTGTGCGAGCCACTGCCGGCCGACGTGCGCGAGCTGCTGGTGACGATCCAGCACGAGCTCTTCAACCTCGGTGGTGAGCTCTCCATCCCCGGCTACCAGCTGCTCAAAGACGACGCCGTGCTGCGCCTGGACGAGGCCCTGGCGCACTACAACGCGCAGCTGCCCCGGCTGGCGGAGTTCATCTTGCCGGCAGGCACACGCAGCGCGGCGCTGGCGCACATGAGCCGCACCATCGCACGGCGCGCCGAGCGCTCACTCATTGCGCTGGCCACGCAAGAGACGGTCAACACGCCGCCGCGCCAGTACCTAAACCGCTTGTCGGATTTGATGTTCGTGCTGGCCCGTGTGCTTAACCGCGCCAACCTCGACGGCCTGGGTGGCGACGACGTGTATTGGCACAGCGAGCGGCTCAAGCGCGAACAGGCGCCCTAAGCTTCGAGACGCAGAAGGCCGTCAGTTGACGAGCACGGTGACGCGTAGGTAGGTCGCGGGTATCAAGGTCGTGTCCTGGTTCACGCTCTGGTTCTGGCTGTTGAACAACAGCTCCAGCTCGCGCTGCAGGTCGTCGGCGCGGGCGTTCTTTTTGGCGGCTTCAAAGGCATTCATGGTGGGGCCATAAAAGTCGCGGAAAGTCGCGACCATCATGGCTGGCGTGCCGGGCGACTCAAAGGTGAACGTGTCACGGGCGAAGGTCACGTTGTCCGCTGCGATGCCTAGGCCTGCAAAGCGCTCGATCACCTGGCTCTCCACGCCCCAAGTCATGGGGCTGACGAAGCCTTCGGGCGGCGGTGCTGTGTAGGCTGAGCTGATCTTCAGCACCTGGGCCACCAAGGTCGGGTCGTTGGGAATCCAATTGCCCATGACGATCCTGCCGCCGGGTGCGGGTGACGCGCACCATCTCCTTGGCCACATCAAACGGCCTGGGGATCGGGGTTCACTCGTAGGCGATCGCCATGACGGACGCTTCTGGGCGGCACTGTCGACGCCCCCAAGCATCGCAGCCGACTCCAAAGGCCGCGTCAAGCGAAGTCAAGTGCCGTACCCGGGCGGTCATGGGCAAGAAAAAGGGCGTTTGAATTTCCTATCCTCCAATGCCTTGGCGGTAAAGCACATCGGACAGCAGTCGGTTCGTTTCCTTCTTGACCACTGCATCGCATTCGCACGCGCGCGTTTCCAGCCAGCGCCTGTCAAGCACTGAGATGTGGCCACGGCGGTAACGAATGAAATCCACGTGTTGCAGTTTCGCAGTGTGAAGGCGGTCGCAGACATGCTCGGATCATGGGGCGCCCTCCCGCCGTGGCGGCGCGAAAGGCGCCGCGGTTCAGCATTGCCTGTCGAAGACTGGCGCCGGTCCTGCGCGTAGGTAACAACCGGACGCACGATTGACTGGCCGTATGCGAGGGACCTAGCAGACGCCCTCATCTCAAGGCGCAAAAGTGTCTCCGCAACAAGTGAGTTCAGTGCCGCTTGATCGGACATCGACTTGGAAAACCAAATTGAGGATTCACCGGCGTCGCAAAACATGTCAACAACCTAGGAAAGAAAATGAACAGCATTCAAAGACTAGTCAAACCACCGATGAGGATGAGTGCGGTGGTGCTTGCTTCCTTTTTGGCCGGATGCGGCGGTGGCGGAGATGGTGGGCCTATGGCTTCTGCGGACTCACGTGAGAGAGCCACGGCTGTATCGACCAGCACCAACAGCGCCGACAACGTTGTGACCGGCACGTCAGTGACCGTGCCCTTCGGCCAGGCGATGGACCCGGCAACGATCGACATCACGCTCCAGGAGTCCGGCGGACACAAGGTACCCGGTGTCGTCTCGATGAACGCCGAAAATACGCAGGCAACCTTTACGCCGTACGCGTCCGCTCTGACTCCGGACACCACTTACACCGCCACGCTGAGCATTAGGGCCAAAACCGCCGAGGGCAGCGTTATGGCCGCGCCCATCGTCGTCGTCTTGAGGACCAAGCCCATTGCCTCGACGGGCCAGGCGCCGGTACGCCTTGGCGCGGCGGGTACTTTCGCGCTGCTGACCAAATCGGGCATCACCAACGTCCCCAACTCTGTCATCAACGGGGATGTCGGAGCCAGCCCCATCACCGGTGCGGCGATAGGTCTTACCTGCGCAGAAGTGAAGACCGGGAAAATTTATTCAGTCGATGCGGCGGGGCCGCTTCCGTGCAGGGTGAGCAACGCCACATTGCTGACCTCAGCCGTGGGCGCAATGGAACTCGCGTACACCGACGCCGCCGGACGAAAGAATCCCAATTTCACTGAACTGGGTGCCGGTGAGATTGGCGGGCTGACCCTCGTTCCTGGTCTCTACAAATGGGGTACCGGTGTTTCGGTATCCAAGGATGTCACGCTGTCGGGTGGCTCGAATGATGTCTGGATCTTCCAGATCGCGGGTTCCATGACCCAGGCCAACGCGACCCGGGTGACCCTGGCAGGCGGGGCACAGGCCAAGAACGTCTTCTGGCAGGCGGCCGGCGTTGTGGCGATTGGAACGACCGCGCACTTTGAAGGAATCATGCTGGCAAAAACGAACATCGCCGTGAAGACTGGCGCATCTGCAAACGGCAGACTGCTGGCACAGACTGCCGTCACGCTTCAAAAGAACGCCGTGACACAACCTGCCCCGTGAGAGCGCACATTGCACCATGGCTGCGACTGCGGAGGCGGCAAGCCATGGGGCACTGACCTATCCGTCGACAGAGGCCATGCCTTGGCGGTAAAGCACATCGGGCAGTAGCCGGCCCAATTCCTTCTTGACCACGGCATAGCACTCACAGGCGCAGGCCTCCAGTCCAATTCGGTCCAGCACAGAAATGTGGCCGCGGCGATAGCGTATGTAGTCGAGGTGCTGCAACTTCCCGGCGGCCAATGCAATGCTTTCCCGGCGCACGCCGACCAGGCTGGCGACCAGCTCCTGCGTCATCACCAACTCACTCGCGGGAACCCGGTCGAGTGTCGACAGCAGCCAGCGGCTCAATTGCTGCTCCACCGTGTGGAGCCGATTGCACACGGCCATCTGCGATGTCTGCGTGATCAAACCTTGCGTGTAGCGCAGCAACAAGCGCTGCAACAAGCCGGCGCGATTGAATTCCTGCATCAGCCAGCGGTGCTCCAGGCGGTAGGCGTGGCCCGCGGTCTGCACCAAAGCCGAGCTCGCCGTGGTCTCGCCGCCCATGAACAACGAAATACCGACCACGCCATCCTGCCCCACGCCCGCGGCTTCAGCCGATGCGCCGGACGCCGTGACGTAGTGCAGCGAGACGATGGCGGTGGTGGGGAAATAAGCGTGCTGCAACTGTTGGTCGGGCTCGTACACCATGGCGCCAAGCGCCATCGGAACCAGTTCCAGGTGCTGCGCCAAGGGCTCGAAGTCCGCCCGGGGCAGGGCGGCGAGCAATTTGTTTTGACTCGGGCTGTGGGCTGATGACATGGCCGACCGTCGCGTTGATGCGTCCTAATTCTTGCGGCCGACTTCCACCCCGATACCGCGATAACCGGTGTAGCGGCCGGACGGGCTGAACATCGGTTCCCCGCTGACGCGAAAGTGTCTTTCAGAGCCGTCGGGATGGACACGGCTGAAGGCGAAATCCAGGAACGGCTTGCGCGCCGCAATCATGGCTTGCAGCGCTGCGCGCTCTTGCTCGACCCAGCCCGTGGCCGGGTCATCGCCGGTTTCACCGAGGAAGGCGCTGAAGCCAAGGCCCAGCATTTCCTCCACCGGCCCCGACACATGCGTCAAGCTGCCGGTCTCGTTCTGCTCCCAGTACCAGTCCGAAGCCAGCGCAGTCAGGCTGCGAAAGCGGGCCTCGCTCTCGCGCAACTCGGTGGTTCGATCCGCGACCGTCTGCTCGAGCAAGCGGTTGTGATCCTTGAGTCTCTGGTTCAGCAACCGCACCTCCAGCATGTTGTGGATGCGCGTCTTGACTTCGACCAGATCGAACGGCTTGCTGATGAAGTCTTTCGCGCCGGCCTTCAACGCACGCAACTTGTGCGCCGGTTGAGCTGTCAACACGATGACCGGAAGGTAGCTGTCGGCAGCGTCGGTCGCAAGGCATTCCATGACCTCGAATCCGTCCATGCCGGGCATCTCCAGATCGAGCAGGATCAGGTCGTATCCGTGGTGGCGATGCAGCCCGCCGACTTCCTTGGGTTGCATCGTCGAGGCCACGTTGACGTAGCCGGCATCGCGCAGCAAGCGCTCGAGCAACTGCACGTTGGCGACCTGGTCGTCGACGATCAAGATGCTGGCGTTGAGGATCTCGTGTGCGGGAATCATGAAACATTCTCCTCATTGCTAGAACCTGCCGCCGTCGTCGTCGCAAACTTCAGTGCTTCGTCAAGCGTGTCCATCAACTTGCCGACCTTGATCGGCTTGGTGAGGTAGCGGAAGAAACCGGCCTCCAGGCCCTTCTCGATATCGCGAGGCATGGCATTGGCACTCAACGCGATCACCGGAATGTGCGCAGTGGCCGGGTTTTCAGCCAGGATCTTCAGCGCCTGGATGCCGTTCATGCCCGGCAGGTTGATGTCCATCAGCACGACATCGGGCTGGGAGATGATCGCAATCTCGACGCCACTGCGACCGTCTCTCGCGGTCAACAAGCGGAGGTCGGGCCGGCGCGCAAGTAGCGTCTCGATCAAGGTCAGATTGGCCAGGTTGTCCTCGACACAAAGCACCGTGCGCAGCGGCGCAAGTCCGGCAACCGGCGACCGGGAGATTGTTGCCGGCGCGTCGGCAGCGGCCACTCTGGGTTCGACGGCCGAATTCAATTCGATCCAGAACTCACTGCCCACCCCCACCGTGCTGTGTGCGCCAATTTCGCCGCCCATCAATTCGACCAAGCGCTTGCTCACCACCAGGCCGATGCCGGTGCCCTCCTCGGTTCCAGCCTCTTGTCCGAGACGATTGAATGGCTCGAACAACTGCGCGAGTTTCTCTGCGGATAAGCCTTCGCCTGTGTCGCTGAAACCGATGCGCATGCGCTGCGCCGAGCTCGCGCTGCACGTCACTTCAACGCTGCCGCCCGAGCGGTTGTATTTGATGGCGTTGGACAGCAGGTTGATGAACACCTGCTTGACCCGGGTCCGGTCGGCGTCGACGAATTGGGGGATGTCGAAATGCGGGAACACCACGCGGATGTCGCTCTTCTGGGCCTGGGGTTCGATCATGGCCTGGCAGTCGCTCAGCACTTCGCCCAGCGACATCGGTTCCAGCGACAAAGACAGCTTGCCGGACTCGATCAACGCAAGGTCGAGGATCTCGTTGATCAACTCAAGCAAGTACCACCCGGCCTGCAGGATCTGGTCGATGCTGGCCTTTTGCGATGGCGTGGGCACGGGCAACCCCGATTCCATCAGTTGGGCGAAGCCGAGGATCGCATTCAGTGGCGAGCGCAACTCATGGCTCATGCTGGAAAGGAAATCCGACTTGGCGAGGTTCGCCTTTTCCGCCAACGATTTGGCGCTTTCCAGCGCGACATTCGTTTCCTGCAGCGCCTGGTCGAGAAATTTGCGCTCGGTGACATCGCGCGCTGCGGCGAAGACGCCTTGCAGGTTCCTGTCGCGGTCGTAGAACGTGGTGGCGTTGTAGGACACCACGGTCTGCTTGCCGTCCCTGGCGCGTGCGGTGAGCTCGTAGTTCGTCACCTTGTTTTCGCTCAGCACCCGTTTGATGGCTGCCTCGGCCCGCTGCGAGTCGGTGAAATAGTTCTTGAACGGGGCACCGATCAATTCGTCGCGCGTACACCCGGTGAGCGCTTCCATCTGCTTGTTGACGTCGGAAATGATGCCGGACGGGTCGGTCGTCATGAGCGCGTCGATGTTGGATTCGATCAGCGAGCGGGTGTAGAACTGCTGGTCGCGCAGGCGCTGGTCGAGCTTCTTTTGTTCGGCTTCAACCTGCTTGCGCGCGGTGTTGTCGGTGCCGATCAAGAGGTAGCCGATGATGCCGTCCTGGGCGTCGCGCAGCGCCGTGACCGACACCACCGCCGGGAAGCGGCTGCCATCCTTGCGGATGTAGGTCAGCTCGTAGATGTCTTCGATGCCGCGCGAGGCTTTGAAGTCCAAGGCCTCGAAGCCCGGCGTGATCGGCGTGGAAAGCTCGGCACTCAAGGCCTCGGCGCGGGCAATCACTTCCTGCGGATCGGAAATGTCGGCCGGGGTGATCTTGTTCATCACTTCGGCGGCGGTATAGCCCAGCATGCGCTCGGCGCCGACGTTGAAGATCTGGATCACGCCCTTCGCATCGGTGGCGATGCTGGAGAAATTGGCGCTGTTGAAG
>JANOJR010000291.1:0-1664 GCA_031418855.1 Rubrivivax sp.
GCCAGCGCCGCGCGTGGCTTCGAGTTGCGCGTCGGCAATCAGGCGGCCCAGGGTGCTTTCGCCGTTCTTGTCGGCCACCGGTGACAGCGGCTCGGCAAGCCGCCCGGCAGCGCGTTTGGCCAGCGGCGCGGTGATGCGCTCGTAGGTGGCGATGAGCGTGCTCATGGCCGCGTTCTTGGCCAATGTGGGTGCGACCACGTGGTTCTGCGCTTCGGCGTGGCGGACGTCGCCGCTCTTGCGGTCCAGTGTGAGTTCGACCTGCGTCACCAGCGTGCCGAACGACGCCGCACTGGTGACCACGCGGCCTTCGATACGGCAGATGTAGCTTTGGTGCGAATGGCCGCTGATGACCAGGTCCACCGCCGGGTCGAGCTGCTTGACGATGTCGACCACCGGGCCGGTGATGCCCGGGCATTCGTTGTAGTTGCCGCTGTTGTTGCCGCCCTCGTGCATCAGCACCACGATGGCCTCAACCCCCTGGCGCTTGAGCTCGGGCACGAGGGCGTTGACGGTTTGCACCTCGTCGCGAAAGCGCAGCCCGGTGATGCTGGAGGCCACCACCACATTGGGCGTGAAGCGCGTGGTCAAACCGACAAACGCCACGGGCACGCCCTCGAAGCGCTTGATCCAATAGGGCGGGAACAGCGTTTTGTTGGTGGCGTCAACATGGGTGTTAGCCGCCAGGTACTGAAAGCCCGCACCCTTGAACGGGGCCGGGCCCTGGCAGCCCTTGTCGGGGTGGCAGCCGCCCTTTTGCAGACGCAGCAACTCGGCCTGGCCACGGTCGAGCTCGTGGTTGCCCATGGCCGAGACTTCCATGCCCATCAGCGACAGTGCCTCAATCGTCGGCTCGTCGTTGAGCATCGACGACAGCAAGGGCGAGGCGCCGATGAGGTCACCCGCGCCGACGAACACGGTGTTGGCGTTCTTCGCGCGCAGCTCGGCCACCAGGGTGGCCATGTGCTCGGCGCCGCCTGCAGGCACGCGCGAGCGCGGCTGCATCATCGTCAAGCCGTTGGCAGGGGCTTTGAGGTTGCCGTGGAAGTCGTTGATGGCCAGGATCTGCACTTTGAGCGGCGTGCTGGGTGGTGGCGCAGGCGGTGGTGCGGTGGCGCAGCCGACCAGCAGCGCGGCTAGCAGTACATAGGGGGTGAAGCGAAATCGCATGCTCATTTTCCGTGTTAGCGCCGCTGCACGGCGTCACCCGGCGCGAAGTTGGCGGTCTTCAGCGGGCTGTTGCGGCTGATGAAGTCGCGCAGCACGTCGGCGTCGACAAAGCCTGAGTTGATGTAGCCCGGATGCTCGTTCAATTTGGGGTAGCCGTCACCGCCGCTGGCGGTGAAGTTGTTGATCGCCAGGCGGTATTCGCGCTTGGCATCGACAGCTTGGCCACCGACTTCGGCCGAGACCAGCTGCCCGCCATGAATGACCCAGCGCAGCCCCGCCGTCTGCGGAAAGGCGCCCGAGCCCGGCGTCATCTTCGCCACCGCTTGCAGGTAGGCCAACAACTCAGTGCCGCTCAAACGCACGACGGTGACGGTGTTGCCGAAGGGCTGCACCTTGAGCACGTCGCGGTAGCTCACGCGCCCGGCCGGCAGCGAGTCGCGCACGCCGCCCGAATTCATCACCGCGAGGTCAGCCCCCGTGCGCTCCATCATCGTGCG